>NZ_JBIFFO010000012.1:0-118406 GCF_043557115.1 Sulfitobacter sp. 1A13679
GGCATAACAGGCAATAGTTTACTAAAAGAATCGGATTAAGGGGGCCGCGGTGCTCAGAACGTTGTCATTCATTTGCTTGGCCTTTGGCGCGACCGCCGCCATGGCGCAGGACTTTCCCGTCACCGTCGAACACGCCTTTGGCGAAACCACCATCGAAGAGCGGCCCGAGCGGGTGGCCTCGGTCGGTTGGGCCAATCACGAGGTGCCCTTGGCGCTTGGCATCGTGCCGGTTGGTTTCGCCCGCGCCTCTTGGGGGGACGACGATGGCGACGGGCTGCTGCCTTGGGTGATCGAACGGCTGGACGCGCTCGACGCAGAAGTGCCCACGCTCTTTGACGAGGGCGATGGTATCGATTTCGAGGCCGTGGCCAGCACCCAACCCGATGTGATCCTCGCCGCCTATTCCGGCCTGTCGCAGTCGGACTATGAAACCCTCAGCCGCATCGCCCCGGTTGTCGCCTACCCCGAAGCGGCATGGACCACGACATGGCGCGAGATGATCCGCCAGAACGCGGCGGGCCTTGGCATGGCCGAGGAGGGCGACGCGATGGTCGCCGAGATCGAAGAGCGGATCGCCACCGCCCGCGCGGCGCATCCCGAACTGGCGGGCAAGACCGGCATGTTCGTCACCCACCTCGATCCGCGCGACCTCAGCACCATCGGTTTCTACGCTGCCGCTGACCAGCGGGTGCAATTCCTGACCGACCTCGGCATGGCGACGCCGCAGGCGGTGCGCGAGGCCAGCGAGGCCGGGAAATACTCGGGCCGGGTGAGTGCCGAGCGGATCGACCTCTTTGAAGACGTGGACGTTGTCGTGACCTATGGCGATCAGGCACGGTTGGACGAACTGGCCAAAAACCCGCTGATCGCGCGTTTCCCGGCGGTCGCCCGCGGCTCGGTCGTGCTTTTGGCGAATGATCCGATGGGCACCGCCGCGAACCCGACGCCGCTGTCGATCGACTATGTGCTCGACGACTACCTCGCGCGGCTGAGCGCCGCCGCCACGCGCGACGAGTAATGCAGGTGCAGCGCCCCCAACGGCTGGCGGGCCTCGCGCTTTTGCTGGGCCTGCTTCTGCTGATGACCGGCCTATCGTTGACCGTCGGCGCGCGCGCGGTGCCGTGGGGCGAGATCTGGGCGGGCATGACCGGCCGGATCGAGACCATCGGCGCCGCCGCCGTCGCGGTGCGGATGCCGCGCACGGCGCTGGCGATCTTGGCGGGCGCGGCGCTTGGTCTTGCAGGCGCGGTGATGCAGGGCATCAGCCGCAACCCGCTGGCCGACCCGGGCATTCTGGGCGTCAACGCGGGTGCGGCACTTTTCGTCGTGGTGGGCATCGCTTGGTTCGACATCAGCGGCGCGCATAGCTTTCTGTGGCTCGGCATCGCCGGCGCAGGCGTTACGGCGGTTTTCGTCTATCTGATCGGCTCTGCCGGGCAGGGCGGGGCGACGCCGCTCAAGCTGACCCTTGCGGGCACCGCGACCTCTGTCGCGGTTTCGGCCTTCATCATCGCGGTGGTGCTGCCGCGCAATGACATCGCGGGTTCCGTGCAATCTTGGCAGGTCGGCGGCATCGGCGGCGCGAGTTTCGAGACCCTCTTGCCCGCCTTGCCCTTCGCGCTGGTGGGGCTGGCGCTGAGCCTCGCCTCGGCCCGGGTTCTCAACGCATTGGCCCTGGGCGAAGAACTGGCCACCGGCCTTGGCCAAAGCGTCGCCTTGGGCCGGGTCATGGCGGCGGCGGGGGCGGTGATCCTTTGCGGCACGGCGACGGCGCTTTGCGGGCCGATCGGCTTTGTCGGGCTGGTGGTGCCGCATCTGTGTCGGATGATCGCGGGTGTCGATTACCGGCTGGTGCTGCCGCTCTCGGCCTTGGCAGGGGCCTCCATGCTGGGGCTGTCGGATGTGCTGGGCCGCGTCATCGCCCGCCCGAACGAGTTGGACGTGGGCATCGTCACGGCCTTTGTCGGGGCACCCTTCTTTATCTGGACGGTACGCAATCACAGGATGCGCGGGCTATGAGCGATGTGACCTTCAGCGCGCCGCGCAGTTTTCGCACCGCCGCAGCGCGCCGCATTCAGGTGCTGGGCGCACTGGCCGCGCTTGTTTTGGGCCTGATGCTTCTGACGCTGAGCTGCGGGCGTGGTTGCCTGCCGCCGGGCGATGTCTGGGCCGCGCTGACGGGGGCGCCGGGGGCCAATGCCTCATTTGTGGTGACCGATTTGCGCCTGCCGCGCGCGGTCATGGGGTTGCTGGCCGGGGCGAGTTTTGGCTTGGGCGGGGTGGCGTTTCAGATCATGCTGCGCAACCCGCTGGCCAGCCCCGACATCATCGGCATCAGCGCCAGCGCAGGTGCGGCGGCGGTCTTTGCTATCGTCATCCTGGCCCTCGACGGTTGGCTGGTGTCGCTCGTCGCGGTGGCGGCGGGGCTTGGGGTCGCGGCGATGATCTGGGCGCTGTCCTCGCGGCGCGGTGCCGCAGGGGCGCGGCTGATCCTGATCGGCATCGGCGTTTCCGCCATGCTTGACAGTGTGACGGCCTATGTGCTGCTCGAAGCGCCCGCATGGGACCGGGCCGAGGCGATGCGCTGGCTGACCGGCAGCCTCAACGGCATGCAACTGGTCCAAGCGCTGCCCGTGGCGGGGGCGCTGTTGGTCTTCGGCGGGCTCTTGGCCGTTACCGCCCGCGACCTTGAGGTGCTGCGCCTTGGCGATGACACCGCCGAGGCCTTGGGCGTGCGTGCTGACGCCACGCGGCTGCGCGTGACACTGGCCGCCGTCGGCCTTGTGGCCATCGCCACGGCAGCGACCGGGCCGATTGCCTTTGTCGCCTTCCTCTCTGGCCCCATCGCGGCGCGGCTTTTGCCGGGCACGGCCGGCTTGCTGTTGGGGGCCGGGCTTGTGGGTGCTTTGCTGGTCATCGCGGGCGATTTCGTGGGGCAGTTCCTGCTGCCCGCCCGCTTGCCCGTGGGGGTCGTCACCGGCGCGGTCGGCGCGCCCTTCCTTTTGTATCTCATCGTTCGCGCCAATAGAAATGGGGGCACGCTATGACCCACGACCACCGTCTTGAAACGCGCGATCTGGGCGCGGGCTATGAAAAGCGCGTGATTTTGGAGGGGGTAACGCTCACCGTCCCGGCGGGGAAGATCACGGCCATCGTGGGTGGGAACGCCTCGGGCAAGTCGACGCTTTTGCGGACGCTGGCGCGGATTTTGCAGCCCAAGTCCGGCGCGGTTCTGCTGGATGGCGAAGCGGTGCACCAAATGAAATCGCGCAAGCTGGCGCAGGTCATGGGGCTGCTGCCGCAATCGCCCATCGCGCCTGAGGGGATCGCCGTGGCCGATCTTGTGGGGCGTGGGCGGCATCCGCATCAGGGGCTGTTCTCGCGCTGGTCTGCAGAAGATGACCGCGCCGTGGCCCGCGCGCTGGCCGCGACGGGGACCGAGGAGCTGGCCGAGCGTGATCTCGACACGCTGTCGGGCGGTCAACGCCAGCGGGTATGGATCGCCATGGCCTTGGCGCAGGAGACCGATCTGCTGCTGCTGGACGAGCCAACGACCTTTCTGGACGTGGCGCATCAGGTCGAGGTGCTGGACCTGCTGGTCGATCTCAACATGGCGCAGGGCACGACGATCGTCATGGTGCTGCATGATCTGAACCTCGCCGCGCGCTATGCCGATCACCTGATCGCCGTGGGCGATGGCGGCATCCGCGCCGAGGGGCCGCCCGCCGAGGTCCTGACCGAGGAATTGGTGAAAACCGTCTTTGGCCTGTCGTGCCGTATCGTCAACGATCCGGTCTCGCAGACCCCCTGCATGGTGCCGATTGGGCGTCACAAGATCGGGCCGCCACGCAAAGATGCCGCGGCCTGAAAATAACTGACTAATTTGGTCAGATTGACTCTGGTTTCCTCCGTATCATAGGGGTAAGGGAATCCCGACAGATTCACTAGGTTATTACGGAGACCGCCATGTCCTCTTCCAAACTCATCCCCCTGCAACTGGGGCGCGGCTCTCTCAAGACGGCGCTTTTGTGCTGTACGGCGCTGGTGCCGGGCACGCTTTACGCGCAAGAAGCTTACCAGTTGGATGACGTGATCCTCGAAGCCGAAGCGCAGACTTCGGGCGCGGCGGATGCCGAAACGGTTGTCGCCAGCGAGATCAGCAGCGGCGGCAAACTGTCGGGTGAGATCATCGACATCCCGGCCAGCGTCTCGGTCATCACCAGCCGTGAGATCGAAGCCCGCGGCGCGGATAGCGTGGAGCAGGTGTTGAACTACACCGCCGGTGCCAGCACCGACAGCTATGGCGCAGATGACCGGTTCGACTATTTCATCCTGCGCGGGTTCGAAGCCTATACCTACCGCGACGGGCTGACGCTGGGCGCGAACTTCGGATCGGTCCGCGAAGAGCCTTTCGCCTATGAGCGCGTCGAGGTGATCCGCGGCGCGTCGTCGTCGACCTTCGGCCTCTCCGATCCCGGCGGCTCGGTCAACTATGTCAGCAAACGCCCCCGCGACGAACGTTTTGGCAGTGTCTACACCTCGGTCGACTCCTATGGCAGCTTGGAAACCGGTGTGGATTTCGGCGACAATCTGGATGAGGAAGGCACGCTCAGCTACCGTTTCACCGGTCTGCTGCGCAATGGCGAGCTTGAGTATCCCTATTCCGAGAACGATGAGATCTTCGCGATGGGCGGCCTGACATGGCGCCCCTCCGATGCGTCTGAGCTGACCGTGATCGTCGACCACCTTGACCGGGACTCCGTGCCCGGCAGCGGCGGTTTCCCGGCGGGCGGCGATTTTGACCGCAGCGATGTGTTCTATGGCGAGCCTGACTACAACTACCGCGGCACCGAGCGGACGACCGTCTCTGTTCTGGGCGCGCATGATTTTGGCAACGGGCTGAGCTTTGGCGGCACCCTGCGCTACAGCGACAGCGCCGATGACTTCGGCTATGCCTATGTCAGCGATGGAACCCCGAATGACAGCACGGTGGACCGCGCCTTTTTTGCCAGCGATGGCACGAGCGAGAGCATGATCTCCGATCTGCATCTGACCTATGAGGGGTTCCTCGGCGGGGCGGCCAGCACCACCACGGCGGGCGTCGAATTCTCGTGGTCCGACGAGTCTGACCAACGCTTCTATGGCCCGGCACCGTCGGTTGACCGCGACAACCCGACCTATACGGGCCGTCCGACCAGCGTGCCGATGTTTGCCGATCTTGACACCGAGACGGAGGGCAAGGCGATCTACGCTCAGCAAGAGCTGAACTGGAACGAGCGTTTCATCGCCTCCTTCGGGCTGCGGCACGACTGGATCGACGTGACTGAGACCAACAACCTTGCCGGCACGGTGCAGACCAACGACATCAGCGAGACGACAGGCCGCCTGGGTCTGACCTATAAGATCAAACCCAACCTCTCGGTCTTTGGGAACTACGCGCAGTCGGTCGTGCCCGCAGGCTTTGGCGTCGAGCCGGAAGAGGGCGAGCAGTTCGAGCTGGGCACCAAATGGCAGCCTATGGGGACCAACGCGCTGTTGACGGCCTCGGTTTATGACCTGTCGAAGACCAATATCACCCGCACCAACCCGGCGACCAACCTGCCGGAAACCATCGGTGAGATCGGCGTGCGCGGCATCGATCTGGAAGCCAAGGCCGAGATGGGCGTCTATACTCTCACCGCCGCCTACAGCTATCTGGATGCCGAGATCAAAGAGAACGGCACCGCGGGCAATGTCGGCAACCGCCCCGGACTGGTGCCTCAAAGCGTCGCTTCGATCTGGGCCAGCCGGACTTGGGAAAACCTTGGCCGTGGTGATCTGACAGTCGGTTTGGGCGCACGGTTCAACAGCGGCTACTACTACAGCGACAGCAACGCCACAGGCGAAACGGGCAGCTTTGTCGTGGTCGACGCCGCGGTCAGCTATGATCTGTCCGAGCAGACCACCCTCTCGGCCAATGTCACCAACCTGTTCGACGAAAAGCACACCTCCTTCGGCGGCTCTTACGCTGACTTCTACAGCCCCGGCCGTGAAGTCACCGTGAAGCTGGCCCATAGCTGGTGAGCCTAGAGCGCGGCACTCCCCTCGTGTGCCGCGCTTTCTTTTGACCGGGAGGAGCCACGGATGACCATCGCCAAAGCCAAGACCACCATCCCCATGGACGCCCCGCAGGAGATGCTGTCGCAAATCCTGTCGCATCTTGTCGATGATCACGGCATGGCGTTTCGCCCCAGGGGGCCGACGGGTCATGTGTTTGAGCAAGACGGCTACCGGGTAGAGTTCGATCTTTGCCCGCGTGGGCTGGAGGTCAGCCTGCAAGCTCCCGGCGAAAACGCCATGCAATTCTCGAAAGAGGGCATGGTCCATCATGTGGCGGAGTTTGACCCCGCGCTGGCCGATCGCATCCGCTGGCAGGGTGTGGCGCAAGAGGCCGGAGAAACGCCGCAGAACTTCCGTTTGTTGGAGGTGCTGAACAGCGAAATCCTCTTCGAAGGGATGCAGCGCGTCACCCTGCATTATCCCGACATTGCCGAACTCGCCCCGCAGGGCATCCACCTGCGCCTGATCCTGCCGCGCGATGCCAGCCGCACGCCGGTCTGGCCGGTGATGGGCGCCAATGGGGCGCCGGTTTGGCCCAAGGGTGCGGATGAGTTGCACGCGCGCTATGTCACGCTCAAGAACATCCGCCCCGAGCGCGAAGAGGTCGATATCGACGTGGTTCGCCACGGCTCTGGCCTGATCTCGCAATGGGCGCAGAACGCCCATGCCGGGCAGCGGATCGGTGCAATGGGGCCGGTGGGCATCAGCGCTTTGCCGAAAGCCTCTTCCTATTTCCTCGCCGCCGATGGCACCGGACTGCCCGCCGTGGCGCAGCTTTTGGCGCGGCTGCCGGAGGATGCGGTGGGCGATGTGGTGGCGGCCCTGCCGCCCGGCGTGTCGTATCGCGACTACCTGCCCAAGACCAAGCTGCGCGTCCATGCCCTGCCGCCCGCCACCTTCGAGGCCGAAGTGCTTGGCCATGCGCAGGCGCTGACGGATGACGGTTTGGGCTATGCCTTTTTCGCCGGAGAGTTCCAGAACGCGCAGCAATTGCGCGGGCATTTCAAAACCCAGCTCGGCATGGACAAAACCCGCCAGATTTGCACCGCCTACTGGCGGCGGGGCTAAGCGCGGCCTAGCGCCACGGCCCCGCGTCGCGGCGTCTGCCGGTTTTCGGGATGCGGCTGCTGCTGGTTGGGCGGGCGCTCTGTGTTCGTGCGGGGGCAGCGTCAGGTGTCATCGCACGCAGGGCCGCGATGCGGTTCTCCGTCGCCGGATGGGTGGCGAAAAGATTGTCGTGTTTATGCGCGTGTAGCGGGTTGATGATGAACATATGCGCCGTGGCCGGATTGCGCTCTGCCGCGTGATTGTCGATCCGCGCAGCCCCCATGGCGATTTTCTCAAGCGCGGAGGCGAGCCAGAGCGGATGGCCGCAGATCTCGGCCCCGGCCTTATCGGCGGCATATTCCCGGGTCCGGCTGATCGCCATCTGCACCAGCGCGGCGGCCATGGGGGCGAGGAACATCATCATCAGCGTGCCGATCATCCCCATCCGCTCGCGCGCGCCCCCGAAGAACAGGGCGAAATTCGCCAGCATTGAAATCGCACCGGCGAAAGTCGCGGTCACGGTCATGATCGCCGTGTCGTGGTTGCGGATATGCGCCAACTCATGCGCTATGACGCCGGCCAGTTCCTCGCGGCTGAGGCTTTGCATCAGCCCTTTCGTCACCGCCACGGCGGCATTGGCCGGATTGCGCCCGGTGGCGAAGGCGTTGGGCTGGGGCGTGTCGATCAGATAGACCTTGGGCTCGGGGAGGCCCGCATTCCGCGCAAGCTCTGCCGTCATGGCGTAGAGCCCCGCGCGGTCCCCCGGCGAGACGGGCTGCGCATTGTGCATCTTGAGCACCATGCGGTCGGAGTTCCACCAGGTGAAGGCGTTCATCCCCGCCGCCACCACCAGCGCGATCAGCGCGCCGCCCGATCCGCCGATCAGATAGCCGACCCCCATGAAAAGCGCGGTCATCGCCGCCATCAGCATCGCTGTCTTTACATAGCCCATCTTGGTCTCTCGCGGTTGTCCTTTGCAAAGAGATATGGGGCAGCTTCCGCGTCGTGCAAGGTAGGCGGGGGAGGGGGCACGGTTCCCCCCGCCGGATGATATACTCGGATACGGGGGCCGAGAGGGCGCCACGCAGACGACACCCCTCGACACACCGCCGCTACTGACTGGCCATCCCCGCCAGCATCGCCCCCATGGCAACGAGGTGAACCAGCGTGATCGCCCGGTCATTCCAAAGCAGCCCGACGATCAGCCAGCCCAGAACCCCCACCACGAAGAGGTAGAGGTTCCACGGCGTCCAGCCGAAACCTGTGGCGGCATAGCCGAGGATCTGGATCACCGAGGCGATCCATTTGACCCAAAAGGCAAGCCGCTGCGGCGTGGCGGGCGCAAGCGCTTCAGACGCCACGGGTCAGCCCGCCGTCGATGCGCCAGTTCTGCCCGGTGACATAGGCCCCGCCCTCGGAAGCGAGCCAGCCGATCAGCGATGACACCTCGGCCTCGGTGCCGTAGCGCCCCATCGGAATGCGCGCGCGCCGGTCCTCAGTCTCGGGCAGGCTGTCGATAAAGCCGGGCAGGACGTTGTTCATTCGGATGTTCTGGCCCGCATATTGGTCGGCATAGAGTTTGGCGAAACCCGCCAGCCCGGCGCGGAAGACGCCCGAGGTGGGAAAGAGCGGGTCCGGCTCGAAGGTGGCGAAGGTCGAGATGTTGATGATCGCACCGCCGCCCTGCGCCGCCATGATCGGCGTTACCAAACGGGTGGGCCGGATCACGTTCATCAGATAGACGTCCATCCCATCGTGCCAATCTGCGTCGCTCATTTCCAGAATGTCGCCCTTCGGCCCATGCCCGGCGGAGTTCACCAGCACATCGACGCGGCCCCAACGGTCCATCGCGCCATCCACCAGCTGCGCCAGCGCGTCTGGCGATTGGTTCGAGCCGGTGATGCCAAAGCCGCCAAGTTCGGTGCCGAGCGCCTCTCCCTTGCCGGAGGAAGACAGGACACCGACCTTAAAGCCATCTGCCGCCAGTTTGCGGGCCGCGCCGGCGCCCATGCCGCTGCCGCCTGCGGTGATAAGGGCTACTTTTTCTGCTGTCATCGGGTATGCTCCATATACTAGGCAGCGATTGTGCTGCGGGGATATGCTGCGTCATTTAGGCGCTGTGATCCCGTGCAGCCAGCCAGATGCTTTGTTGTGTGACTGTAGGAAATCTATTGTGCCGAATGAGATGCCCCTGCCGCCCTTGAACGGGCTTCGTGCCTTTGCCGCCGCCGGGCGTCACCTGAATTTCCGGGCCGCGGCGGATGAGTTGGGCGTGACCCAAGGCGCGGTCGCCCAGCAGGTGCGCGGGCTGGAGGATCATCTGGGGCTGCGTCTGTTCCTGCGCGAGCCGCGGGGGCTGGCCTTTACCGACGAGGGGCGCGCCTATCATCTGTCGGTATCGCGTGCTTTCGAACAATTGGCGGAGGCGACGGATGCCCTCCGCCACGCGCCCGCGCGGGTGACGATCAGCGTGACACCGACCTTCGCATCCAAATGGCTGATCCCCCGGCTTTCGGATTTTACCCAAGCGCACCCCGGCATTGATTTGCGCATCACGGCGACAGAGCGGGTGGCGAGTTTTCATGCCGATGGGATTGACCTCGCCGTGCGGCAGGCGTGTCCGCCCTTTGGGGCGAGCCTGAGGGCGAACTTGCTTTTCGCGCAGGAGGTTGTGGCGGTGTGCTCTCCGGCGCTGCTCGCGGGGGAGGGGGCAGTCGATGCCGCCACACTGGCGCGCATGACCCTGCTTCACGACACCCATGACCTCTGGCCGCGCTTTGCCGAAGAGGCTTTTGGCGGCAGCGTCAAACCGGCCCGCACGCTGCGGTTCAATCAAACGACCCTAAGCCTTGATGCTGCTTTGGCGGGGCAGGGGGTGGCGCTGGCAAGCCGCTTTCTGGTGCAGCGCGATCTTGAGGCGGGGCGGCTGCTGCGCCCGGTGCCACATGTGATGGAGGGCGGGCTGGATTTCTACCTGCTTTCGCCCCGGCAGGGGGTGTCGAGCGCGGCGATCATCGTGCGCGATTGGCTCTGTACGGTGGCCAAGGGCGAGGCGGGTTAATCCTGCGCGCGGGCTTTCAGCCGCAGGAAGCTATCCTCTCCAGCCAGAACGTAGCGCAGCAGCAAAAGCTCCACCTTGGCCGCATCGCGGGCGGTAAAGGCGCGCAGCATGTCGCGGTGCAACTCCACGAGGGTTTCATGCGCGACGGCGTCGCGCAGCGTGGCCATGCGAACGGCCTGAATTTGGGCCATGTAGCGCAGGATCGTGTCGCGCAACTCGATGTTGGGCACCGCCATGATCCAAGTGCGGCGGATGTCTTCGGAGGCGGCATAGAGGCTTTCGATATCGCCGGTTTCCAACGTGCGCTCGGATTGTTCCACCGCGCGGGTCAGGGTGGCGATGTCCTCATCGGTCAGCTGATTGGTGGCCAGCGCCGCGGCGCGCGGTTCCAGCAGGCGGCGCAACTCGAAAATCTCGCAAATCTGGCGCATCGACAGGTTGGGCAGGGTGAAGCCCCGTGTCGTGCTGTCGAGGTAGCCCTCATGCGACAGGCGCATCAGCGCATCGCGTACCGGCATTCGCGAGACGTTGAACTCTTCGGCGACGGCGGTGTCGACAAAGCGGTCGCCATGGCTGATCTCGCCCCGCTGAATGCGCCCGAGGAAGATGTCGTAAATCTGATCTTTCATGTGGCGCTTGGCTGAGCGGGGCATTCCGACCTCTCTGAAAAGTATGCGATTGCAGGCCGAGCATGCGCAGGAAATACGCTTATGGCTAGGTATAAGTTTGCATACTCGTAAAATTCAATTGAATTCGTATACGAAAACTGGCAGCCAATAGGGGAAAGCTTGCCGCGCTGCGCGGGGGTGTTCACAGGGAGCAAAACATGAATCTGAAAAATAATCTGATCGTTGGCCTCACCGTCGCGGCGCTGACGACACTGTCGGGCGTCTCTGCCATGGCGCAGGACGTGCTGAAAATCGGCTCTTACCCGGCGAACCCGCCGTGGGAGTTCAAGAACGAAGCGGGCGCCTTCGAGGGGTTCGAGGTCGACATCATCAATGAGGTCGCCGCCCGGCTTGGCAAGACGACCGAAATCAGCGGCTACGACTTCCGCGCGCTTTTCGTGGCCACCGCCTCGGGCCGGGTGGATGCGGTGATCTCATCGCTCACCATCACCGATGAACGGCTTGAGGCGCAGTCTTTCACGCAGCCCTATTTCTCGGGCGCATTGGGGGTCGGCACCAAGACTGACGCCGGGATTGCCGATCTCGACGGGCTGGAGGGCAAACGCATCGGTTCCATCGCCACCTCTTTCCCGGAGAACTGGTTGAAAGAGCGGGAGGATGAACTCGGCTATAAATCCTATTCCAGCTATGACACCACCGCCAATATGCTGACCGATCTGCGCAGTGGCCGGATCGATGCGGCGGTGAATGATATCGTCAGCCTGCGCTACGCCTTTGCCCAGCCGACGATGCAGGGCTTGCAGGTCTCGGTCGAGATTCCGACGGGCGATAAATTCGCGATCATGATGCCCAAGGGCTCTGAGCATCTGGAGGCGGTCAACGATGCGATCTCTTCAATGAAAGAGGACGGCACCATGGCGGCGCTCTATGAAAAATGGCTCGGCGTGGCCCCTGCCGAAGGCAGCCTTGCGGTGACCCCGCTGCCGGTGCCCACCTCGGCTGACTGATACCTTTGGGCCGCAGGCGGGGCGCCGCTCCGCCCACGGCCCAAAGCTCGCCCCCTGCGATCAAACTGACGGACTGCGCAATGGAAATCATCGACATCTTCTTCAATCTCGACGTGATGCGCCGCGCTTTCCCGATCTTGATGCGCGGGCTGCTTAACACCATACTGCTGGGCGCTTCGGCGATTTTCTTTGGCGGTATCCTTGGCGTGCTGGTCTGTCTGGTGCGGCTCTATGCGGCCAAGCCGTTCCGGCTGCTGGCGGTTCTGTATACGGATATCTTCCGCGCCATTCCGGTGCTGGTGGTGCTGATCCTTGTCTACTACGCGCTGCCCTTCGCGGGCATCGTCTTTTCCTCATTCGTGGGGGCGACCATTGCGCTGGCGCTGGTGCTGGCGGCCTATACGGCAGAGGTCGTGCGCGCCGGGATCGAAGCCGTGCCGCGCGGGCAGTTCGAGGCCTGCGATGCGCTTGGCCTGTCTTTCTTTACCACCATGCGCAAGGTGATCCTGCCGCAGGCGTTTCGGATGATGATCCCGCCGCTGGCCTCCTATGCGGTGGCGATTATGAAAGACACCTCGCTCGCTTCGGTCGTGGCGATGGATGATCTGCTGAAACAGGCCACCGACGCGCAGGCGCTTTTCGCCAACCCCACACCGCTGCTGCTGGCCGCGCTGATCTACATCGCGATCCTTTGGCCGATGGTCCGTTTCACCGGCTGGCTGGAACAGCATTACAAGCGCGGCTACCGCTAAGCCGAAGCGGCCCCGTCCCCCCCACAAAACTACCGCCCCGCGCGCCTGCGCGGCCAACACCCTACGGAGATTACAATGTCCACAGAAACAGGAACGGGCGACGCCTATCTCCTTTATCACTCCATCGGGCAATATCCCGGCAAACATGCGGATATGCTGGCCGGGCTCACCGATTTTACCGATGCATGGGCCGCGCCCAACGGCGATCAATGGGCCGATGTCTTGCCCAAGCGCCAGCAGTTCATTGATCTCTGGGCCGAGTTGATCGGCGCACCGAAGGGCACCGTCACCACGACAGAGAGCGTCACCACCGGGCTGATGGCCGTCATCGGTGCGCTGCCCGAAGGCACCCTGCGCGGCAAGAAGGTTTTGGTGGCCGAGGATGGTTTCCCCTCTCTGCATTTCCTGCTCACCGGCCTGTCGAAGCGTTTTGGTTTCACGTTGAACACTGTGCCGATCCGGCAAGGGGGGCACTGGGTCGAGGCCGAAGACATCATCGCCCATTGGGATGAGGAGGTGGCGCTGGCCCTGCTGACTTGGGTCAGCTCGACGACCTCGCACCGGTTGGACATCCCGCAATTGGTGGCGCATGGCCGCAAGATGGGGTCGCTCATCGGGGTGGATATGACGCAGGCCGTGGGGCTTCTGCCCTATGACGTGACCGCGCCGCGCGTCGATTTCGCCCTGTCGACCAGCCTCAAATGGATGTGCGGCACGCCGGGTGCGGGGATCGTCTATATGGATGCCGATTTGATCCCGCAGTGCCAGCCCGAGATGCGCGGCTGGTTCTCGCAAGGCAATCCGTTCTCATGGGATCTGGACGCTTTCGAATTCGCGCCCGACATTCGGCGGCTCGACAGTGGCACGCCGTCGACCGTTCCTGCGGTGGTCAGCCTGCCGGCGATGAAATGGCGCATGGGGCAGAACACCGAAGTCTTGGCGGCGCATAACCGCAAGCTGACCGCGCAGCTACAGGCGGGGCTTGAGGGGATGGGCCTGACCCTTGCCAGCCCGGCGGACCCGGACCAGCGGGGCGGCAGTCTCATGGTGGTTCTGCCCGATCACATTGATGCGGCGGATGTGGTGGCGCAGTTGGCGGCGCTGGAGATTTACGTCGACAACCGCAGCCAGACCCTGCGCATGTCGCCAGGAGTGCTGACCACCGCCGCCGGGATCGACCGCACGCTGCACGCGCTTCGGGCTTTTCTGACCTGACCCCCGCCGGGGCCGCGATGCGCCGTCAGGAGGCGGCCATCGCATCCGGCCGCCCTTCGAGCGGCGGGAAGTCTACGAAAAAGGTCGTGCCTTCGCCCTCGGCGGTTTCAAAGCGAATTTCCCCAAGGTGCTGGTCGACAATGGCTTTGACGATGCTCATGCCCAGCCCGTGCCCCTCTTTGACCCGGTAGCTGGAGCCGCGGGAAAACCTTTCGAAAAGAACCGGTTGCAGTTCCAAAGGCAGGCCGCTGCCGTGGTCTTTGACCCAGAACCCCGTGCCATCCTCCGAAAGACCAAGCTGAACCGTGCCGCCTTCGTCCGAGGCTTTGATCGCGTTGGACAGCAGGTTTGACAACAGCCGCGTGAGCCGCCCTTCGTGCAGCCGCAACAGCGGTGCGGGGGCCTCGGAGGGGGTCATTTCCAAGCCAACGCCGCGCTCTTTCGCGTAGGAGACCAAGGTCTCCGAGGCTTGGGCCAAGAGCGGTGCCAAGGCGCGTTCGGAGAACCCCGATTGATCCGGTCTGCGCAGGGTTTCGACATCCAGAATATCCCCCACCATCTGATCGATCGCCCGGGCGTTGCGCATCGCAAGCTGCAACAGTTTGCGCTTTTGCGGCGGCAGATCGTCCGGGTTCAACTCAAGCAAGCGCAGCGCCCCGGTCAGCGCGGTCAGCGGTGTTTTCATCTCATGGCTGACGGTGGCGATAAGCTGGTCCTTGGCGCGTTCGAACTCGCGCTGCTCACTAACGTCGCGCACCACGCCGAGATAGCCCAGATGCTCACCGCGGTCAGTCTCGACCTTGGCGGTGGCGACTTGGCCTTCGAAGGTCGTGCCATCGGCGCGACGACAGGCAACGGAAAATCCGCTTTCTTTGCTGGTGGTGCCGACATTTGACAGCTCTTCGCCGACACGTTCATAGCTGCCGAGGGTCTCGTAAAGAACCGCCGTTTGCCGCCCCAAAAGCGCGTCGGGGGCGTAGCCGAACAGCGTTTCGACCGCCGGGTTCACCATGGCCACGCGGCGGTTGGGATCGGCCATGATGATGGCCTCGGGCACGGCATCGACCATCGCCTTGAGCAGCCCGCGCTGTTCGCGCAACGCGCGGCGCTCGGATTGCCGCGAGAGCTCGCTGCTCAGCCAGCGGGCGAGGAACTGGACGAATTGGGTCTGCGCCTTGCTGAACGGGGCGGGACGCGGGGCGGTGCCGGAAAAGTTCAACGTCCCAAAGAGCGCATCCCCGATTTTCAGCGGTGCCCCAATGTAGCTTTCCAGCCCAAAGTTCTCATAGCAGGGGTGGGCCGAAATCTCTTGCTGGCCCGCGTGGTGAAAAGACGTCACATCGTCGTTGCCAAGCGTATGCAGGCAATAGGTGCCATTGATGTCGAAGGTGCTGCCGGGGGCGGGTGCCCAATCGGGCCCATGGACGTAGACGCATTCATAGACCGGGTGATCCACGCGGGAGACGATGCCAAGTTCGAGGTCAAGCGCCTCTGTGCCCAGTTGCAAAAGCTTGGCGATCTTGTCTTCGACAGAGAGGTCAGGTTCGACAGCAAGCATATAGAGTTGCCGCAGCGGATCGTCGAAATCCGCCAGAGCGTTGTAAAAGTCGTTCATATTTGCCTCTGTCGTGGTCTTTGCATCTGTCTTGGCGCGTGGGCAGATGTTCACCCAAGGTATCCCCCTCGGGCACCGCTGCCAATGCCGCAACGACTAAATTGGGGCAAGAACAAGACTTTTCACCCCGATAAGCAGACGGATGCCGTTTGGCAGAGACGGCGTGCGCCACTTTGCAAAGCGGTGGTCATCGCCAATCCAGCAGCTATGGTACGGCCAACGAGGGTTGCGAAGAGGGGAGATTTGGCCATGCGATTGATGCGATACGGGGCGCGGGACGGCGTGAAAACGCCGGTGGTGTTGGATGCGGCAGGGCAGGCGCGGGATGTCAGCGCCCTTGTGCCAGACTTCACGCCCGAGACGATCCCGACGTTGCGCGATGTGTTTAAGGGCGTCGATCTGGAAGGGCTGCCGCTGGCCCAGACCCAAGGCCAGCGCATCGCCGCACCGGTCAGCCAGCCGCGCAACATCTGGGGCGTCGGGTTGAACTATTCCGACCATGCGGTGGAGTCGGGCATGGAGGTGCCGACCGAGCCGATCCTGTTCAACAAGGCCAGCCGCACCTATTGCGGGCCGAACGATCCGCTTCTCTATTCCAAGCAGATGAGCAAACTTGATTGGGAGGTCGAGTTGGGCGTGGTGATCGGGCGTACTACCTTGAACGTCAGCCGCGATCGGGCGTTGGATCATGTGCTGGGCTATTGCGTCGTCAACGACGTGTCAGAGCGCGCGTGGCAGGCCGAGCGGGGCGGGCAATGGGTCAAGGGCAAGAGCTTTCCCAACTTTTGCCCCACAGGCCCAGTGCTCGTGACGGGGGATGAGCTGGGCAATCCGGGCAAGCTGTCGCTTTGGACCGAGGTCAATGGCGAACGGCTGCAAGATGGTTCTACCGAAAAGATGATCTTCGATGTGGCGACGATTATCTCCTATATGTCCGAATTCATCCAGTTGGAGCCGGGCGATCTGATTTGCACGGGCACGCCGCCGGGCGTGGGCATGGGGCTGAAACCGCAGCGCTATCTCAGCCCCGGCGACCGGGTTCGGCTGGGCGTGCAAGGGCTGGGTGAGCAGGAGCAAGTGGTGGAGCACCTGCCCGCGCGGTGAATCGCGATCTCGAAGAGCTGAGGCGCGGCGTTCAGGCCACCTCGGCCTCCCGCGCTTCGGCGGCGGCGAGGGCAATGGCAGGGCGCAGGGGCAGGGTCAGCAAAAAGCTACTGCCCTTGCCCATGATGCTGGTGGCGACAAGGCTGCCGCCATGGGCGGTGGCGATGTCGCGCGAAATGGCAAGGCCCAGCCCGGTGCCGCCAAAGCGCCGGGTGGCGGTGGAATCGACCTGATGGAAGGGTTCGAAAACGCGCTCTAGCTCATCTTCGGGGATGCCAATGCCGGAATCCGTCACGCGGAATTCCACCACCTCCCCCCGGATGCGGCAGGTCAGCGAAATGGTCCCTTCGTCGGAGAATTTCGTCGCATTGCTTAGCAGGTTGATCAACACTTGCTGAATGCGTTTCCCATCCGCCAGCATCACGCCGCTGGCCGATTTTACTTTCAGTTCCAGCCCTTTGTCTTCGACCATCGGGCGCAGCTGATCTGCGGTCGGGGTGACGATATCGTCGATCTGCACCGGCTCCATCGCGATGGACAGGCTGCCCGCGTCGATCTTGGCAAAGTCGAGCACCTCGTTGATCAGGGTCAGCAGGTGATTGCCCGACCGCTCGACCGTTTGCATGATGTCGCCCAGTTTGGACATCGTCGCCGAAAGCTTGGGAGAGAGCGTTTCGCGGGTCTGGGGATCAGCCTCGATGGCGTTGCATAGGTCACGCGCCGCCGGCGTCCGGTCGAAATGCCGCGCAAGGCGGACATGGCCCAGAATGACGGTCAGCGGCGTACGCAACTCATGGCTCAGCACGCCCATGAAGTCGGTCTTGGCCTTATTCGCGTCCTCGGCGGTCAAAAGCGCCTTCTTCAGGTCGGTCACGTCGATCCGTAGGCCCACGACGCTGCCATCTTTCATCCGCCGGTCCGAGGTGCGGATGATGCGACCATCGGGCATGCGCTGCTCGGTCTCGAAGGCGCCGTTTTCTCGCTTTTCCAGCCAGATGCGGATCCATTCCTCTTCCTTGCCGATGGCATCGGGGACCATGCCGCGGCGAATGCTGTCCCGCACGATCTGTTCATAGGTCGAGCCGGGCTTCACCACGTCGCTATAGCCATGAATCTCGCGGTATTTTTCGTTGCAAAGCACCAAGGTACCCTTGGCGTCATACATGACGAAACCGTGGTCCAAGGCTTCGACACCGGTGCGCAGCCGTTCTTCGGCAAGTTTGCGGTTGTCGGCCAGCCGCATGATGTACCACGCAAAAATCGTAACGCCGAGCGCGCCTTGCAGACGCAAGAGCCAGTTCAGCCAGAAGTCCGGGCGGTGCTCTGGCCAGCCGCCTTTGACCGTGGCGGCCAGCTGCCAAGTGCCAAAGGCAAAGCTGAAGTCGAGCTTGATCGGGTCGACCAAGGTCAGTTCGGGGTCACCGATGATGGTCTGTTCGACCTCTCCCTCTGGCGTCAACTCGCGGATGGCCAGATCGTATTTTTCGGTCAGTTCGGGGATTTGCAACCGGGTGACGAGGGCGTCGTAATCCACCACCATCGAGAGGATGCCCCAAGGCGTGTCCGGCGCGGCATTGGTGCCGGTTGAATCAAAGATCGGATGTCGCAGGATCAGCCCGCGCCCGCCCTGCACCAGATCGACCGGGCCGGTCACCAGCCCCTCACCGCTTTGCAAAGCCTGTTCGACTTTCGGCAATTGCGCCGCGTTCTGGCGGTAGTCCAGCCCCAGCACGCCGCGATTGGCCTCATAGGGGTGGACGATGGTGACAACGAGGTCGGGGGCCACGGCGAGGTTGATGACATCCTGGTTCTCGGCCATGAACTCTGCCGCGCGGGCGCTGAATTCGGACTGGGTGATCGTCGGGTTCTCGCTGATGACGGTGGCCAATTCGCGCAGTTTCAGGATCTGCTCAAAGATATCCGCGCGGATCCGTTCGCGGACTTCGATCAGTTCCAAGGTGGTGTCGAGCTCCAGATCCTGCATGTAGGTCTGGTAGGACAGCGTCTCGATCCGATGGCCAAAGCCAAGGACAACGGCGCAGAGCGCGACCAGTATGACAATCCGTTTCGCACGCTGAGACAGCGCATTTCTGATCTTTTCCATGCCGGCTTTGCCCAAAATGGTCCCTGTCCTCCACGCTCCGGCCTTCTGAGGGCCGGATACGCCCCGGGGGCATTAGACCGCACAGTTCTTTGTTGACGCAAGAAAAATACCCGGATGCATGCAAATGCCGGGGCGGTAGCGTCAATTTTGCATAAATCGCGCCTATGAGGGGGCGGATTGTCCCAACAATTCAACCAGAATCCGACGCAGCAGGGCAATGTCTTGGGGGTTGGACATGCTGGGGGCATGGCCGCAGCCGGGGAATTCGGTCATGCCGGGGCGGGGGCCGCTTTGCGTCATGCGCCTTGCGGCCTCGGGTTGCAGCAGGTCCGACTGCGCGCCGCGCAGCAGATGGGTGGGCGTGCGGGTCCGTGACCAACGGTCCCATGTCGACAACTCATGCGCCGAGGCGGTGAATTGCACGGTGATGCGCGGATCATAATGCAGGGTCAGCCGCCCATCCCCACGGCGCCGCAGTGAGGACCGCGCCATGCGCTGCCAATAGGCATCTGCCGCCGGGCCGAAGGGGGCGTAGGTCTGACGCAGCCAGGCTTCTCCTTCGGCGAAACTGTCGAAGGCGGGCAGGCTGCCCACATAGGAAAGAATCCGCTGCACCGCCGCCTCGGGCAGTTCGGGGCTGATGTCATTCACCACCAAGGCGCTGACCCGCTGCGCCTCGGGGCTAGAGGCCACATGCATCCCGATCATGCCGCCCAAAGAGGTGCCGAACCACGCGGCGCGGTCGATCTGGAAGTGATCCAAAAGCCCCGTCGCGATTTGCGCGTAATGTTCGACCGAATATTCCACCTCAGGGTCTCGCGCCCAACTCGACCTTCCGCGCCCGATCATATCGGGACAGAGCACATGGAAATCCCGCGACAGGGCGGCGGCCTCATCGAAATCGCGCCCGGTGCGGGCCAGACCGTGCAGCATTAGCACTGCAGGTTTCTGGCGATCACCCCATTCGGCGACATGCACCTCATGGCCCAATACGGGGACAAAGTGGAAATGGGGGGCGGTCATTGGCGCGTGCCTTTCCGGGGCAGCATGGGCATAGCGCGGGTGATGTCACCCGCGCCCTTGCCCCCTGCCAGCCGTACCCGCGCGACCGCGGCCCGCGCGATCATGGCGCGTCCGCCATGCGCTTGCGTGTTAGCATCGCGTCCTCCCTGCGCGGGCCAGCGCCGTGTTGCGCCGCCTCCTCCCGTCGACTAGCTTGCGGTTTCAGCATCGGAAATAGAGTTAAACGGAGCAAGATGGTGGAAATACGTACCGACGATTGCTTTGCGCAGGGGCGCTTTGAAGAGCTTGCCTTTGTTCATGCGCCCGTCGGGCTTGTGGTGACCGAGAACCGCTGCATCCGCGACTGCAACAACGCCTTCGCGGCGATGTTCGGCTATGCGCGCGGCGATCTGCGCGACCAGCTTTTCGCCATTCTCTACCCCTCGGATGAAGAGTTCGTAAACATCCGCGACCGCGGCGTCGACCAGCTGCGCAAGACCAATACCTATTGGGACGAGCGTATCATGGCACGGCGCGACGGCAGCCTGTTCTGGTGCCGGGTGCGCGGCCATTCCTTCACTCCCGAACGCCCGCTCGACCGTGCGGTCTGGAGCTTTGCGGACCTTTCTGCCGAGCGGCCCTATCTGCCGCTGACCCGGCGCGAGCGCGAGATCCTGAGCCATCTGGCAGAGGGGCTGACCAGCAAGCAAATCGCGCTCAACCTCGATATCTCGCACCGGACGGTAGAGGTCTATCGCGCGAAATTGCTCAAGAAATTCGGGGTCAGCAATACGTCGGGCCTGTTTCATTCGTTGGGCGGGATCGACAGTGACCATGTGGTGTCCAACAGTACGAAGTGAGCGGTCTCGGCGCTTAGCCCGCGTCATTCCATTCATCACCCTGTTCGGCGCTCTGTGGGGGCGGGGCCGCGGCAGGCTGCGCTTCACCGTCGGATTTGCCCGCTTTCTCAGCGGCTTCGGCCATCGCGTCGGCCCGAGCGTAGAGGCTGCGGATCTCCATCAAATCGGCCTGCGTGGGCGTCTTGCTTTCTGCCTTTGCGTCAGAGGGCTTCGAGGGTGGGGTTTCACTATCTGTCACTGCAAAATCCGCGTTTTGAAAATAAAACACCCGGCTAATTCCGTGGGGTGAGCACAAGCTACCGGCCTGAAATTGCGCCGCCAATTGGGCAAAGCCCCAGCCGGGTCAGGGTTATCCCCTATAGTCGGGAACAAGCTGCTGAAATTGGGGCAGATATTTTCACGAATTTATGGCGCGCCGTCGTATACCCCTTTTACGAGGCGGTCTAATCGGCCCTTGTCAGGGTTTCCCCCAATAGACAGGGGAGCCGAAAAAGCCGACCTTTTGAGGGAAAGTAGAGGTGCGCATGAGCTTGGTCGCGGCGTTTACATTGATTGCGCTGTGCGGGATCGTCTTGTCCGGCGTGATGATCGCCAAGCAGATCGGCGATGCGATCAACCGTTTCGCCGTGGGGGGCGCGGTTGCGGTCTTGGCGCTTTATGTCGCCGTGGTCTTGGCATCGGCCCCGCGCGGCGGCGCCTATGGCGCCCCGATCGAACTGGTCTTTGCGGTGGCGGCGCTTGCGGTGCTGGTGGCGCAGGTCTGGCGCGTGATGCGCAACCGGCGCAAGCTGCAAAACACCGCCAACACCGATGAGACACGGCGCAGATTGCCCGACTTCCTTAACCATTTGCCAGTGCAGGCGGCCTTTCTCACGCCAGATATGACCTATGCTTTCGTCAATGACGCCTATAGCGCGTCCTTCGGCAGGCCAGCGGATGAGATCGTGGGCAAACACCTGTCGCAGATCGTCCCACCGGTCCTGCTGGACGAGATTTCGGACAACCTTGAAAAGGCCTTGGCCGGGCGGCAGGTCACATGGCATTTCGATTTCTCGCGCCCCGTGCTGGACCGCACCCAAGGGGCGGCGGTCTATCAGCCGCTGTCCGACCGGGGGCAGGTGGTGGGGGTGTTGGTGATGATCATGGACCGCTCCGCCGTGCAGGACGCGGTGCATGAGGCAGAGGTCAGCGCGGCGAAACATGCGCTTGCGGCAGAGGTGGCGGGGATCGGCTATCTGGAGTGGGATCAGCAGGGCGCGCTGGTCGATGCCTCGCCCGAGGTGGAAGCGCTTTTGGGCCGCGACGCGCAAGACCTGCGCGAGATGTGGCAGCAGGGGCAGAGTTTCGTGGAGCCGCGCAGCCGCGCCACGATCCGCAACAACCTGCATATGGTGCATATGGCAGGCAGCCGTCCGCGCGATGTGGTGGAGAACGTCAAGTTTCTTGCCGCCAGCGGACGCCAGATTGAAGCGCGCGCCTGCATTCGCCGTTTGGACCGGGGCCGTCATGTGCATCTGCTGGCCGCGATCCAAGATGTGACGGATCAGCAGAACGTGCTGACAGAACTGGTGGAAAGCGAAACCCGCTTTCGCGACTTCACCGAAAGCGCGACCGATTGGGTCTGGGAGATGGACGCCGAAGGGCGTTTCACCTTTCTGTCTGGCGGGGGCCGTCAGACCGATGCGGAGACCCCGATCTTCGATCTGGGCAAGACCCTTGCCGAAGCCGATGTGGCGAAAGACCAAGGGGATTACGACCTGCTGAAACAACGCTTCGCCGCGCGAGAAACCTTTCGCGATCTGCGGTTGGTCTTGCCCTTGGGCAAGGAGCGGACACGGCAGATCGACATGTCAGGCAAACCTTTCTTCGATGCCCAAGCGGAACTGGCAGGCTATCGCGGCACCTGTTTCGACATGACCGAAATCGCCACCGCCGAGACCGAGCGCAAAAGCGCGCTGGAGGCTCTGGCGCTGGCTTTCGAGAATATCTCGACCATGGTGGCGCTTTTCGACAGCAGCGACCGGCTGGTCTATTGCAACGAAGAATATCGCGCGACCTATGCCGGGATGGAGGGCGATATCATCGGCAAACACTTTGATGAATTGCTCGCCCATTTTATCCAGACCGGCAAAATGGCGACGACCACCGAAGGCAAGTTCCGCTGGAGCGCGCAGCGGCGCGACCGGCGCAACACCCCGGCCAAATTCTTTCGCGCGCGGACATCGACGGGCCGTTGGTTAGAGGTGACGGATTACCCCGTGGCCGCGGGCGGGCTTTTGACCATCGCCGCCGACATCACCGAAAAGGTCGAGCGCGAAGAGCGGCTGCACCGGCATGAAACGGCGCTGCAACTGCTCAACCGGCGCGAAACGCTGGGCCAGATGACCGCCGCCATCGCCCATGAATTGAACCAGCCTTTAGCCGCTATTCACAATTTTGCCGCAGGCTGCGTGCTGCGTGCCAAGAACGACCAGCTTGAGAGAGAGGATATGATCGCCGTGCTCAACAATATGCAAAGCCAATCTGAACGGGCCAGCGCCATCCTGCGCTCCATGTCGAACTATCTGCATAGCGACGATGCCGACCGCAATGCGGTCCGCTTTGACGAGATCCTCCGCTCGGTGCAACTGCTGATCCAGCCCGAAAGCTCGGCCACCGGGGTCACCGTGGCCATCAACGATCAATGTGGGGAAGTCGCCCTGCATTGCGCGCGGATCGAGATTGAGCAGCTGTTGATCAACCTGATCAAGAACGGCATCGACGCCTGTCGCGAGGCGGAGCGTGAGGATGCCGAAGTGTCGGTCACCGCGCGCTGCGAAGCCGGTGAGATCGTGATCGACGTGGCCGACGCGGGGCGCGGCTTTGCCCCGGACATGCCCGCGCAGACCGCTTTCAGCGCCTTCCGCTCGACCAAGGACAAGGGGCTTGGCGTGGGGCTGGCGATTTGCGAAACGATCGTTCTGTCCCATGGCGGAACGATCGCCGTGACGAAATCCGATGCCGAAGGCGCCTGCCTGACCGTGCGTCTGCCCTTGGAGGTGCAAAAGTAGAATGTCGGAAGAAGGGATCGTTTACGTCGTCGATGATGACGCCGCGGTGCGGGAGTCTCTGGTGTGGTTGCTGGGCTCCGTTGGGCTGCGCGCCATTCCCTTTGCATCGGCGGCGGCGTTCCTCGATAGCTATGAGGACAGCGGTTGCTGCTGCCTTGTGAGCGATGTGCGGATGCCGGGGATGAGCGGTCTGGAGTTGCAAAAGGCGCTGAACGCGCGGGGGATCAAACTGCCGCTGATCCTGATGACGGCCTTCGGCGATGTCTCTACCGCTGTGACGGCGATGAAGGCGGGGGCAGTGGATTTCATCGAAAAACCCTTCAACAACCAAAACATGCTCGACCTGATTAACGCCGCCCTTCAGTCCGATGCGGCCCGGCGCAAGAGCAAGGCGGCAGAGGTCGAAAATGCGCAGCTTCTGGCCCGGCTCACCCCGCAGGAGCATCGGGTGTTCGAGCGTGTGGCGGCAGGGCTGTCGAACCGTGAGATCGGCAGCGAGATGGACATCTCTATCAAGACGGTCGAGGTGCACCGCGCGCGGGTGATGCGCAAGCTTGAGGCGAATTCCGTGGCGGAACTGGTGCGGTTCCATATGCACAATGCACCATCAGGCGAAGGTGATGGCGGCGAGGGGACATAAAAAGCCCCGGCAGTGCAGGACCACCGGGGCAGGCTGCCCAGCCCCCGGCGAGGGCGAAGGGCTGGGGGCTTCCCGGCGGCATGAGGAGCGCCGGGAAGGCGTGGATCACGCCGGCTTGGGTTTCAGCGCGCCCACGGTCACGTCGAGGGTCTGTTCAGACCCTTTGCGCAGCACGACGACCTCTGCCGCGCTCTCGGGCGTGGTGGTGGCCACCGCACGGGTCAGGTCGCGCAGATCGTCCACCTCTGTGTCGCCGAAGGACAGGATGATGTCGCCCTTCTTGAGGCCCGCTTTGGCGGCGGGGCTGTCTTCGGTAATCGCTTCGATCACCGCGCCGCGCGGCTCGTCATAGCCCAACACATTGGCGACCTCGGGGGTCATGGGCCGGATCTGCACGCCCAACCAGCCACGCTCGACCGACCCGTCATCGGCCAGATCGGCGACGATGGTCTGCACCAGATCCGAGGGCACCGAGAAGCCGATGCCGACCGACCCGCCACCCGGGCTCAGGATCGCGGTGTTCACGCCCACGACCTCGCCGTCGTTGTTGAACAGCGGCCCGCCGGAGTTGCCGCGGTTGATCGCCGCGTCGGTTTGGATAAAGTCATCGAAGGGGCCTGCCTGGATGTCGCGCGACAGGGCCGAGACGATGCCCGAAGTGACGGTGCCGCCAAGGCCGAAGGGGTTGCCCACGGCCACGACCTCATCCCCCACGCGCAGGGTTTTCGAGGTGCCAAAGTCCACTTTGGGCAGGTCCACATCCGCAGAGACTTTCAGCAGCGCGATGTCGGTCATCGCGTCACTGCCCACCGCCTCGGCGTCGAACTTGCGGCCATCGGCGAGTTTCACGGTCACTGTCTCGGCATCTGCGACGACGTGGTGGTTGGTCACGATCTGGCCGTCCTCGGAGATGATGAAGCCCGAACCCAGACCCTGACGCGGGGCGGGGGCGGCGCCATCCTGACCGGGCAGCATGTGCTCGAACCGGCGGCGCAGTTCCTCGGGCATGCCAGGGGGCAGCTGTTGCTGGGCCACGGCCTGCTGCTGCTTGCCGGTCACTTCGATGAAGACGACGGCCGGGGAGACGGCCTCGACCAGGTCGGCATAGCCGCCCGGCGGGACCGCAAGCGCGGCCGAGGGGGCCAGCGCCAGCATCGGCGTGGCGGCCATCGCGGCGCTCAGCGCAAGGGCGGCGGCGCGGGGGGCTTTGGAAAGGGTCTTGGTCATTGCATGCTCCTTGCTGTGCATTCGGTCGTTCCGGGAGCCTATCTGGACCTGCGGTTTTACAGTGCCTTTCCGCGCCCTATACAAATTTGTGAGATTGCCGACTGCGGGCTGCAAGGGCGGCGAATTTGGCATAATTCATCGGCAATCCTACATGAGGACACGATGAAACTGCTTGTTGTCGAAGATGATACCACCACCAGCACCTATATCGCGCGTGGCCTGCGCGAGGAGGGGCATGCGGTGGATGTGGTGGCCGATGGCCGCGACGGGTTGGTGCAGGCCACCACCGGGCAATATGACGTGCTGATCCTTGACCGGATGCTGCCCGAGTTGGATGGGCTGGCGCTGCTGAAAACCCTGCGCGGGGCGGGCAATACCACGCCGGTGCTGCTGCTGACGGCGATGGGCGCGGTGGAGGACCGGATCGACGGGCTCAATGCCGGGGCGGATGACTATCTGGTCAAACCCTTCGCCTTCGGAGAGCTTTCGGCGCGGGTCAACGCACTGGCCCGCCGCCCGCAGGCGTTGGAGCAGGAGACGGTCCTGCGCGCGGGCGACCTGACCATGGACCTCATCAGCCGCCGGGTGACACGGGCGGGCCAAGAGATCGACCTGCTGCCGCGGGAGTTTGCCCTCTTGGAGCATCTCTTGCGCCGCAAGGGCCGGGTGCAGACCCGCACCATGCTGCTGGAAGCGGTCTGGGACATCTCTTTCGACCCGATGACCAATGTGGTCGAGACCCACATCAGCCGCCTGCGGGCCAAGGTCGACCGGCCCTTTGACAGCGAACTCATTCAGACCGTGCGCGGCGCGGGCTATAGGATCGACGCATGAGGGCGCGGCTCGCGGGGCTCTGGCGGTCGATGCCGCTGCGTCTGGCGCTTTTGCTGGTGCTTTTGTTCACCATCGTCAGCCTGCTCAGCCTCGCGGCCAGCTATGCAGTCACCCAGCGGTCCTTCGAGCAAGCGATCCGCGCCGATCTGGCACAGGACATGGCGGGCTTTCGTGCCGCCCCCGGCGCCGCCGCGCTCGCGCGGCTGGTCGAGGCGGAATCGCGTGAGACCGACCCGAACCGGCTGATCCTCAGCTACATCGGCCCCAATGGGCGTATCTACGGCAACGGGGCCATCGCGCGGGATAACGAGGGCTATCACATCGTCTCGATCGGCGCGGCACGGGCGGAGTATCGGGGTGTTTACCTGACCCTGACCGACACGCTCTATGGCGGGCTTTTGACCATCGCGCGCAGCCGGGCCGAGATCACGGCCCTGCGTGAAGTTTTCGTCAATATTCTGCTGGTAAGCCTGCTGCCCACGGTGCTGATCGCGCTGTCGGGCGGGCTGATCCTTGCCCGTCGCTCCAAACGCCATGTGGAGGTGATCCGTGCCACGCTAGACCGGCTGACGACGGGGGATCTGGCAGCAAGGGTCGCGCCGGGGCCGCGCTGGTCGGACGACCTGCTGCGCATCGGTGAGGCGGTGAACCAGATGGCTCGGGCGCAGGAAACCTCCGTTGCGGCGCTGCGGCAGGTCTCTCTCGATATCGCGCATGACCTGAAGACCCCGATTCAGCGTGTCTCGGTTCATCTTGACGATCTGGACCGGGCCGAGGCTGCGGGCGCGGACCGCGCCGAACCGCTTGCCCGTGCCCGGGCCGAGTTGGAGGGCATCGCCGCGATCTTTCAATCGCTTTTGCAATTGGCGCAGGTGGAGCAGGGCGAGGCCCGCGCGCATTTCGCCTCCGTCGACCTCACCGCGCTTTGCCGCACCATGGTCGAGCTTTACGAACCCGCAGCAGGGGAGCAGGGCAAACACCTGCTTTGCGATCTGCCCGAAACGCCGGTTCATGTCACCGGTGATCGTGCGCTTTTGGGGCAATTGCTGGCCAATCTGATTGAAAACGCCTTGCGCCATTCCGGGGATGCCGAGGCGGTGAAGGTCGCGCTGAAACAGGCGGCGGGGCAGGTCACGCTCACGGTGGCGGACGGCGGTCCCGGCATTCCGGCTGAGGACCGCGACAAAGTGTTGCAGCGGCTTTACCGGCTGGATCGCAGCCGGGGCACGCCGGGTCATGGGCTGGGTCTGGCGCTGGTCGATGGGGTGGCGAAACTCCATGGGGCAAGGCTGGAGCTTGCCGACAACGCGCCGGGGCTGCGCGTCGTGGTGACGTTCGACAGCTAGAGCGCGGGCCAAGCACTGCGGCAATTTAGCCTGTGCCGCTCCCGCCGCCCGGTCCTATATAGGTCAGGAAACAATACGCGGGGGCTTCATATGCTCGACGGTTACACCGCCGAAATCCTAGCGCGGGTGCAATTTGCATTCACGGTTTCGTTCCACATCATCTTCCCGGCTTTCTCGATCGGGTTGGCGAGCTTTCTGGCCGTGCTCAACGCGCTCTGGCTGTGGAAACGCGAAGAGACCTATTTGAAGCTCTTCAACTACTGGAAGAAAATCTTCGCTGTGGCCTTTGGCATGGGGGTCGTCTCGGGCATCGTCATGTCCTACCAGATCGGCACCAACTGGTCGGTCTTCTCTGACAAGGCGGGGCCGGTGGTCGGGCCGTTGATGGCCTATGAGGTGCTCTCGGCCTTTTTCCTTGAGGCGGGCTTTTTGGGCATCATGCTTTTTGGCCGCAAACGGGTGGGCGACGGGCTGCATATGTTCGCCACAGCGCTGGTCGCGCTTGGCACGCTGGCCTCGGCCACATGGATCCTGTCGGTGAACTCTTGGATGCAGACGCCTGCGGGCTTTGCCATCAATGACGTGGGCCAATTCGTGCCCGAGGATTGGTGGGCGATCGTCTTCAACCCCTCCTTCCCCTACCGTTTGGTGCATATGGTGCTGGCGGCCTATCTCACCACGGCGCTGGTCGTCGGCGGCGTCGGGGGGCTGCATCTGCTGCGCGACCGTGCGGATGCGGCGGCGCGGCGGATGTTCTCCATGGCGATGTGGATGCTCTTGCTGGTCACACCGCTCCAAATCCTTGCAGGCGATATGCACGGGCTGAACACGCTGGAGCATCAGCCCGCCAAGGTCATGGCGATGGAGGGGCATTACGACAGCCACCCAGAGGGCGCGCCGCTGATCCTCTTTGGTATCCCGAACCCCGAGGAAAAGCGCATCGACTACGCGGTAGAAATTCCCAAACTGTCGTCGCTGATCCTCAAGCACGATCTGAACGCGCCGCTCGACGGGCTGGATACGATCCCAGACGCGGATGAGCCGCCGGTGGCCATCGTCTTTTGGTCTTTCCGCATCATGATCGCGCTTGGCTTTGCGATGCTGGGGCTGGGGCTTTGGGCGGCCTTCGCGCGGCTGCGCGGGTGGCTTTACGATGCGCCGATGCTGCACCGGCTGGCGCTGCTGATGGGCCCCACCGGCTTTGTCGCGGTGCTGGCGGGCTGGATCACGACCGAGGTCGGGCGGCAGCCCTTCACCGTCTACGGGCTGTTGCGGACCTCGGAAAGCCTCGCCCCGATTGAGGCGCCGGCGGTCGCGACCTCCCTGATCGCTTTCATTGTGGTGTATTTCTTCGTCTTCGGCGCGGGCACTTGGTATATTCTGGCGATGATGCGCAAGCCGGTTGTCGGTCATGTGCTGGAGGATGAACGCGACGACGTTCAGGGGGACGACGCGCAAGACGGGGCGGCGCAGAACGACCCAGCGCGCGGCGAGGGGCCGATCCTTGCTGTCGGCGAAGAGGCGGCGGTCAGAGACAAGACCGCGCATAACAAGGGCGAGGAGAGCTGAGATGTTTGGACTTGAACTTTCGTTCATCTGGGCCGGGATCATCGCCGCAGCGGTGTTGATCTACGTCATCCTCGATGGCTTCGATCTGGGTGTTGGGCTGCTCTTTCCGATGACCAAGGATGAGGGCGAGCGCAATGTGATGATGAACTCGGTTGCGCCGATCTGGGACGGCAATGAGACGTGGCTAGTCTTGGGCGGCGGCGGGCTCTTCGCCGTTTTTCCGCTGGCCTATGCGGTGGTGATGCCCGCGCTTTACATGCCGATCATCCTGATGCTGCTGGGCCTCATCTTCCGCGGCGTTGCCTTCGAGTACCGCTGGCGCACGAAACGCTGGAAACCGCTGTGGGACATGGCGTTCTTCGGCGGCTCGCTGGTGGCTTCCTTCTGTCAGGGCATCGCCTTGGGCGCGCTGGTGCAGGGGATCGAGATCGAAGGCCGCGCCTATGCGGGCGGCTGGTGGGATTGGCTCACGCCCTTCTCGATCCTGACCGGTGTGGCGGTGACCACGGGCTATGCGCTCTTGGGCGCCACATGGCTCAACATGAAGCTTGAAGGCCGCATCCAAGCGCATATGCGCCGCCTTGCATGGCCGTTGGCGGTGGCGACACTGGTCTTCATGGGGCTGGTCAGCCTTTGGACGCCCTTCACCGATGCGGTCTATTTCGAACGCTGGTTCGCGTGGCCCACCGCGCTCTTCAGCGGCATCGTGCCTCTGCTGGTGGCGCTTGCGGCCTTCGGCATGCTGCGCGGGTTGCAACGCCGCGGCGACAAGCAGCCGTTCTTCTGCGCGCTGGCGCTTTTCGTGCTGGGCTTTATCGGCATCGGGATCAGTTTCTACCCCCATATGGTCCCGCCGAGCCTGACCATTGCAGAGGCTGCCGCCCCGGATGAGAGCCTGATGTTCGCGCTGGTCGGCACCTTGGTGCTGCTGCCGCTGATCCTGAGCTACACCGCCTATGCCTATTGGGTGTTCCGCGGCAAGATCGACCCCGAGGAGGGCTATCACTGATGCGCCATTGGCTGAAACGCGCGGGCTGGTTCGTGGCGCTTTGGCTGGCCAGCGTCGCTTTGCTGGCGGTGGTGGCCTATGGCATCCGGCTGGTCATCATGCCCGGCTGACGCAGCGGCGCGGGCCACGGGCCTTGCCAAGCGCGCTGGCTTCTGGCCTCTTCAGGCCAAAGCAGCACGAAAGGACAGCCCGATGCGCGCAATGCAAGTCACCGCCTATGACGAACCGCTTACCCTGCAAGAGCTTGAGATGCCGATGCCGGGGCAGGGCGAGGTGCTGGTTCAGGTCGAGACCTGCGGGCTGAACTTTGGCGATCTGTTGATCATCAAGGGCACCTATCAAGAAAAACCGCCGCTGCCCTTCACGCTGGGGATGGAAATGGCGGGCACGATCACCGCTCTGGGCGCGGGGGTGGATCACCTGAAGGTCGGCCAGCGCGTGGCGGCCTATACCGGCTTTGACGGTCTGGCCGAATATGCCGCCATTCCGGCGGCGGTCTGCGTGCCGACCCCCGAAGAGATGACAGCGGTCGACGCGGCGGCCTTTCTCATTGCCTATGGCACCAGCCATGTGGCGTTGGACTATAAGGCGCGGTTGCAGCCGGGCGAGCGGCTGCTGGTCTTGGGCGCATCGGGCGGCATCGGGCTGACGGCGGTGGAACTGGGCAAGCTGATGGGGGCCGAGGTGATCGCCGTGGCGCGCGGCGAAGATAAGCTCGCCGTTTGTAAAGAGGCGGGCGCCGATCACCTGATTAATTCTGAGACCGACGACATCCGCGCCATCGTCAAGGAATTGGGCGGGGCGGATGTGGTCTATGACCCGGTGGGCGGTGATCAGTTCAAAGCCGCCATGCGCGCCTGCAACCCCGAAGCGCGGCTGATCCCCTTGGGCTTTGCCAGTGGCGAGGTGCCGCAGATCCCGGCCAATATCCTGCTGGTGAAAAACCTCACCGTTTTGGGCTTTTACTGGGGCGGCTATGCCAAGATCAAACCTTCGGTCCTGACCGACAGTTTCGCCGAGCTGATCAAATGGTATGTCGCGGGCAAGCTGAAACCCCATGTCAGCAATGTGATGCCGCTGGAACAGGCGAATGAGGCGCTGGCCCTGCTGCGCGACCGCAAGGCGACGGGCAAAGTGGTGGTCGAGGTGGCGGCTTAAGCCCGCCGCCCGCCCTGCAAACGAGTCACGCGCAGCGCCTTCTGGCGCTCGCGCAGGTAGACGAACAGACCCGAGGCGAGGATCAGCGCGATCCCGACCCAGACCTCCCAGACCGGGAGGTCGCCGAAGATCACGAAACCCCAGAACACCGCCAGCGGCAGGCCGATATATTCGAACGGGGCCACGGTGGCAGCATCCCCCAGCCGGTAGGCTTGGCTAAGGCAATAGCCGATCAGCGCGATGTTCAACCCAATGCCGAGGAAGGTGAGGTAATCCTCCTGCGCGGGCCAAATCCACGCGCGCAGCAGGAACTGGAGCGAGGCACTGCTGCCTTCATCCACGAACCGCCCATCACCCGCGATCAGGAAGAACCCCAGCGACACGGCGACAAAGGCGGCTTGGATATAGACCATCAGCGCCGAGGCTTTGGAGTTCACCCCAAGCTTGCGGGTCATCAATTGGTTCAACGCATAGGTCAGCGCCGCCAGCACCGGCAGCAGCAACACCCAGCGGGAGACTTCGAGCGTCGCGGTGCTGGCCCACGGGCGCATCATGATTACCACGCCGATGAACCCCACGATCACCGCGCCAAGGCGCAGCGGGCCGACCTTTTCACCCAGAAGCGGGATCGACAGCACCGTAATGAAGAGGGGGGCTGCAAAGAACAGCGCCGTCGCCTCGGCCAACGGCAGAACCGACAGCGCCAGAAAGAAGGACATGTTCGAAATCACGATGAGCAGCCCGCGCAGCAGATGCAGTCCCGGCTGCCGCGTTTTGAGCAGGTGAAACCCGCCTTCGAGTTTGACCAGCACCAGCCCCAGCAGAATCCCGATGGCCGAGCGGGTAAAGACGATCTGATGCAGCGGATAGCCGCCCGACAGACGTTTGATCAGCATGTCATTGACCGAAATCGCGGCGACGCCGAGAAGGATCAGCCCGATCGCCAGTCCGGCGCGGTTATGGGAATTACTTGTCATGGCAAAGACCTATCAGCCCGGCGCGTAAGGTCCAGCGCTTTGACATTGGTTTGCGCAGATTTACCCGCTAGACTGTTGCGATACGCCTAAGGGAGAGCCAGCCATGCAGATGTCCGACACCCGCCAGATCGCCGCCACCCCCGCCGAGGTTTACGCGGCATTACTGGACCCGGAGATGCTGCAAACCTGCGTGCCCGGCGCGCAAGAGGTCTCAGGCTCGGTCGAAGAGGGCTATGACGCGACGGTGGTGCAAAAGGTCGGCCCGGTGAAGGCGACGTTCAAGGGGCACGTGAAGCTCTCCGATCTGATGCCGAACGAAGCGCTGACCATCACCGGCGAGGGCAAGGGCGGTGCCGCCGGTTTCGCCAAGGGCGGGGCGGAAGTGCGGCTGGCCGAAAAGGACGGCGGGACCGAGCTGAGTTATGATGTCGAGGCCAAGGTCGGCGGCAAGCTGGCGCAGCTTGGCAGCCGGATCATCGACGGTTTCGCCAAGAAAATGGCGGATCAGTTCTTCGACAACCTGCAATCCTCGCTCGAAGGTCCGGCAGAGGAGGGCGTAGAGGCGTCGGCCACCGAAGAAGACGCGCCCGCCAAAAAGGGCTGGTTCGGCCGCGCCAAGACCTGAAGGCATCTGTTCAGCCGGTGCAAAGCCGGTTAGGTTGCGCGCCTTACCAAAGCGGAGACGACCATGCCGACAATCGTGGATATTCAGAACCTGCGTAAATCCTACGCGGGCGGTTTCGAGGCGCTCAAAGGGGTCAATCTACAGATCGAGAAGGGCGAGATTCTCGCGCTTCTGGGCTCGAACGGGGCGGGGAAGACGACGCTCATTTCGACCATCTGCGGCATCACCACCGCGACCAGCGGCAAGGTGACCGTCGGCGGCCATGACATTCGGGATGATTTCCGCGCGGCACGTTCGATGATCGGGCTGGTCCCGCAGGAGATTAATCTCGAACCCTTTGAGAAGGTCATCAACACCGTGCGCTTCTCGCGCGGGCTGTTTGGCCGTCCGGCGGATGAGGCGGTGTTGGAGAAAATCCTGCGGCAACTCTCGCTCTGGGATAAGAAAGACAGCCAGATCCGCGAGCTTTCGGGCGGGATGAAACGCCGCGTGCTGATCGCCAAGGCGCTGGCGCATGACCCGAAGGTGCTGTTTCTGGATGAGCCGACCGCAGGCGTCGACGTAGAACTGCGCAAGGATATGTGGGAAATCGTGGCGGGGCTGAAAGCCTCGGGCGTGACAATCATCTTGACCACCCATTACATCGAAGAGGCCGAGGCCATCGCCGACCGGATCGGCGTCATCGCCAAGGGCGAATTGCTGCTGGTCGAAGAGAAACACGCGCTGATGGCACGGATGGGCAAGAAGCAACTCGAAGTCCAACTGACCGAGCCGATCACCGAAGTGCCGCCGGCGCTGCAATCCCCGGACGTGGAGTTGTCCGCCGATGGGCAATCGCTGATCTACACTTATGACACCAATGCCGAGCGGACCGGCATCACCAAGCTGCTCTCCAAGGTCGCGGAAAGCGGTCTGGTGCTGCAAGACGTGGCGACACGGCAAAGCAGCTTGGAAGATATCTTTGTCGACCTGCTCAAGGAGGATGCGGCATGAACTGGACCGCGATCAAAGCCATCTACGCTTTTGAAATGGCGCGTTTCTTTCGCACCATCACGCAGAGCATCATCTCCCCGGTACTCTCGACCTCGCTTTACTTCGTGGTTTTCGGCGCCGCCATCGGCAGCCGCATCGATGAGGTCGAGGGCGTGAGCTACGGCGCCTTCATCGTGCCGGGGCTGATCATGCTCAGCGTCATCACGCAGTCGATCTCCAACGCCTCTTTCGGGATTTATTTCCCGAAGTTCATCGGCACGGTTTACGAGTTGCTTTCGGCGCCGATCAACTTCTTCGAGATCGTCATCGGCTATGTCGGCGCGGCGGCGACCAAGGCGCTCTTTATCGGTACAATCATCCTGATCACGGCCTTCTTCTTTGTCGACATCACGATCCAGCACCCCATCGCCATGGTGGCCTTCCTGATCCTGACCTGCATCAGCTTCGCGCTGATGGGCTTTATCATCGGCATCTGGGCGGGCAATTTCGAGCAGTTGCAACTGGTGCCGCTGTTGATTGTCACGCCGTTGGTCTTCCTTGGCGGGTCTTTCTACTCGATCTCGATGCTGCCGCCGGTCTGGCAGGTGATCTCGCATTTTAACCCGGTGGTCTATCTGATCTCGGGCTTCCGCTGGGCGTTTTTCGGCGCGGCGGATGTGCCGATCATCACCAGCCTTGCCGCCATCGCGCTGTTTACGGCGCTTTGCCTCGGCGTGATCTGGTGGATTTTCCGCACCGGCTGGCGTCTGCGGGCCTGAGCCTACGAAACTTGGGCGTCCGCCTTGTTTGCGCGGGGTGGGCGTTCTACATGAAGAGCATGAGAATTCGGCTGCCCTTCCTGAAATCCCCGCCCAGCGTTTCCGTAATCCGGCTTTCCGGCATGATCGGCGCGCAGGGCCGCGCGGTGTTGAACGATGCCACCATGGGTCCGGTCATCGAAAAGGCTTTTGCCAAGGGCAAGCCTGCCGCTGTCGCCTTGGAGATCAACTCCCCCGGTGGCAGCCCGGTGCAATCGTCGTTGATCGGCGCGCGCATCCGGCGGCTGTCCGAGGAAAATAACATTCCCGTCATCGCCTTCGTCGAGGATGTGGCCGCCTCGGGCGGCTATTGGTTGGCGGCAGCGGCAGATGAGATCTACGCGGACCCAAGCTCGGTCGTCGGCTCCATCGGGGTGATCTCGGCCTCCTTCGGGGTGCATGAGTTCATCCGCGATCATGGGGTCGAGCGGCGCGTCTATACGGCAGGGCAGAGCAAATCCATGCTCGACCCGTTCCGCCCCGAAAATCCCGAGGATGTCGCCCGGCTGAAGGTGCTTCTCGAAGACATCCATGAGAACTTCATCGACCATGTGAAGACCCGCCGCGCGGGCAAGCTGCCCGAGGGGCAAGACCTGTTTACCGGGGAAATCTGGCTGGCGAAACGCGCTGCCGAACTGGGGTTGATCGACGGGATCGGCCATCTGAAGCCACTTCTGAAAGAGCGCTTTGGCGACAAGGTCAGGCTGCGCCGCTATGGCGTGAAACGCGGGCTGTTGTCGCGCTTTGGCGTGCAGATGATGCAGGACGCGGTGCAGGGCATAGAGGAACGCGCGGCCTTCGCGCGGTTTGGTCTCTAGCCCATGGTTTTCAAGATCGTCCTGCTGTTTCTGGTGGCCATGGGCCTCATGGCTTGGTTTGGAAAAATGCATTGGCTGGGGGGCAAACGCCTGACCCGGTCCAAATGCCGTGACTGCGGGCGTTACCGCATTGGCAAAGACGATTGTGCCTGTAAGGGAGGGCGTTGATGCTGATGCCGTGGCTACTTTCGGGGCTTGGCCTCGTGATCCTGCTGTTTGCGGGGGATGCGCTGGTGAAAGGGGCGGTGAACCTGTCGCTGCGCCTTGGCGTGCCCGCGTTGATCGTCAGCCTGACCATCGTGGCCTTTGGCACTTCGGCGCCGGAGTTGTTGATCTCGGTCAAGGCGATCTTGGACGGGGTGCCGGGGCTGGCGCTTGGCAATGTGGTGGGGTCAAATACGGCCAATATCCTGATGGTGCTGGGCATTCCGGCACTATTGGCGACGATGCACACCTCGGAATGCAGCACCCGCAAGACCTATAACCAGATGATCGCGGCCTCGCTCTTGTTCATCGCACTGGCCTTCCGCGGCGTCTTTGACTGGATCGCCGGGCTGATCCTGCTCGCCGGTCTGGCCTATATGCTTTTCGACGCTTTCCGCGATGCCAAGGACCACCGCCACGCCTGCCGCAGCAGCGCGGCAGAGGATGAGGAAGAGCCCGAAGGCGCAGACCCCGATATGGCGGGTTGGCAGATCGCGATGTTCCTGATCCTCGGGCTGATCGGCCTGCCCTTGGGGGCGAGCCTTTTGGTGGATAACGCCACGATCATCGCCCAGACCTATGGGGTCAGTGATACGGTGATCGGCCTCACGTTGGTGGCCGTGGGTACGTCGCTGCCTGAGCTTGCGACCACGGTGATGGCGGCGCTGCGCCGTCAGGCGGATGTGGCGCTTGGCAATGTGATCGGCTCCAACATGTTCAACCTGTTGGCGATCATCGGCATCGCGAGCCTTGTCGGTCCGATCTCGGTCGACGAAGCCTTCTTGCGGATCGACCTTTGGGTGATGTTGGGCGCGTCGCTCTTGCTGGTCCCCTTTGTCTATCTGGGGCGGGATATCACCCGGCTTTGGGGCGTGGTGCTGAGCGCGCTTTACGGGCTTTATTTGTTTATCATCCTGATCTGAGGAGGGCAGCAGATGCGGCGGGCATTGGTGACCGGAGCCGGGCAACGTCTGGGCCGCGCCATGGCGCTCTACCTCGGGCAGCGCGGCTTTGATGTGGCGGTGCATTATGCCACCTCGCGCGCCGGGGCCGAGGCGACCGCCGACGAGATTGCGGCCATGGGCCGCCGCGCCGTGGCCCTGCAAGTTGACCTTCTCGACGACACCGCAGCCGCGGCGCTTTTGCCCCGCGCGGCCAAAGCGCTCGGCGGGCCGATCACCTGTCTTGTGAACAACGCTTCGATTTTCGAGCAAGACGATATCACCAGCGCCACGCGCGAAAGCTGGGACCGCCATATGGGCAGCAACCTGCGCGCGCCCTTCGTGTTGACGCAGGCGATGGCGGGGCAGGGGCTGACCCCCGATACCGACGCGGGGGGAGAACCGCGTGCCAGCGGTTTGATCGTCAATATGCTGGACCAGCGGGTGCGTAACCTCACGCCAGAGTTCACCACCTATACGATCGCCAAGATGGGCCTATGGGCGATGACACGCACCACCGCACAGGCGCTGGCCCCCGCGATCCGCGTGAACGGCATCGGGCCCGGCCCGACCCTGCAAGGCCCGCATCAAGACCCCGATGACTTTGCCGTGCAGCGCCGCGGCACGGTTCTGGGCCGCGGCGCGAATCCCGAGGATATTACGGCGGCACTGGGGTATTTCATCGATTCGCCGGGGGTCACGGGGCAGCTTATCTGCACCGATGGCGGAGAGCATTTGCAATGGGAAACAAGCCCTAAAAGCCCCCGAAACTGACGCGCATGCGGGAAGTTTTGCACGTCCTTAACCTATGTAACCAAAGTGTTACCGAAACCCTTTTGTTTTCAGAGGCTTGTTTCATGGTAAACAAAAGAATGAACGAAATCAGGATATTATGGGCGCGCCTAAAAATTAGGCAAATCAGCGAACCATGTTAAAAACAAAGAGAAATCCAAGATGCCCAGAAGTTATCGGCAGAGTTATCCACATGTTTGGTGGACATGTTAAAGCTTGCCCCCATAGCCGTCCTATTGCAGCGAAGCACGAGAATCAGCGCCTGAGATGACCACGCCCAACGACAGCCCTCCGCCGCAAGGCCGAAAGGTGATTCAAGCCTATCTGAAGTCGCTCGATTCCTCGCCGGGCGTCTACCGGATGCTCGATGCGGAAAGCCGCGTGCTTTACGTCGGCAAGGCGCGGAACCTGCGGGCGCGGGTGTCGTCCTATGCGCGGCCAACGGGGCATTCGGCGCGGATCTCGCGGATGATCGCCAATACCGCCTCGATGATGTTTCTGACCACCAAGACCGAGACCGAGGCGCTGCTGCTCGAACAGAACCTGATCAAGCAGCTCAAGCCCAAGTTCAACGTGCTGCTGCGCGACGACAAGAGCTTTCCCAATATCCTTGTCACCGCCGATCACGACTACCCTCAGATCAAGAAACACCGCGGCGCGAAAAAGGAGAAGGGCAGCTATTATGGCCCCTTCGCCAGCGCGGGCGCGGTGAACCGGACGCTGAACCAACTGCAACGGGTGTTCTTGTTGCGGGACTGTTCCAACGCGATGTTCGACAGCCGCACGCGGCCCTGTTTGCAGCATCAGATCAAACGTTGCTCCGCCCCCTGTGTCGGCAAAATCTCGGCCGAGGATTATCGCGAGACTGTGCGCGATGCGGAGCGGTTTCTAGGCGGCAAATCGACGGATATTCAGGGCCGTTTGGCGCGGGACATGGAAGAGGCGTCAGAGGCGATGGAGTTCGAACGCGCCGCCGCCCTGCGCGACCGGATCAAGGCGCTGACGCAGGTTCAGACCGCTCAAGGCATCAACCCGCAGGGGGTGAACGAGGCCGACATTATCGCGCTGCACATGGAAAGCGGTCAGGCCTGCGTGCAGGTCTTCTTCATCCGCGCCAACCAGAACTGGGGCAACCACGACTATTACCCCCGGATCGGCAGCGAGATCGACGCCGCCGAGGTGTTGGAGGCTTTCATTGGCCAGTTCTACGACACCCGTGAGCCGCCCCGTCAGTTGATCCTTAGCAACGAAATCGAGAATCCTGACCTCATGGCCGAAGCGCTGAGCGGCAAGCTGGGCCGTAAGGTCGAACTGCTGGTGCCGAAACGGGGTGAGAAGGCCGAACTGGTCGACGGGGCGCTGCGCAATGCGCGCGAAAGCCTTGCCCGCAAGATGGCCGAGACAGCGACCCAGACCAAGCTCTTGCAGGGGCTGGCCGATGCCTTTGACCTGCCCAAGCCGCCGCAGCGGATCGAGGTTTACGACAACTCGCATATCCAAGGCACCAATGCCGTCGGCGCGATGATCGTGGCGGGGCCGGAAGGCATGATGAAAAACCAGTACCGCAAGTTCAACATCCGCGGCGATGACCTGACCCCGGGCGATGACTTCGGCATGATGAAAGAGGTGCTGCACCGCCGGTTCAAACGGCTTATCAAAGAAGACCCGGACCGCAGCCGCGGCCTTTGGCCCGATCTGCTGCTGATCGACGGCGGCGCGGGGCAGGTGAGCGCCGTGGCGTCTATCATGGCGCAGCATGGGGTCGAGGATATCCCCATGGTCGGCGTCGCCAAGGGCATTGACCGCGACGCGGGCAAGGAAGAGTTCCACCGCGTCGGCAAGCGCCCCATGGCGCTGCGCCACAACGATCCGGTGCTTTATTTCGTGCAGCGCTTGCGGGATGAGGCGCACCGTTTCGCCATTGGCACCCACCGTGCCAAACGGGCCAAGGGGGTCAGCGCCACGCCGCTCGACGATGTGCCGGGCGTCGGCGCTGCGCGCAAGCGTGCGCTGCTCGCGCATTTTGGTTCGGCCAAGGCGGTAAGCCGCGCGAACCTCAGCGATCTCAAGGCGGTCGAGGGCGTGTCGGATGCACTGGCCGAGACGATCTACGGCTATTTCCATGAAAAAGGCTAGGGCGGGCGGCCCCGTGGTGGCGACGGCCCGCAGGCGGGGCGGTTTCGTCCTTTCAGCCACGAACGGCGCAAGATAGGATAACGTCATGAAATGGAATTTGCCCAATATCCTGACCCTGCTCAGGCTGGTCGCGGCCCCCGGTGTGGCGGTCATGTTTCTCTATTTTACGCGTCCCTATGCCGATTGGTTCGCCCTGCTGCTCTTTGTTGGGGCGGCGGTGACGGATTGGTTCGATGGCTACCTTGCCCGCGCTTGGGCGCAGGAAACCAAACTCGGCGCCATGCTCGACCCGATTGCCGACAAGGCGATGGTGGTGATCGCGCTGATGGTGATCGTCGCCTTCTCAAGCTGGTCGCCGTGGCTGGTGCTCCCCGCCACGCTGATCCTGTTTCGCGAGGTGTTTGTCTCGGGTCTGCGGGAGTATCTGGGCGATGTCGCCGGCACGTTGAAGGTGACGCAATTGGCCAAGTGGAAGACGACATTGCAGATGATCGCCATCGCCGTGCTGTTTTCGCAAGGCGTGTTCGAACATTACCTCGGGATGAGCGTTTTCGGGATGGACCAGCAGATGATCGAAGCGATCCTTGATGGCGAGGTCGAAGATCATCTCGGGCTGGGCTGGAAACTCGCCGGGATGGAATGGGCCGGGCTGCTGGGGCTGGCGCTTTTGTGGGTCGCCGCCGTGCTGACCGCCATCACCGGCTTTGACTATCTGCGCAAGGCGCTGCCGCATCTGAAGGAGCCACGCTAATGGATGTTTTGTATTTCGCATGGGTCCGCGAACGCATCGGCCTGCCCCGCGAACGGGTCGAGAGCCAAGCCGCCACGGTGGCCGAATTGGTCGAAGAATTGCGGGGCCGGGAGGAGCGCTACGAAGTGGCCTTTTCCGACCTTTCCGCGCTGCGGGTCGCCGTGGATCAGGAATTGACCGACTTCGACGCGCCGCTAGCGGGCGCGCGCGAAGTGGCGTTCTTCCCCCCGATGACCGGGGGCTGAGCGATGCGTGTTTTGGTGCAGGAAGCGCCCTTTGATCTGGGTGAGGAGGCCGCGCGCTTTGCCAAGGGCGAGGGGAGCAGCGGCGCGATCGTGACCTTTACAGGCGTGGTGCGCGACAATGATGCGGGCACGCTGAGCGCGATGGAGATCGAGCATTACCCCGGGATGACCGAAAAGGCACTGCGCGAGATTGCGCAGCAAGCGATGGCGCGGTTCGATCTGCAGGATGCGCTGGTGATTCACCGCTACGGGCGTCTGGTGCCGGGGGAGCAGATCATGATGGTCGCCACCGCCGCGCGGCATCGCCGCCATGCGTTCGAGGCAGCGGAGTTTTTGATGGATTACCTCAAATCCCGCGCGCCGTTCTGGAAGCGCGAGATCACGGCAGAGGGTGACGCATGGGTCGCCGCAAAGGACGAAGACGAGGCCGCGCTGGAACGCTGGTGAGCTTCGGCCTCAGGCGAAGCGGCCACCTTTTTCGATGACTTCGATCTGATAGCCATCGGGGTCTGCCACGAAAAAGAACTTCGCCACGGTCTCTCCGGCGGGGCGGAAATCAACGATCTCGCGCGGGGTGGCACCGGCCTTGATCGCGGTCTCGCGCGCTGCTTCAAGGTCGTCAACCACGAAAGCCAGATGGCCATAGCCGTCGCCCAGATCGTAAGGGGTCTCGCGGTCCTTGTTGACGGTCAATTCCAGCTCGAAGGCGCCCGTGGCATCGCGCAGGTAGATCAGGGTGAAACTGTCGAAATCCAGACGGTCCGCGATTTTCAGCCCGAACACGTCTTCGTAGAACTTTACCGATGCCGCCTCATCAAAGACACGGATCATGGAATGGGCGAGTTTGGCCATGGCAGGGCTCCGAAGGTCTGGGGTTAGGCTTTCTGACGTTCGATATAGGCGCGCATTTCCTCGGCCTCATGGCGGGCGTCGCGCAGCCCGTCCATCGCGGCGCGCAGCTCAGCCTCGGTCTGGGCCAGTTGGTTGGTCAACTCGGCCTCGCGCTGTTGCAGGTAGGTGATCGCCTGATCGCGGGTTTCCTCGGCTTCGTGCAGCTCTTGGCTCATCCGGTCCAGCTGGGCCACGTCATCGGCGGCCACGCGGGTAAAGCGGTTCAGCAGCCAATTGGCGAACCATCCCATGCAGAAGGCCACGAAAAGAATGATGGCTGTTGCCAGGACAAACTCAGTTCTGCTCATCACCGCTGCCTTCTTCGGTTTCGTCGGATTCCCCGATCTCTTCTGCCGTGGTATCGCCCGTTTCTTCAGCAGATTCCAGCGCTGTTTCGTCCTCGGGGGTCTCGGCCTCGGGCTGGATCAGGCGGAATTCGATGCGGCGGTTGGCTTCGCGACCCTCTTCGGTCTTGTTGTCTGCGATGGGGTTTTCCTCGCCATAGCCTTTGGCCACGAAGGAGGAGGTCAGCACCCGGCGCGCGCGTAATTCGTTCAAAACCGATTCCGCGCGGCTTTGCGAGAGTGACAGGTTCATCGATTCGCGGCCCTGACTGTCGGTGTAGCCCTGAATCTCCAGCCGGATGTCGCCGCAGTTTTTCAGCACCTCGGCGATATCGTCCATCGTCCCGAGCGCGGAGGCGTCAATCGTGGCGCTGCCCGGCTCAAAGGTGATCTTGCCGATCTTCAGGATTTCGCGAATTTCGGCTTCGCATTCTTGGGGTGTCGGCAGGCCCGCGATGGGGTCGAGCTTTTCTTGATAGGTGATGTCGATGCTGTAATCCGCCCCTTCGCCCAGCTTATCGGCCAAAAGCGAGGCGACGGTGGTGTTGGCGTCCTTGTTGCCGGTGTTGCCCATCACCTCAAGCCGGTCAGGCGTGACTTTGACAGAGCCGTTGGCGAGGGAGGCCATGGCCTCAAGCCCGGTCAGGACGCGGGTGGCCCAATCGCCCGGCAGGTTCTCGTCCAGCCGCGCGGCGGTATAGACGTTGGCCGAGCCGAAATGCGATTTCGCGTAGCTGTCTGCCAGATCGCGCAGCCCCTCGTTTGAGAGCCGTCCGCGCAGTTGCACCTGTCCCTCGGGCGAGAGGGTCGCGGTAAATTCGGGCGGGCCTGCGTCAGGGTCTTCGACCTCGGGCAGTTTCGCGGTCAGGGCAAAGACATCGGGAAGCGCGTTTTCCAATTCGCCCACCACGCGGTCGAATGTGGTGGACTCGGTGCCCGGTGCGGCCAGCAAGGTTATGTCCGCATCGGCGAAAGAGATGCTGCCTTGGCCCAGGCGGCGCAGCGCGTCGATGGTCAGCGCCACGGCGCGGCCCCAGTTCGGGCTGGGCACGCCCAGACCGATGGTGCAATCGGCGCTCTCAGGCGCGCCGGCGGTGATGCCCGCTTTCAAGATACGGTCGGCGGCGGCTTCGGTATCGGCAGAGCAGGCATCGAAACGCGCGCCTTCCGCGTCGATCTCAAACCGCAAGGTAAAGGGCGTGATCACCGGGCGCGGGGCCGCGATGTCCAGTCGCAGCCGCAGGCTGGGCGGGGCCGCACGTTGCAGCTTGCGTTCCATCTGCGTCTTAGCGGCGGCGCTGTCGGCGATGGCGGTGATGGTCACGCGCCCCGCATCAACCGAGGCTTTAGCCCGGGGCAGATCGGCCATCGCCTGCACGGCAAAGCTCAGCGCGTCTTCCCAGCCTTCGGGCGCAGGATAATCCGCGGATTCCAGAAGATCGGTGACCGAGGCGTCGCCCGCCATGTCGCCAAAGGCATCGATCACCGCCTCGCGGTCGGTGCTGGTGGGGATCAGGCCGATGATCGAGATGCCCGCGTCATTGCGCAGCACCTCGGCAGAGAAACGCGGCGGGGCGATGCCGGATTGGGCCTCGACCTCCATCTCGTCGATGACGCGGGCGGCGTCGACCACGGTGCCTGCGGTCGACAGGGCGCGAAAGCGCACGGCCTCGGTCGGCGCGATCCCGGCGAGGGTGACCTGCAAGCCATCGGCCTGCACTTCGGCCCATGTCATGCCCTGCGCGTCCAGCGCGTCACGTACGCCGATTTCCGAGGTGTCTTCGATCAGTTGCACCGAAAAGCTCGCCGCCACCAGAGAGACCACCGCTGCGGCTGCAAAGGTCAGGGCGATCGTGAAAATGGCGGAGAGGCGCATGGGCGGACTTCTGATTGTTAAGCTTGCGACTTGATACGCGCGTCCTGTCGGGGGTGCAATCAGGCCAGCAAGCTTGCCGCGAAAAACAACAGCGGGATCATGCCGGTATCGCGGTTGGCCCGGAAGAGCTGCAAGAGCTTGGCATTGTCCTTGGTATCCAGCCCGCGCAGCTGCCATGCCATATGCCATCCCATTGCCCAGGGCCCGCCAAGGGCCAGCGCCAGCGCCAGTACCGAGGCTTGGGGCAGCCCGGCATAGATCACGGCAATCCCCATCAGCCCCACCGTGGCCATCAGGAAGCGCCGCAGCCATTTGCCGGAATTCTCACCAAAGAGGCGGGCGGTGGATTTCACGCCGATCAGCGCGTCATCCTCGGCATCCTGATGGGCATAGATCGTGTCATAAAACAGCGTCCAAGCGATGCCCGCGAAGTAGAGCACCACGGCAGGCGCATGCAGCGTGCCCGCATGGGCCGTCCAAGCCAGCATGGCGCCCCAGTTAAAGGCGAGGCCCAGAAAGACCTGCGGCCACCAAGTGAAACGTTTGGCAAAGGGGTAGATCGCCACCGGCAGCAGCGCCAGCACGCCCATGGCGATGGCCGCTTGGTTGAAAGACAGCAGGATCAGCAGTGCCAGCAGCATCTGCCCCACCATCCACGCCAGCGCCTGTTTCACCGATACCGCGCCCGAGGGGATGGGCCGCAGCCGGGTGCGGGCGACCTTGCCGTCGATATGCCGGTCGGTGATGTCGTTCCACGTGCAGCCTGCGCCGCGCATCAGGAAAGCGCCGATGCCGCAGCCTGCGAAGATCCACAGATCCTCCCACCGCGGCGACTGGTCGAAGAGGATCGCAAGGCTCAGCCCCCACCAGCAGGGCAGCAGCAGCAGCCATGTGCCAATGGGCCGATCCGCGCGGCTCAGCCGCAGGTAGGGGCGCAGCCCCGCCGGGGCGTGACGGTCGACCCAATTGTCGGCCACCGCATCGGCAACAGGCGCATCGGGCGTAGCATCTGGCGAAGGCGGCTGGTTGTGCATATATCTGGCCCTATGAACGCGAAAATCAGATTGTATGTAGATCAGCCCTTGGGGCAGGGGCAAACGGTTCCTTTGGCGCGCGAGCAGGCGCATTACCTCTTTGGGGTGATGCGGCTCTCGGTCGGGGCCGGGGTGCTTTTGTTCAACGGGCGCGATGGCGAATGGCTGGCCGAGGTCGCTGAGGCGGGCAAACGCGGCGGGGTGCTGACCTGTGTCGAACAGACCCGGCCTTTGCAAATGCCGCCGGATCTATGGCTGCTCTTTGCCCCGATCAAAAAGACCCGCACCGATTTCATTGTCGAGAAAGCGGCTGAGATGGGGGCCGCGCGCATCGTGCCGGTCATGACCGAATTTACCAACGCAGGCCGCGTGCAGCAGCCGCGCCTTCAGGCCCATGCGGTTGAGGCGGCAGAGCAATGCGGCGGCACCTATGTGCCGGAAGTGGCCGAGGCCGAGAAGCTGGGCCGGTTGTTGGATCAGTGGGACAGCAGCCGTCAGATCATGTTCTGCGATGAGGCTTTGGCCGGGGAAAGCGGCGCACTGCCGACGGATGCGCAGGGGCCATGGGCCATCCTGATCGGCCCCGAGGGCGGCTTTTCCGAGGGCGAGCGCAAACGGCTGCACAGTTTCGATCACGCCCATGCGGTCACGCTCGGCCCGCGCATCCTGCGGGCCGATACGGCGGTCGTGGCGGCGATGACCATGTGGCAGCAGGCTTTGGGAGATTGGTGATGCGAAGGGTGGCCCGATGAGTTTCCTGCGCCAAGGCGCTCGCGATCAGCTTTGGCGCTGGCGCGAAGCGATTGTCGGCGGCGGGCTGATGGGCCTTGGCCTTTGGCTGGTCGCGGGGCCGGGGTTCCTGCTGGCGGTGCCGGGCTATGCGGCGCTGGCAGGCGGTGCCGCGCTGATCTGGCTTGGTGTGCAACGCGCGCGCTTTCGCGGGCAGGGCGATGGCGCGGGCGCGGTGCAGGTCGTCGAAGGGCAGATCACCTACTTTGGCCCGCTGACCGGCGGCACGGTCGCCCTGCGCGAGTTGCAGCGGCTGAGCCTCGACCGGCAGATGTTTCCGGCCCATTGGCGGCTTGAGCCGCGCGACGATGAGAAGCCTTTGTTGATCCCGGTGAACGCCGCAGGCTCCGAGGCGCTGTTTGATGCTTTCGCCGCCCTGCCGGGCCTGCGCACCGAGAGGATGCTCTTTGAGCTACGCAAGACCCGCCATGACGCCGTTGTGATCTGGGAGCGCGCGCAGCTGCGCCCGGCGCATGTCTTGCTGCATTGACAGCCCCGGCAAATCCGCCCATCCCTGCTAGACGCGACGCCACGTCGACAACTTAGAAGACACCCAAGACGATCCTTCAAAACGGAGCCCTCGCATATGTCCATTCCTCAATCCGGCGGCGGCCCGATCGAACATCACGACCAGATGGCGCAGTATCTGGCGGACGGCTGCAAGCCGCGCGAGCAGTGGCGCATCGGCACCGAGCATGAGAAGTTCGGCTATTGCAAGGACACGCTCAAACCGCTCCCCTATGAGGGGGAACGCTCGATCCGGGTGATGCTGGAAGGGCTGCGCGACCGCCACAATTGGTCCCCTGTCGAAGAGGGTGGCAAGCTGATCGGGCTTGAGAAAGACGGGGCCAACATCAGCCTTGAGCCGGGCGGCCAGTTGGAACTCTCGGGCGCCCCGGTCGAGACCATTCACGAGACCTGCGATGAGGTGAACACCCACCTGCGCGAGGTGAAAGACGTGGCGGATGAGATCGGCGTCGGTTTCATCGGTCTGGGGGCCGCGCCCGAATGGTCGCATGAGCAGATGGACCTGATGCCCAAGGGCCGCTACAAGCTGATGGACGGCTATATGCAAAAGGTCGGCACCATGGGCACCACCATGATGCGCCGCACCTGTACCGTTCAGGTCAACCTGGACTTCGCGAGCGAGGCCGACATGGTGCAGAAGATGCGCGTCGCCGTGGCGATGCAGCCCATCGCCAATGCGCTTTTCGCCAATTCCCCCTTCCTCGACGGCAAGCCCAACGGCGTGAAATCCACCCGCGGTCTGGTCTGGCGGCATCTGGATGACGCGCGTACGGGCATGATCCCCTTCGTTTTCGATGAGGGCTTCGGCTTTGAGGCTTGGGTGCAATACGCGCTCGATGTGCCGATGTATTTCGTCTACCGCGACGGCAAGTATATCGACGCGCTTGGCCAGTCCTTCCGCGACTTTTTGAAAGGCGAGTTGCCCGCGCTGCCCGGCGAGAAGCCGACGCTGAGCGATTGGGCCGACCACCTGACCACGCTCTTCCCCGAAGCGCGGGTCAAGAAGTTCATTGAGATGCGCGGCGCTGATGGCGGCCCGTGGCGGCGGCTCTGTGCCCTGCCGGCCTTCTGGGTGGGGTTGATGTATGACCAAAGCGCGCTGGATGGGGCGTGGGATCTGGTCAAAGGCTGGGATGCCGAGACACGGGAAGAGTTGCGCATCGCCGCCTCCACCCACGGCCTTCAGGCTGAGGTGGGCGGGCTCAAGATGCATGATCTGGCGCGCGAGGCCGTGGCCCTGTCAGAGGCGGGGCTGAAAGCCCGCGCCCGTCCTGGTGCCGGTGGGCTGGTGCCGGACGAGACGCATTTCCTCAACGCCCTGCGCGACAGCATCGAGACGGGCCGCGTGCCTGCTGACGATCTGTTGGCGGATTACCACGGCCCCTGGAACGGCGATCTGAGCCGTATCTACGCGGAATATTCCTACTGAACGGGAAAGAGGCTGATGCCGCCCTCGGGCGGTGTCAGCCTTTCTGGCCGATGCGCGATTCCGTGCCTGCGCGGATCCGGCGGATATTGTCGCGGTGACGCCAAAAGATCAGCAATGTCAGGGCGATGCCCAAAAGCAGCATTTCCCCGTAGCCAAGGAAGACCAGCAGGAAGGTCGAGCTTGCTGCCGCCGCCAGTGCGGATAGGGACGAGATGCGCGAGAGTGCCGCCGTCGCCAGCCAGACCGCACAGCAGGCCAGCCCGACGGGCCAAGCCAGCGCCAGCATGAGGCCCAGAAAGGTCGCCACACCCTTGCCGCCGCGAAAGCCTAGCCAGACCGGGTAGCAATGGCCGATCATCGCGCCAAGCGCCGCCGCCTGCGCCGCATCCTCGCCCGCGAAGGCGCGGGCCAGCAGCACCGCCACGGCCCCTTTGGCACCGTCCAGCAACAGGGTCAGCGCCGCCGCCTTCTTGTTGCCGGTGCGCAGCACGTTGGTCGCGCCGATATTGCCCGATCCTATGCTGCGCAGGTTGCCTAGCCCCATTAGCCGCGCCAGCAACATGCCAAAGGCGATAGAGCCGATGACATAGCCTGCCAGCGCCCAGAAAAGGATCAATTCAACGGAAGTCTCGATTGGGGGCATCAATTCGCCTCGTAAACGCAGGAACCTGCTACATAAGTTGCCACGACCTTACCCTGCATCCGCATCCCGTCAAAGGGCGTGTTGCGGGATTTCGACCGCAGCGTCGCGCGGTCCAGCACGAAGGGCGCGTCGGGGTTGAACAGCACCATATCCGCAGGCGCCCCCACGGCAATCCGCCCGCCGGGCAGGCCGAGGCGTTTGGCCGGGTTCAGCGACAGCGCGCGCCAGAGCGTGGGCAGGTCCATCATCTCGGCATGGACCAGACGCATCGCGGCGGGCAGCAGCGTCTCCAGCCCCACCGCGCCGCTGGCGGCCTCCTCGAAGGGCAGGCGTTTGCTCTCTTCGTCCTGCGGGGTGTGCATGGAGCAGATGATGTCGATCAGGCCGCTGGCCACGGCTTCGACCACGGCAAGGCGGTCTTCCTCATCGCGCAGCGGCGGCTTCACCTTGAAGAAGGTGCGGTAGTCGGCCACGTCGAGTGCGTTCAGCGTGAGGTGGTGAATGCCGACACCGGCGGTGATGTCGAGCCCGTTGCGCTTGGCGCGTTCCAGCGCGGGCAGGGCGCGGGCGGTGGTGATCTGGTCGGCGTGGTAGCGCGCGCCGGTCATCTCAATGAGGGCGATGTCGCGGTCCAGCCCCATCCGCTCGGCCATGGGCGAGACGGCAGGTAAGCCGCGCAATGAGGCGAATTTGCCAGAGGTGACGGTCGCCCCCTTGCTCAGCCCCGGATCCTGCGGGTGGGCGATGACCAGCGCGCCGAGGCTGCGGGCATAAGTGAGCGCGCGGGAGAAGACCTTGGTATCCGTCACCACGCGGTCGCAATCGGTGAAGGCAGCGGCGCCGGCGTCCATCAGAAAGCCGATCTCGGTCATCTCGCGCCCCTCGCGGCCCTTGGTCAGCGCGGCCATGGGCACGACGTTCACCGGTGCTGCCTCATTGGCGCGGCGGGTGACAAATTCCAGCGTCTCGGGGCTGTCGATGGCCGGATCGGTGTCCGGGCGCGTGACCATGGTGGTCACCCCGCCCGCTGCTGCCGCCAGCCCTGCAGAGCGGTAGCTCTCCTTGTGCCGCTCACCCGGTTCGCAAACTTTCACGCCAATGTCGATAATGCCGGGGGCGAGGATATGACCACCGCAATCAACCAGTTCCGCGCCCTCGGGCGTTGTGGCCCCATCGCCCAAAACCTCGGCAATCACCCCGTTGCGGACCAGAACCGCAGCAGGCTCAAGCGTGCCAGCCTGAGGGTCGAGAAGGCGCAGATTGGTGAAGAACTGGGTCATGGGCGGGCCTTTGGTGCGATAGCGGATGCGCCGCTGTCATGCCCCAAATCGCCCCCCAAACCAAGCGGTCTTTTGGGCGCGGGCGCGGCGCACGCGCCGCTAGCCGCCAATCCAAATCATCAACCCGACCACGCAAAAGGCCACCAAAAGGGCGACCATGGCGATGCGGCCAGACATTTTCGGATCGTGTTCAGGTTCTTGCATGGGCCAGATGTAGCCCGCCAGCCCCAAGGGGGCCAGCGGTTTTCGCGCTTAGGCCAGCAGCCACCAAATAATCAGCAGGATCAGTACGGCCACGGCGACGATCACCATGGTCTTGCCGCCGCCGCCCTTGGCGGGCTCGGACGGGGCGACGCGGGGGATGCCGGTGTAGGGCTGGGCGGCTTCGGCCTCCATCGCCTGCACCGGTGTGTCGGGGCCGCCTTCGGTATAGGTGCCGATATGGGTCAGCGCCGGGATCGGGGCCAGTTGCAGCGATTGCCCGGCGAAGGCGCGGGAATAGACGATCATCACCCAACCATCGAGCGCGGCAAGCTTGCTGCGGTCCGTCTCGATCTGCTCGGGTTTTACGCCATTGCCATCGCGCAGATAGCCCGCAAGCCCCAGTTGATCGAGGTCGGCCACCCGGAAGACCTCTGTATAGGCCGCGTCGATCCGTTCGACCCCGAGGGCCGCGGCCTGAGCGGTCTCATCATCGCGCATCGCCCGCGCTTCGGCATCCGAGAGGGAGAGGGCATAGACGCGGACCTTGCCAGCTTCTTGCGGGGCGACTTCTGTATGGGGCATGACGGCTTCCTTTGACTGTTCTCAGGAAAACGCCGCTTGGCCCGTCGGGGTTCCGGTCAGGCCGCGCCGGGTTGGGCGGCGATGTGGTTGCGCGCCAGCAGGTCCATCGCGGCCATGCGCACGGCGACGCCCATCTCGACCTGATCCTGAATGACGGAACGGTTGATGTCGTCGGCCAAAGTGCCGTCAATCTCCACCCCGCGGTTCATCGGGCCGGGGTGCATGACGATGGCGTCGGGGCTGGCATGGGCGAGCTTTTCGGCATCCAGCCCATAGCGGTGGTAATACTCGCGCTCCGACGGGATAAAGCCGCCATCCATCCGCTCTTTCTGAAGCCGCAGCATCATCACCACATCGACACCTTCGAGCCCCTTTTTCATGTCGTCGAAGACCTCGACGCCGAATTGGTCGATCTGGCTGGGCATCAGGGTCGGCGGGCCGACAAGGCGGATGCGGTTTTCCATCTTGCCCAGCAAGAGGATGTTCGACCGCGCCACACGGCTATGCGCGATGTCGCCGCAGATGGCGATGCTGAGCCGGTGCAGCCGCCCCTTGGCGCGGCGGATCGTCAGCGCGTCCAGCAGCGCCTGCGTGGGGTGTTCGTGCCGCCCGTCGCCTGCGTTCAGCACGGCGCAATTCACCTTTTGGGCCAGCAGGTCCACCGCGCCGGACTGGGGGTGCCGTACCACCAGCAGATCTGGGTGCATGGCGTTCAGCGTCATCGCCGTGTCGATCAGCGTCTCACCCTTTTTGATTGAACTGGCCTGCATAGCCATATTCATCACATCTGCGCCAAGACGTTTGCCCGCGATCTCGAAACTCGCCTGCGTGCGGGTGGAGTTCTCGAAAAACATGTTGATCTGCGTCAGCCCGCGCAGCGCGTCGGAATGTTTGTTCGGCTGGCGGTTCCGGTCGGCATAGGTGTCGGCCAAGTCCAGAAGGGTGGTAATGTCGGATTGCGAGAGCTGCTCGATGCCAAGCAGGTGGCGATGGGCGAATGACATGGTGGCGATCCCTTCTGCTGTTGCCGCCTTATAGGCGCGGGTGCCTTGGCGCGTAAAGCGCAGCGATAGGGCATTTCGCCCCCCGCCCTCAGGGCGTAAGCTGCGGGTCATGGAATCATTCGATTATCATCAGGCGGCAGAGATGCTGGCGTGGCAGGTCGAGCTTGGCGCGACCGAGGCGATCTGCGACGCGCCGGTCAACCGCTATGAGGTGCCCGCAAGCCCGCCCAAGGCCAGCGCCAAACTGGCCAAAGGGCCGCAGCCCCTGCAAGCCTCTGAGCAACCCGACCCGGTGGCGCTGGCCCGCCGCGCCGCGCAGTCCGCGCAGACATTGGAAGAGCTGCGCGCCGCGATCCAAGGGTTCGAGCATTGCGAGCTGCACAAGGGCGCGCGCAATCTGGTTTTCGCCGATGGGGTGCCCGGCGCGCCGCTGATGATCTTGGGCGAATCCCCCGACCGGGACGAAGACCGCGCGGGCAAGCCCTTCGTGGGGCGGGCGGGTCAGATGCTCGATCGGATGCTGGCGGCGATCGACATGGGGCGCGACCGCAATGTCTATCTGTCGAACATCCTGCCGTGGCGCACGCCGCAGGGGCGCGACCCAAAGCCAGATGAGATCGCGATGATGCGCCCCTTTGTGCAGCGTCATATCGAATTGGCCAAACCCAAGGTTCTGGTGCTCTTTGGCAATTGGTCTTGTCAGTCGCTTTTGGAAAAACGCAGCATCATGCGGCTGCGCGGCAATTGGACCAAGGCCGCCGATCTTTCTTGCATGCCGATGGTGCATCCCGGCTACCTGCTGCGCAATCCCGAGGCCAAGCGCGAGGCTTGGGCCGATTTGCTTAGCGTTCAGGCCAAGCTGCGCGATGGTTGATGCGCTGACCCTTCTGGCCTTCGTGCCCGCCGCCTTGGCGCTGAACCTCACGCCGGGGGCGGATATGATGTTCTGCCTTGGGCAGGGGCTGCGTTCGGGCCCGCGCGCCGCATTGGCGGCGAGCGCGGGGATTTCGGCGGGCGTGCTGGTGCATGTGGCTTTGGCCGGGTTGGGGCTGGGCGCGGTCGTCGCGGCGCTGCCTTGGGCGCTGGACATGATCCGCTGGCTCGGCGTGGCCTATCTGCTCTGGCTTGCGGTGCAAACGCTGCGGCAGGCTGGAAAGCCGCGCGATACGACGCCCGGCATGGGCGGTTGGCGCGCTTTCAACACCGGTTTCGCCGTCAATCTGACGAACCCCAAGGTGATCCTTTTCGTGCTGGCCTTCCTGCCGCAATTCGTTGTGCCCGAGGCCGGGCCGGTCTTGGCGCAGTTCCTGACCTTTGGTGCGGTGCTGGCTCTGGGCGGTTTCGTCATCAACGGCGCGGTTGGGGTATTTGCCGCTGGCATCGGGCGGCGGCTGGCTGGGGGCGGGCGTGTGCTCGGCTGGATCAGCAGCGGTATTTTCGTGGCAATGGCCGGGCGTTTGGCAATGATGGAGCGGACATGAGCAGGATCGATGACAGCCGGGCGTTCATCCCCGTAAGAATCGCTGTGCTGACCGTTTCGGACAGCCGCAGCTTGGCCGAAGACCGCTCGGGCGATGTATTGGTCGCGCGGATTGAAGCGGCGGGCCATGTGCTGGCCGCCCGCGAGATCGTGACCGACGACCGCCCCGCCATCGCGGCGCAACTGCGCGACTGGTGCGCGGACCCTGAGATTGACGTGGTAATCAGCACCGGCGGCACTGGCCTCACGGGGCGCGACGTGACGGTCGAGGCGCACCGCGATGTCTATGAGAAAGAGATCGACGCCTTCGGCACGGTCTTCACCATGATCTCAATGGAGAAGATCGGCACCAGCGCGGTGCAAAGCCGTGCGACGGGCGGCGTGGCGCAGGGGACATATCTATTTGCGCTGCCGGGCAGCCCGGGTGCCTGTAAAGATGCGTGGGACGGTATCCTTCTGAAACAGTTGGACTACCGCCACATGCCCTGCAACTTCGTCGAGATCATGCCGCGGCTGGACGAGCATCAGCGCCGCAAGTAGCGCGCGGGTTTAGCCCGTGGTGCAGCCCGTCACCTCGACCGCGTGGTTCTTGCCAATCACCGTGATCCGAATGGCGGAGCGGTCGAGCGCCAGCGCGGTGCCATTCTCGGCGATCATCTCACCGCTGGCGATAAGCGTATTGCCCGACCGCTGGCTCACTGTCTCGCTCATCCACATGTTGGGATTGCCGGGTTCGATCACCACGGTCTCCTTACCCCCGGCAGAGGGCAGGGCCAGCCGGGTTTCGATCTCCAGCCCACGCGCGGTGGGGCGCAGACTACAATGGGCGCTTTTCAGACCAGCTTCGGCCCCGGAATAGGGCCGCGCGGCAAAGGCGGCGGCGATGGCCGGGGTGGGCTTGCTGTCGCGGGTGTCAAGCAGGGCGCGCAGGTGGATGGTCTGCGGCAGGCAGATGTCGCTGCAGACGCCAAGGTCGATGCTGGTGTCTAATGTCACCGGCGCACCGGGGCTGCGCGGGGTAATGGTCAGCGGCAAGATCACCTCGCGGGCATAGCCGATGGAGTTCACCCCGCCTTGGTCAAAGACCTTGGGCGCGGGCCATGTGATCTGCACATCGCGCAGGTTGTCCGAGCCGGACCAATCGAACTCCGGCGGAATGCCCGCGTCACCGGGGCTGCGCCAATAGGTCTTCCACCCCGGTGCCATGCGCAGCCGTATCGCCGCCACCCGCCGCCCGTCAGACTGCTGCCAACCAGTGAGCAGATCGCCCTGCAAGGGCGTGCCGACAGCATCCTGCGCCGCGGCGGGCAGGATGAGGGCGAGACAGGAGAGAAGGGCGGAAAAGAAGCGCGATATGGTCATGCGGTCTTGATGCGGTATCCATCCGCGCCTGCCAAGTCACATTTGCATCATCCATGTTTCGCTGATGCGGCGGACGGTGGGGCGCCTCTCTTGTTTTGTGGGGCGCAAGCGGCCATGTTCAAAGAAAGGTTACCTTCAGGAGGTGGGCGTTGACGGGGCAGACGATGGAACTGACGGGCAAGCTGCTGGTCGCGATGCCGGGCATGGGCGATCCGCGTTTCGCGCATTCGGTGATCTATCTTTCCGCGCATTCCGAACAGGGGGCGATGGGGTTGATCGTCAACAAACCTGCCCCGGAACTGCGCCTGTCGGATGTGCTGGATCAACTGGTCGAAGACACGCCGCCGCAGGCCAAATCGCTGGCCGTGCATTTCGGCGGGCCGGTCGAGACCGGGCGCGGCTTTGTGCTGCATTCCGACGAATACCGCTCGGCCATTGAGACGCTGCGCGTGGGCGATGGCATCGCCCTGACCACCACCCGCGACATCCTCGAAGACATCGCCACCGGCAAGGGCCCGGCGCAGGCGCAGTTGATGCTGGGCTATGCAGGCTGGGGGCCGGGGCAGTTGGAGGGTGAGATCGCCCAGAACGGATGGCTGACCTGCGAAGCTTCGCCTGAGGTGATCTTCGACCTGCCGGACCCCGAGAAATGGGGCGCTGCGCTCAAGACGCTAGGGATCGACCCCTTGGGGCTGTCGGCCTCAGCCGGGCACGCCTAACGCGGTGCTGCGGCGCGGGCCAATCGGTCGTTGATCGCACGGCCCAGCCCTTGATCGGGGATCGGCGCCACGGCGATGGTCTGACCGGTGGCGTCCAACTGGTGCAGGTGGTCGAACAGTTTCGCCGCCGCCTCGGTCAGATCGCCGGAGGGGGAGAGGTTGAGATCGCAGATCATCTCGCCAAACCCAAGAAGCACTTCACCCGGCCCCGCCGTTCGCGCATTCAGCCGTACCGCCGCGCCGGGCGCGTAATGCGAGGCGAGCTGCCCCGGCGCGATGATCTCGGCCCCATCGACAACCTCCAGCCTTTGGCCAAGCGCAGCCTCGATCGCCTCGCTCGGCAGGCCGCCTGCGCGCAGCAGGGCGGGGTGGGGGCCGGTCAGGCCGATGATCGTGCTTTCCAATCCAACGGGGCAGGCACCGTCGTCCAGCACCGCCGCGATCTTACCGTCGAGGCCCGCCCGCACATGATCCGCCGTGGTCGCGCTGATCTTGCCCGACGGGTTGGCCGAGGGCGCGGCGACCGGCCCACCGAGTTCCTGCAAGACCTGCCGCATGGCGGGGTGGGCGGGCACCCGCACTGCAAGGCTCGGCAGCCCCGCCGTGACCAGCGACGACAGCCCGCTGTCGGGCTTCAGCGGCAAGACCAGCGTGAGCGCGCCGGGCCAGAAGGCCTGCGCCAGCCGGTCGGCCTCCTTGGTCCAGTTGACATAGCGTTTCGCGGTGTCGATATCCGGCAGATGCACGATCAGCGGGTTGAAACTGGGCCGCCCCTTGGCGGCGTAAATACCCGCCACGGCCTCACCGTTGCGGGCATCCGCGCCCAGGCCGTAAACCGTCTCCGTCGGCAGGGCGACCAGCGCGCCGTCTTGCAGCAGGCGTGCCGCGCGGGCGATGCCTTGGGGCGTGGCGGTCAGGGTCTCGGTCGGCTGGGTCATCGGGTGTTTCGGCCTGTCGGATCATGCAGCATCCCGTGACGCCGCGTTTGGGTTGCGGGGGGCGGCCGGGCATTTCATGCTGGCAGCAACATAAACCAGCCTTTATCAGGGCCATGTCAGGCTTGCCAGAACAAGCGCGCCTTTCAGGAGGATATGATATGCCGTACCGCGCCGCCGTGGATGACTACCGTTTTCTGATCGAGGACGTGTTGGATTTCGCAACGCTTCGCAGCACCGACCGTTTCGCTGAGGCCAGTGAAGACGTCACCGGCGCGATCCTGTCAGAGGCCGGACGGCTTTGCGATGACGTGCTGGCGCCGCTGCAACGGGGCGGGGATTTGCACCCCGCAAAGCTGGAAAACGGCGTCCTGCGCACTTCTCCCGGGTTTGCCGAAGGTTTCGCCGCGATTGCCGAGGGCGGCTGGATCGGCATGTCGGCGGACCCGGAGTTTGGCGGCATGGGCTTGCCGATGACCCTGACCAGCGCGGTCAACGAGATGATGAGCGGCGCTTGCCTGTCGCTGCAACTCGCCCCCCTGATGAGCCAAGGCCAGATCGAAGCGCTGGAGCACCACGCGAGCGACGCGATCAAGGAATTGTACCTGCCCAAGCTGATCTCGGGCGAATGGACCGGCACGATGAACCTGACGGAGCCGCAGGCCGGTTCGGACGTAGGCGCGCTGAGCAGCCGGGCCGAAGACAATGGCGACGGGACTTATGCGGTCTCTGGTCAGAAGATCTACATTTCTTGGGGCGACAATGATTTTGCAGGCAATGTCTGCCATCTGGTTCTTGCGCGCCTGCCGGGTGCACCTGCGGGGACCAAGGGGATCAGCCTTTTCCTCGTGCCGAAGTTCATCCCCGATGAGAATGGCGCGCCGGGCCAGCGCAATGGTGTGAATGTGGTCAGCCTTGAGCATAAGATGGGCCTGCACGGATCGCCCACCGCGGTCATGCAATATGACAAGGCCACCGGCTGGCTGGTGGGCCGCGAAGGTGGCGGTATGGCGGCGATGTTCACCATGATGAACAACGCGCGCCTTGGTGTCGGCGAACAGGGCATCGGGGCTGCCGAAGGGGCCTATCAACTGGCGCTGGACTACGCGCTGGAGCGCAAGCAGGGCCGTTCCCCCGTCGAAGGCGGCACCGGCACCATCGTTGATCACGCCGATGTGCGCCGGATGCTTTTGAGCATGAAGGCCGATATCTTTGCCTCCCGCGCGATTGCGCTGAGCTGTGCCTATGCCAGCGATATGGCGCGCGCCGGGCAGGGGGATGAATGGGGCGCGCGGGCCGCGTTCCTCACCCCGATCACCAAGGCATTCGGCACCGACGTGGGCATCAGCGTCGCCGAGATGGGCGTGCAGGTGCATGGCGGCATGGGCTTTATCGAAGAAACCGGCGCGGCGCAGTTCAGCCGCGATGTGCGCGTGACCGCGATCTACGAGGGCACCAACGGCATTCAGGCGATGGACCTTGTGGGCCGCAAGATGATGGATGGCGGCGAGGCGGCGAACCGGCTCTTGGATGAGATCGAAGCTCATGCCGAATCCGCCCGCGGCCCTTTCCCGCGCATGGCCGATGCGGTCTGGCAGGCGAGCGAGACCCTGCGCGAGGCGACCGAGTGGATGACCGCGCAGAAGGACATGAACGCCCGTTTCGCCGGTGCCGTCCCCTATCTGCGCGCCTTCGCCCGCGTGCTGGGCGGTCATCTGCATCTGCAAGCCGCCATGGCCGAGAAGGCCGCCGGCGCGGGCGATGCGCGGGCCAAGCTGGCGCGGTTCTATATCCAACGTCTTTTGCCCGAGCATCAGGGCTTGTTGGCCCATGCGCAGGCCGGGGCAGAAGACCTCTATGCGCTTGATGTCGAAGACCTGAGAAGCTGATGACAGAGCAGGCCACCCTCTCCGCCGCCGAGCCGAAAACGCCCAAGGGGCTGCGCTATCCTTGGGAGGTGCCGCCCGCCGAGGGGGAGGCGATGGAGGTGGCGCCGGGGGTGCTTTGGTTCCGCCTGCCGCTGCCGATGAAGCTGGATCACGTCAATGTCTATGCCTTGGACGAGGGCGATAGCTGGACGGTGATCGACACGGGCTTTGCCTCACGCCGGGCCGAGGAGATTTGGCGCGGGCTGATGGCAGGGCCGCTTGGCGGCAAGCCGATCTCGCGCGTGGTCGTTACTCACCACCACCCCGATCACGTTGGCCTTGCCGGGTGGTTGCAGACCGAGTTCGGGGCGGAACTGGTCACCACGCGCACCGCGTGGTTGACCGCGCGGATGCTGACGCTCGATGTCCAAGAGGTGCCGGTCGCCGAAGCCCTTGCGTTCTACCGCAAAGCGGGGATGGCGTCGGCGCTCTATGACAAACGCGCCAGCGAGCGGCCTTTCAATTTCGCCGATGTGGTGGCCCCGCTGCCGCTGGGGTTCACGCGGCTCCGGCAGGGCGATGTGATCCGCATGGGCGGGCGCGATTGGGAGGTGCATATCGGCAATGGCCACGCCCCCGAACACGCGACCTTTTGGAGCCGCGATGACAATCTGGTGATCGCGGGGGATCAGATTCTGCCCTCCATCAGCCCCAACATCGGCGTCTACCCGACCGAGCCGATGGCCGATCCCATCGGCGAATGGCTGGAGGCTTGCGAGCGTTTCGTCCCCTTGGCGCGGGAGGATCATCTGGTGCTTGGCGGGCACAAGCTGCCCTTCACCGGCTTGCCGACGCGGCTGAAGCAGTTGATCGAAAACCATCATAGCGCCCTGCGCCGCCTGCTGGCCTATATCGACACGCCGAAATCGGCCTCGGAATGTTTCGCGCCGCTGTTCAAACGCAGCATCGGTGAGGCGGAATATGGCCTCGCGCTGGTTGAAGCCGTCGCCCATCTGAGCCACCTTTACCAGGCCGGAGAGGCCACGCGCGTGCTGCGTGAGGCAGACGGCGCATGGGTGTATCAGCGCAAGGGGTGAGCGATGGGCGATGAGGTGAAAACGGCGGCCGAGGCCTATGAGGCTGCGGCATTGCCGCGCATGCATGAGGTGCACACCGGCGCGGATCAGCCCAAGTCTGGCGACCAACCCCTGCCCAAATCCGTCACCGACAAGCCGGTGAAGCAGAAATCCCCCGCCCAATGGGCCTATGAGCGGGTGGTGCTTTATCTCAAGAATTTCGAGGAAAAGCTCGACAACGATCATGAGGCGGCGATCGGCTTTGCCGGGGGCGACGCCGGGGTGCTGCGGATCGAAGGCATGGGCTATTTCGACCCCGATATCATCACCTTTTACGGCGTCGATCCAGCAGGGGCGCGGGCGCAACTGGTGCAGCATGTGGGGCAGTTGAACGTGATGCTGCGGGCCTTGCCGAAAAAGGTGCCGGATGCCGCGCCACAACGGATCGGCTTTCGGCTGGTCGCCGATCTGGAAGACGACGAAACCTGAGAGACTCTATAACGTGCGGGGAAGTGTAAGATTCCCCTATAGCGCGTGGTTCTGCGCAAAGCTAGTATGGTTTTCTGCGCATCATCCCCCCGTGACAGGGTGATGCGAATAGGTTAATCAGCGCCAACAAATTGTCTTAGGGAGACGAAAATGGCTGAACATGAACACGGCAGCATGAACTACGAAGCGCAGCAAAAGACCTTTGACGGATTCATGTCCTTCGTGACACGCGGCACCGTCGTCATCCTCGTGATTCTTGTTCTGCTGGCGATCTTTGCCGGTTGATCACGTCCTATCCCTAGGCGCGAGGGTAACGGTTTGAGAACTCTCTTAGCGTCGATTGCACTTGTTGGCGTTCTGGCTGGCTGTTCGGTGGATCAAAGCCCCGATAGCCCGCCCGACGTTGTGGCGCGTGCAGCCTACCGCGCGCCCGAGCCGCCCTCCCTCACATTGATGACCATGGTGAACAACCGCACCGGCAGCGGCGGCCATAGCGCGCTGATGGTGAACGGCTCGCAACGGGTGATCTTTGACCCCGCGGGATCCTTTCGGGACGGGCGCATGGCCGAGCGTGGCGATGTGCTCTACGGTGTGACGCCCGCTTGGTTGCAGGCCTATAAATCCGCCCATGCCCGCAGCACCTTTCATGTGGTCATTCAGGAAATCCCCGTCAGCCCCGAAGTGGGCGAACGCGCGCTTCAGTTGGTGACCTCCAACGGCGCGGTGCCCGGTGCCTTTTGCGCCAGCGCCACCAGCGGCATTCTAAGTCAGCTGCCCGGGTTTCAAAGCGTCGGGTCGACCTTCTATCCCGTCAAGCTGCAAGAGCGGTTCGAGACGCTGCCGGGCGTTACCACGACGAAGTACTACGAAGACGATGAGGGCGACGTGATCGACGCCCTGCGCGCGGCGCAACTGGCCCAGCAGTAGCGCCCGCGCTTACCCCACCAGATAGAGCATCCCATAAAGCGCCGCGGCCCCCGACAGGATCGCGGCGAGGACGTTCTTGGTCACCAGTCCCACGCCCAATGTCACCGCCGCCGCAGTGACGCGCGGCAGGTCGAACTGCCCCCCGGTGGCCGAAGGCCAGATCACCTGCGGGGCCACCAGCGCGGGCAGAATCGCCACGGCAGTATAGCGCAGATGCCGCAGAAGCCACGCGGGCATCTGTTTGTTGCCGACCAATCCGGTAAAGACAAAGCGCAGGAAAAAGCTGCCCAGCCCGAGGCCGATGATCACGACCCAGAGTGCGGTTCTATCGATCATCGTGCCATGCTCCCCGGTTTGCGCCGTTCCATCCATGCCTCGACCTGCGCACCGGTGATCATGCCCGCGAGCCCTGCGATGATCAGCCCAAGCGCATAGGGCACCTCAACGGCGAAAAGGCTCACGACCACCGCCACGACCGCCGCTGCCACATGGGCCAGCGTGCGGAACATCGGCGCGATCATGGCAAGGAAGGTGATCGGAATGGCGAAGTCCAGCGCCCAGCTTTCGGGCACGCTGGAGCCGACCATCGCGCCGATCAGCGTGAAGACATACCAAAGCGGCACCACCGGCGTCACGGTCCCAAAGAAATAGGCCATGCGCTGCGGCACCGTCATCTCAGGGTCGCGCTCATATTGCGTCATCGCCGCCACATAGGATTGATCGACCGTCATATAGGCCGCCAGCGCTCGCTGCCACAGCGGCGCGCCGCCGATCCACGGGGTGAGAGAGGCCGAATACATCGCCATGCGCAGGTTCACCGCCAGAGCAGAGGCGAGGATGATCGCCGTGGGCACGTCTTCTTGCAGCAGTTGCAGCGCCGTGAACTGCGCGGCCCCGGCGATCACCACGATAGAAAAGGTCAGCGTTTCGAACACGTTCAACCCGGCCTCGGTCGCCAATAGGCCAAAGAGCGAGGCAAAGGGGATGATCACCAGCACAAAGGGCAGCGCGTCAACGATCCCTTTGCGATAGGCGGATTTGGTGGTGGTGATGGCCATGGCGAACTCTTAAATATAATGTCAAAGGCTTAGACCTAACCGCAGGGGGATACAATTGGCCCGAGACAATGAACTTAGCAATTATCTGATCGCCCCGGATCCGACTGCTGTTCGGCTGACGCGCAGCGTCTCTGGCGTGGATCACACCGGGGCCGAAGTGGCGATCAATGTGGTCGAAGAGCGCCCCCTGACGATATTCCTCAACCGGCAAGAGATCGTGACCGCCATGACCATTGGCGACTATCCGGCCTATCTGGCGCTTGGGTTCCTGCGCAATCAGGGGATGCTGCGACCGGACGAAGAGATCACTGGCGTCGACTATGACGAAGAGCTTGAGACTGTCGTCGTCCGGACCAAACGGGCCACCGATTACGAAGACAAGATGCAGCGCAAGACCCGTACCAGCGGTTGCGCCGTGGGCACCGTCTTTGGCGATATGATGGAGGGGCTGGCGGAGGTGAGCCTGCCCAACACGCCGGTGCGCACATCCGACCTCTATGCGCTGGCGGCCAAGATCAACCGCACGCCGAGCCTCTATCTGGAGGCTGGGGCGATCCATGGCACGGTGCTCTGCCAAGGCGACCGGCCTTTGGTCTATATGGAGGATGTGGGCCGTCACAACGCGGTCGACAAAATCGCGGGTTGGATGCTCTCCGAAGGGGTCGGGGCCGAGGATAAGGTGCTTTATACCACCGGGCGGCTGACCTCTGAGATGGTGATCAAGACGGCGATGATGGGCATTCCGGTGCTGGCGTCCCGCTCGGGCTTTACCGCTTGGGGGGTGGAGATCGGGCAGCAGGTGAACCTGACCCTGATTGGGCGGATGCGCGGGCAGCGCTTTACCTGTCTGGCCGGGGAGGGGCGGCTCATCCGCGATGCGGATCCGGCCAGCGTGGCCGAAGAGCCGCGCAAAAGCGGGCGCAAGGGCGCGAAGGATTGACCACATGAAACAACCACTTGGCGTCATTCTGGCGGGCGGGCAGGCGACCCGTATGGGCGGCGGCGACAAGGGGCTGCTGCCGCTGGGACAGGGCACGCTTCTGTCCTCGGTGATCGACCGGCTGGAGCCGCAGGTTGCGGGACTGGCGCTCAACGCCAATGGCGATCCGGCGCGGTTTGCCGACCTCGGCCTGCCGGTGCTGGCCGATAGTATCGAGGGCTTCGCCGGGCCGCTGGCGGGGGTGCTCGCCGGGCTGGACTGGGCCGCCGAACAGGGGGCCGAAAGCATCGTGACCGCTGCCGCCGATACGCCTTTCTTCCCTTGCGATCTGGTGCCGCGTCTGCTGCTGGCCGCCGATGGCATGGCTCATCCGCTGGCCCTCGCCGCCACGCCGGACGCCAAACGCGGCACGGCGCGGCATCCGACCTTTGGCCTCTGGCCCGTGGCGCTGCGCGACGATCTGCGCAGCGCTTTGGCGGGGGGGCTGCGCAAGGTGGTGCTCTGGACGGAACGCCACGACGGGCGCGAGGCGCTCTTCCCCGATGAGGCGGCCTTCTTCAACGTGAACACGCCCGAAGATCTGGCGAAAGCAGAGGCGATGGTATGAGGGTTTACGGCGTCGTCGGTTGGAAAAACGCAGGCAAGACCGGGCTTATGGAGCGGCTGGTGGCCGAGATCACGGGCCGCGGCTTCACCGTCTCCACCGTCAAGCACGCGCATCACACTTTCGACGTGGATCACCCCGGCAAAGACAGCCACCGCCACCGCATCGCGGGCGCGCGGGAGGTGCTTTTGGCCTCGGGCGCGCGCTTTGCCCTGATGCATGAGCTGCGCGGGGCCGATGAGCCGCCGTTGGAGGCGCATCTGGCGCGGCTCTCGCCCGTCGATCTGGTGCTGATCGAAGGCTGCAAACGCGACGGCCATCCGAAGGTCGAAGCGCATCGGGCCGAGACCGGAAACCCGTTGATCGCGCCGGATGATCCGACGGTGCGGGCGCTGGCCAGCGATGTGCCGCTTGAGGTGGATCGGCCCGTTTTCGATCTGAACGACACCGCCGCCATTGCCGATTTCATCCTGCGCGAGGTCGGGCTGATCGCCACTCCGGCGGCCCCCGCCACACCCGCGCCGCCGCCCCTGCGCAACGACTGTTTCGCCCTGCCGCCCGGCGTGCATTGGACCCCGGTGCATGAAGCGCTGGACCTGCTGCGTGGGCGGCTTCACGCGGTGACAGGAGCCGAGCCATGCCCCGCTGCCGATGCCGGGGGGCGCGTCTTGGCCGAAGATGTGACCGCCATCCGCGCCAACCCGCCGCTGCCCAATACGGCGGTCGATGGCTATGGCTTTGCCGGGGGCCGGGACGAGGGGCTGCATGAGATGCCGCTGGTGCCGGGCCGCGCGGCGGCGGGCGACCGCCCCGGAGCCGTGCCTGCGGGGCAAGCGATCCGTGTACTGACCGGCGCGGCGCTGCCCGAAGGCGTTGATACCGTCATCTTGCAAGAGGATGTGACCGCTGAGGGCGGCGTGCTGCGCTTTCACGGGCCGGTCAAACAGGGGGCCAACACCCGCGAGGCCGGGGAGGATGTGCAGGCGGGCGACGTGATCCTCGCCGCAGGCACCCGCATTGGCCCGGCGGAACTGGCGCTTCTGGCTGCCGCCGGGGTGGCTGAGGTGTCTTTGCGCAAAAGGCTCAAGGTCGGTGTGATCTCAACCGGGGACGAATTGGTCGAAATGGGCGCGGCGGCCCGCGCCGGGCAGATTTACGACGCCAACCGCCCGATGCTGCTGCAACTCGCCACCGAATTTGGCCATGAGGCGGTGGATCTGGGCCGCGTGGCCGACGACCGCGCCGCGCTGCGCGCGCGGCTTGACGCGGCGGCGGGGCAGGTCGATGTGATCCTCACCAGTGGCGGCGCATCGGCGGGGGACGAAGACCACGTCTCGGCCCTGTTGACCGAAGCGGGGGCGATGCAGCTTTGGCGGATCGCAGTGAAACCGGGGCGGCCCTTGGCGCTTGGAATGTGGCAGGGGGTGCCGGTCTTTGGCCTGCCGGGCAATCCGGTGGCGGCGATGGTCTGTTCGCTGATCTTCGCCCGGCCCGCCATGGCGCTGTTGGCCGGGGGCGGCTGGCAAGAGCCGCAGGGTTTCGACGTGCCTGCCGCCTTCGAGAAGCGCAAAAAGGCCGGGCGGCGGGAATACCTGCGCGCGCGGATGCGCGATGGCCGGGCCGAGGTCTTTGCCTCCGAAGGGTCGGGGCGCATCAGCGGGCTCAGTTGGGCCGAAGGGCTGGTCGAATTGGACGAGGCCGCCCGCGACATCGCGCCGGGCGATACCGTCCGTTTCATCCCCTACGGCAGTTTTACCGGCTAGGCTCGCGCGTCAATCGAAGGTGCCCGCGCAGCGGCCCAACAGCATGAAGGCGCGGGCGGTGCGGGTGTCGGCCAGCATCGAGATTTCCTCATCCGTGGCCTGTTTCTCGAACTCGGCAAAGGTCCGATCGAAGCGGCGCAGGAAGTGATGCGCGGCGTCGCGGAAGATCGGGTCTTGCCGCATCCGCGCATTGGCCAGCGCCAGCGAGGAGCGATCCCGAATGCCGCCCAAAGGCGCGATGGTCCGGCCCCGCGCGCCGCTGGCGAATTGCCGCCAGACTTCGGGGCGCGCGCGGTCGGGGCGCAGGTCGTCCATATAAATGCCGTCTTGGCTCAGCAGGGTCAGCACATCCTGCGCGGCCTGTACAAGCTGCGCGGCGGACCGGTCTTTCAACGCGCGGCGCAGGGCGTCGAAACCGGCCTGATCCTCCGCCGTTTCGGGGAAGTTGAGGGCGCGGGTGAAATCCTTGGCAGAAAGCGGCTGCGCGCTGTCGCCCGCCTGCGTGCCAAGCGCCAGCGTCGGCTGCTCTTCTGCGGCGGGCGGTGTCGGCGCGGGGGCCGGATCGACGGGGCGCGATGGTGCATCGCGCCCCTGAAGTCCGGCCAGCGCAATCTCGGTCTTGCGGACGCTGGCGGCGAGTTCATCGAGCTTGCGGGCAATGCTGCCCTCGCCCGCCGGTTTGTTGCCCTGCTGTTGCGAGATATAGGAATGCCGGATCGCGTCGATCGCGGCTTGCAGACGCTGGCTCTCCTCACGCATGACCCGCCCGGCGCGGGCGGCGGTGGCCCCAACCCAGATCATCGCGACGGGCATGATCACCACCAGCAGGATCAACAGCCCGCGCAGCCCGCTGTCGGGCGTGCCCTCGGGCACCTCGGCGGCGATGAAGGTGAAATAGATCGCCGTGCCAAGCAGCCAGAGCGCCGAAAGCGCGCCTGCGATGACCTCGATCTCGGTGATGCTATTGGCCTTGGGCCGGTCGTAGATGCCCATCGGCGTGGGCCGTGCCGCGCCGGACCCGCCGCGCGGGGCGCGGGGGGCTTGCTCAGGGGATGCGGAAGCGTCGGGCTCTGCCATGTCAGCTTTCCCGTTCAAGCGTAGACGATCTTGAGAACCTCATAGGATTTCTGCCCGCCGGGGGTGCGCACCTCGACGGAATCACCCTCTTCCTTGCCGATCAGCGCGCGCGCGATGGGGGATTTGATGTTCAAAAGACCCTTTTCGATATTGGCCTCATATTCGCCAACGATCTGATAGGTTTTCTCTTCGTCCGTGTCCTCATCGACCAGCGTCACCGTGGCGCCGAATTTGATCGATCCCGACAGTTTCTTGGGGTCAATCACATCGGCGAGCGAGATCACGCCTTCAAGCTCTTTGATGCGGCCTTCGATGAAAGACTGCTTCTCCTTGGCCGAGTGATATTCGGCGTTTTCCGACAGGTCACCATGTTCGCGCGCCTCGGCGATGGCCTTGATGATGGCGGGGCGTTCAACCGTTTTAAGCTGCTTAAGTTCGACTTCGAGCGCGGTGTGACCGTCGCGGGTCATCGGGATTTTTTCCATGGCGGTGTGCCTACATAATGAGGGCCGCACCCGGGTTTTCGCCGGGGGGCGGCCAATTGCGTGTTAACTTGGCAGATACCTGACCCAAACTGCCCGCCAATTGCAAGGGGCTAACGGCGCTGAGATCGGCGGTTGACTGCCGTCAATCCGGTCCCGTTTTCGCCGTGCGGGCCGCAGCGCTTGGGTGGTGAAACCGGGCGTAGCTGCACTATCTCAAGGGGGAAGAGCCGGCGATCCCCAAGGTCTCGCGTCATGTTATGTCGTGGAGCCCACGTTTTGCGCAATAAACGCAGGGTCGCGATTGCATTGCGCGCGGCGGTGGTTTAGCCAAATCCAAACCGAATTTGCCGTGAGGGAGCACCAAAATGGCCGAGATTGAACGCGAAGCGATGGAATATGACGTTGTGATCGTCGGCGCCGGGCCTGCTGGCCTGTCGGCTGCGATCCGGCTCAAGCAGTTGGACGCCGATTGCAATGTTGTGGTGCTGGAAAAGGGCTCGGAAGTGGGCGCGCATATCCTGTCGGGCGCGGTGCTCGACCCCTGCGGGCTGGATGCGCTGATCCCGGATTGGAAGGAAAAAGGCGCGCCGCTGAATGTGCCGGTGAAGGAAGATAACTTCTATTTGCTGGGCGAGGCGGGCAAGCTGCGTGTTCCGGAATTCCCCATGCCGCCGCTGATGAAAAACCACGGTAATTACATCGTTTCCATGGGCAATGTCTGCCGTTGGATGGCCGAACAGGCCGAGGAACTGGGCGTCGAAGTCTTCCCCGGCATGGCTTGCTCCGAACTCGTCTTTGGCGAGAACGGCGAAGTCAAAGGCGTTGTCGCCGGTGAGATGGGCAAAAATGCCGATGGCACCCCCGGGCCGAGCTATGAGCCGGGGATGGAGCTGCATGGCAAATATGTCTTCCTCTCCGAAGGCGTGCGCGGCAGCCTCAGCAAGCAGGTCATCGCGAAATACGGGCTGGATGAGGGCAAAGAGCCGCAGAAATACGGTCTTGGCATGAAAGAGATCTGGGAGATCGACCCCGTCAAGCACAAAGAAGGCACCGTGACCCATACAATGGGCTGGCCGCTCAACAGCAATGCGGGCGGCGGGTCGTTCATCTATCACCTTGAGAACAATCAGGTTTACGTCGGCTTCGTTGTTCACCTCGGCTACAAGAACCCGCATGTTTTCCCATACATGGAATTCCAGCGGTTCAAGCATCACCCGATGGTGGCCGAACTGCTCAAGGGCGGCAAACGCGTGGCCTATGGCGCGCGGGCGATCACCGAGGGCGGCTATCAGTCGATGCCCAAGATGGTGGCCCCCGGCGTGGCGCTGTTGGGCTGTTCGGTGGGCATGGTCAACGTGCCGCGCATCAAGGGCAACCACAACGCCATGCTCTCGGGCAAGGCAGCGGCCGAGGCGGCCTATGCCGCGATCCAAGCGGGCCGTGGCGGTGATGAGCTGACCGAATATGAGACCGATGTTCGTGAAGGGCCGATCGCGACGGACCTTAAGAAGGTGCGCAACGTGAAACCGCTGTGGTCGAAATACGGGCTCACCGCGTCGCTGGCGCTTGGTGGCTTTGACATGTGGACCAACACGCTCGGCTTCTCGCTCTTGGGCACGCTGAGCCATGGCAAGTCCGACGCCGAGGCGACCGAGCCTGCGGATAAGCACAAGAAGGTCGACTACCCCAAACCCGATGGCAAACTCAGCTTTGACCGTCTGACCAACGTGGCCTTCTCCTTTACCAATCACGAGGAAAGCCAGCCTGCGCATCTCAAGCTGAAAGACCCGAACATTCCGGTCGAGGTGAACCTGCCGAAATACGCGGGCCCCTCGGCCCGCTATTGCCCGGCGGGGGTTTACGAGTTTGTCGAGGATGACAAAACCGGCGAGACGCGGTTCCAGATCAACTTCCAGAACTGCGTGCATTGCAAGACCTGCGACATCAAGGACCCGACACAGAACATTGTCTGGACCACCCCGCAGGGCGGCGACGGGCCGAACTACCCGAATATGTGAGCCATCGCCAAAGGCGCAATGAAAGGACCGGCACGCGCAGGCGTGTCGGTCTTTTTCGTCTTTTCGGCGAAAACCTGTCGGCCACGGGCGACATCACCGCCCCGCCATTGCGCCCCGGCACGAAGATGATAGCCTGCGTGCAAAGCGATATGAGGCGGTTTGCATGTTTCGGAATGTCCTAGGTTTCACCAGCGTTGCGGCGCTTTGCATCGGCCTGTCGGCGCCGCTGATGGCGCAATCGGTCGCAGGCCCCTATCTGGCGGGGCGTCATGCCGCCGTGAACAGCGACTATCCCGAGGCCGCGCGGTACTACACCGAGGCGCTGGCGCGGGACCCGAAGAACATCGAACTGATGGAAAGCGCGGTGCTGTCCTATCTCTCGCTCGGGCGGGTGGACAAGGCGCTGCCGCTGGCACGCAATATGATCACCCTCGGCACCAAGAGCCAGGTGGCCGAGATGACCCTTGTGGCCGCCTTGGCGAAAGAGGGCGATTACAAGGCCCTGCTTGAACGCGATACTTCGGCCATCGGCCCTTGGGTCGGCGGGCTGGTGCAGGCATGGGCGCATATGGGGGCGGGCGATGTCACCGCCGCGATAAAGGCTTTCGACAGCCTGAGCGAAGAGGCCGGAATGCAGGGCTTCGTGATGTATCACAAGGCCCTCGCGCTGGCGAGCGTCGGCGACTTCGAAGGGGCGGAGGCGCTCTTTGCCAGTGGTGAGGCAGGGGCCGCAGGTCAGACCCGGCGCGGCGTGATGGCCCATGCCGAGATTCTTGGCCAATTGGGACGCAGCGAGGATGCGCTGGCCGTGCTATCGGACGGTTTTGGCGCGGATAGCGACCCCGAAATCGCGCGGCTCATCGAAGGTTTGCAGCAGGAAGCGCCCGCGCCCTTCAGCCATATGCCCGACGCCCAAGCGGGCATGGCCGAGGTGTTTTTCACCTTCGCCGCCGTGCTGCGCAATGAGGCGGCGGGGGACTATTACGTTTTGCTCTATTCGCGCATCGCGCGTTATCTGCGCCCCGATCATGTCGATGCGCTTTTGCTGACGGCAAGCCTGTTGGAGAACCTTGGCGAGCATGATCTGGCGATTGCCGAATATAAGTCCCTGCCTGCCGACAGCCCGGCCTATCACGCCGCCGAACTGGGCCGCGCCGATGCGCTGCGCCGCTCGGGCAAGACCGCGCAGGCCATCGAAGTGCTGGAACAACTCGCGCGCAGCCATGGTGATCTGGCCGTGGTGCATTCGACGCTAGGCGACATGCTGCGGGCCGAAGAGGACTATGAGGCGGCCATCGCCTCCTACGACGCGGCGCTGGAGCGCACGCCCGAGGGCGCCCGCGCCCGCTGGGTGCTGTTCTACGCCCGCGCCATCGCCAAGGAACGCAGCGGCGATTGGGAAGGCTCCGAAGCCGATTTCCGCGCCGCGCTTGAGTTGAACCCCGAACAGCCGCAGGTGCTGAACTACCTCGGCTACTCGCTGGTCGAACAGCAGCGCAACTTGGACGAGGCGCTGGAGATGATCGAACGCGCCGTCGCGGCCAGCCCCGACAGCGGCTATATCGTCGATTCGCTGGGCTGGGTCTTCTACCGGCTGGACCGCTACGAAGAAGCGGTTGAGCAGATGGAGCGCGCGGTCGAGTTGGAGCCGGTCGATCCGGTGGTAAACGATCACCTCGGGGATGTTTACTGGGCCGTGGGCCGCAAGCGCGAGGCCGAATTCCAGTGGCGCCGGGCGCTCTCTTTCGTTGACCTGACGGATGCGGATTCGGAGGCCGACCCCGAGCGGATGCGCCGCAAGCTGGAAGTGGGGCTCGATGCCGTGCTGGCCGAAGAGGGCGCGGCCCCGCTCAAGGTTGCTGCGGACGAATGAGCCTTTCAAAGGATGGGGCGCCCGCCGACCCCGGCGCTGCGGCGTCGCGGATGGCTTGGGCCAAGGTGAACCTGACCCTGCATTGCACCGGCCAGCGGGCCGACGGCTATCACCTGCTGGATTCGCTGGTGGTGCGGGCCGGTGTGGGCGATCGGCTGGATGTGGCCGCCGCGAATGATCTGACCCTGACGGTCGGCGGCCCGCGGGCCGAAGGGGTGCCGACCGATGCGCGCAACCTTGTCCTGCGCGCGGCAGAGATGCTGGACGCAGGCGCGGGCCGTGGCGCCGCACTGCATCTTGAGAAACACCTGCCCGCTGCGGCGGGGATCGGGGGCGGCTCTGCCGATGCGGCGGCGGCCTTGGAGCTGCTTGCGGCGCATTGGGGCGTTCCGCTGCCCATAGACACCGCGCAGCTCGGGGCGGATGTGCCGGTCTGCCTGACCCGCGGCCCGCAGCGGATGCAGGGGGTGGGGGAGGTCCTCACGCCGCTTTCCGCGCTGCCGCCTTGCCATATGGTGCTGGTGAACCCCGGCGTCGATGTGCCGACGCCTGCTGTCTTCTCGGCGCTCAGCGACAAGAACCAGCCGCCGATGCCGGCGGTGATCCCGAGCTTCGCGGGCTTTTCCGACTTCATCGATTTTCTGGACGCACAGCGCAACGACCTTGCCGCGCCCGCCATCGCGCGGGAGCCGGTCATCGGGGGCTGTCTGGAGGCGTTGAGCGATGCGGCGCTGGCGCGGATGTCCGGCTCGGGCGCGACCTGTTTCGGCCTCTACGCCACGGTGGCGCAGGCCGAGGCCGCGGCCCATCGCATCGCCATCGCGGCGCCGCGATGGTGGGTCGCCGCCGCGCCGATCTTGGCCGCTTAGCTGATCCGGCTGACGACGTAGTCGGCCAGATCGATCAGCATGTCTTTCAACTCATGGTCGGGCAGGGGGGCAAGCGCCGCTTTGGCCTTCTCCGCCCAGTCACAGGCATCGCGCTGCGTCGCGGTCAGCGTGTCGTGTTTGTCCAGAAGCATCAGCGCATGGTCGAGGTCGCCCTCTTCCTGTTTGCCCTTCTCAATGGTGCGGGTCCAAAAGGCGCGCTCATCCTCGTCGGCCTTGGCCACGGCTTTGATCACCGGCAGGGTCAGCTTGCGCTCGCGGAAATCGTCGCCGACGTTCTTGCCCGTGGCCCCTGTGTCGCCCTGATAATCCAGCAGATCGTCGACGATCTGGAAGGCGATGCCAAGGGCGTCACCATAGTCATAGAGCGCCGTGACCTGATCCTCCGGCGCATCGGCGATCACGCCGCCCACCTCAGTCGCGGCTGAGAAGAGCGCCGCCGTCTTGCCGCGCACGACTTGCAGATAGACCTGTTCATCCGTGGCCAGATTCTGCGCCGCGGTCAGTTGCAGCACCTCGCCCTCCGCGATGGTCGCGGCGGCGTTCGACAGGATGCGCATCACCGGCATCGAGCCCGGCTCGGTCATCAACTGAAAGCTGCGGGCAAAGAGGTAATCCCCCACCAGCACCGACGACTGGTTATCCCACAAGAGGTTCGCCGTAGGCCGCCCTCGCCGCTGCGCGCTTTCGTCCACCACATCGTCGTGCAGCAGGGTCGCGGTGTGAATGAACTCAACCGTGGCGGCCAGATGGACGTGATAGGGCCCGTCATAGCCGCACATCCGGGCCGCGGCCAGCGTCAGCATCGGGCGCAGGCGCTTGCCGCCCGCCTCGACCAGATGGGCGGTGACCTCGGGGATGCGGGGCGCGTGTTTCGACGCCATCCGCTCGCGGATCAGGGCGCTGACCGCCGCCATATCATCGCTTAGATAGGCCGCCATGCGGTCGTGCGGTTTGCCCGTTGCATCACTTTTCATCATCATTTCCCGCGTCCCGCTCGACATGCCGGTGATCCGGCTCTACATCTTTGATATGAAGGAACTTTTGCGCAGCACCGACATGACCATCATCGCCTTTGCCACCGCCCTTCTCAGGGGGGAGGATATAGACTGCTTTGAAATGGACGTAAACATGAGCGTGCTCGAAGGGGGCATTGGGATTTTCCCGCGCCGCCTGATGGTGCATCCTGATGACCATGACGCCGCCCTGCGGGTGATGCGCGACAATGATATTCCGCTGGGGCTGTGACCCGTTTCACCGAAGACGACCTGACCTGCGACGCTTTTCTCGGCGGCAAGCTGCACCTCTGGCAGCCGCGCCGGGGTCGGGGCTATCGTGCCGGGGTGGACCCGGTTTTGCTGGCCGCGAGCATCGAGGCCAAGGCAGGGCAAAGCGTGTTGGAGCTTGGCTGCGGGGCCGGTGCGGCGGTGCTTTGTCTGGGGGCGCGGGTGCCGGGGCTGACGCTGACGGGCTGTGAACTGCAACCCGCCTATGCCGAACTGGCGCGGCGCAATGGCGGCGCGGCGCTGGAGGTGGTGGAGGCCGATCTGACCGAGATGCCCCTGCATCTGCGCCAGCGACAATTTGACCACGTTCTTGCCAATCCGCCCTATTTCGACCGGGCCGCCTCGGTCCAGTCCCGCGATCCGGGGCGGGAGACCGCGTTGGGCGAGGCGACACCCCTGCGACAATGGGTCCGCACCGCCGCGCGGCGGCTAAAGCCCAAGGGGCAGGCGCATTTTATCCATCGCGCCGAACGTCTGCCCGAGATTTTGGCGGCGCTGCCGCATGAGATGGGATCGGTCGAGGTGCTGCCGCTCGCCTCGCGCGCGGGAAGGATGCCGGAGTTGATTCTCTTGCGTGCGCGCAAGAACGGACGCGGTGCTTTTCGGCTCTATCCCAGCTTTGTCATGCACCGTGGCGCGCGGCATGAGGGGGATGGCGATAGCTATGTGCCGGAAATCGAAGCGGTGCTGCGCCGGGGGGCGCCGCTGGTCTATCCTACTTCTTAAGCGTTTCTTTACCAACTTCACCCCTATGCTGCGGTGCCGCGTGACTTGTGGGTCGCACTGTGGTCCACTGAAATTCCACACACCAATCATGGAGGATTGTATGGCTTTGAACGCACATCTGGACACCCTGAAGCGCAAGCATCAGGCGATGAGTGAGGCGGTGGAAACCGCGCAACGCGCCCCCGGTATGGACGATTTGAAAGTGGCTTCCATGAAAAAGGAAAAACTGCGTTTGAAAGAGGAGATTAGCCGCCTGTCGAGCTGACCCTTGCCGCGCAATGCGGCGTTTTTGATCGCTGTCGTTCCGCTTTGGCGGGGCGGCAGACTGGATGGCTAGTAAAGGACGCAGTCGGGTTCTGTTTTCCCATTAAAAAGGCCAGTCTTTGGAAAAGACTGGCCCATTAAATTTCCAGAACATCGGCCCGTCAGACGACGAATTGCGCCCCATTGGCCGAGATGGTCGAGCCATTGATGAAACCCGCATCGTCGGAGACGAGGAAGGCCACCGCGCGGGCGATTTCTTCTGGCTCTCCCAGCCGCCCGGCGGGGATCTGCGCGATGATGCTTTCACGGACTTTTTCGGGCACCGCCATGACCATATCGGTCGCGATATAGCCGGGGCAGATGGCATTGGCGGTGATGCCCGCGCGCGCGCCTTCTTGGGCCAATGACTTCACGATGCCCAGATCGCCCGCCTTGGTCGCGGCATAGTTCACCTGCGCGAATTGCCCCTTTTGCCCGTTGATCGAAGAGATCACGACAACGCGCCCGAATTTGCGTTCGCGCATGCCGGGCCAGACCGGGTGGATCGTGTTGAAGACGCCGGTCAGATTGGTGGCGATGACTTCATTCCACTGGTCGGGGGTCATCTTGTGAAAGGGCGCGTCGCGGGTGATGCCCGCATTGGCGACCACCACCTCGATGGGGCCAAGCTCGGCTTCGACCTGTTCGATCCCCGCTTTGGAGGCGTCGTAATCTGCCACGTTCCATTTATAGGTCTTGATGCCGGTCTCTTCGGTGAATTTCGCGGCGGCTTCGTCATTGCCGGCATAGGTGGCGGCGACGGTATAGCCTTTGTCCTTCAGCGTGGTCGAAATGGCCGCGCCAATCCCGCGACTTCCCCCGGTGACCAAAGCGATGCGTGACATGTAATCCCTCCCTCAAGGTAATGTTCTTGCAAATGCATGTTTCGGCGCGCAAGAAAGTTGCGCGCCGATTTAGTCTTAGGGGCGCTCTAGGCACATGGCAACACCCATACCGCCGCCGATACACAGCGTCGCCAAACCTTTCTTGGCGTCACGGCGCTGCATTTCGAACAGAAGAGTGTTGAGCACCCGCGCGCCCGAGGCACCAATGGGGTGGCCGATGGCGATGGCGCCGCCGTTGACGTTCACGATTTCCGGATCCCAGCCCATTTCCTTATTCACGGCGCAGGCCTGTGCGGCGAAGGCTTCGTTGGCTTCCACCAAATCGAGGTCTTCGGGCGACCAACCGGCTTTCTCCAGCGCCTTGCGCGATGCATAGACGGGGCCGACGCCCATGATCGACGGGTCGAGACCGGCAGTGGCATAGGAGGCGATCCGCGCCAGCGGCTGAATGCCGCGCTTTTCGGCCTCATCCGCGCTCATCAGCAGCGCACCCGCCGCACCGTCGTTGATGCCCGAGGCATTGGCCGCGGTGACGGAGCCGTCTTTGGTGAAGGCCGGGCGCAGCTTCTGCATCGCTTCGATATTGGCGCCGTGGCGGATGTATTCGTCCTGATCGACGACCGTCTCGCCCTTGCGGGTCTTGATGGTGAAGGGAACGATCTCATCGGCGAACTTGCCAGCCTTCTGCGCGGCTTCGGCCTTGTTCTGCGAGGCGACGGCGAATTCGTCCTGCTGGTCGCGGCTGATCTGCCATTTCTCGGCCACGTTCTCGGCGGTTTGGCCCATGTGGTAGCCGTTGAAGGCATCCCACAGACCGTCGCGGATCATCGTGTCGATGAATTGCAAATCGCCCATCTTCTGCCCCGCGCGGAGGTTCTGCGCATGGGGGCTGAGAGTCATGTTCTCTTGCCCGCCAGCGGCCACGATATTCGCATCACCCAGTTGGATATGCTGGGCCGCCAGCGCCACGGCGCGCAGGCCCGAGCCGCAGACCTGATTGATGCCCCAAGCCGCGCTCTCTTTCGGCAGCCCTGCGTTGATATGCGCCTGACGCGCCGGGTTCTGACCTTGGGCGGCGGTCAGCACCTGCCCCAGAATGGTCTCGGAGACTTCGGACGGGTCCACCCCGGCGCGGGCCACCAGTTCTTTCAGAACGGCGGCACCAAGGTCATGGGCGGGCGTATTGGCGAACGCTCCGCCGAAACTGCCCACGGCGGTCCGGGCGGCGGATGCGATGACGACATTGGTCATGATGTGACTTTCCTCTACCTTGTTGGGCGGGGGCACACCGACACGCGCCATCGTCGGGCGTGGGCGCTCCCGTCCCTCTGAGGTAGTGATAGCGGATGCGCTGCAATGCGGCAACTGAGCAGGCAGCCCGCCGCCGCAGCCCCGGCGGCCTGCCCGCGCGGGCCTAGCCGGTAGCCCGCACCCGGTCGAAATTCAGCCATGGGGGCCGGGTGGTTGGCGCGGCGAAGTGGTAGCCTTGCAGGCAATCGACGCCCATCTCGGTCAGCACCGCCGCATCGGCGGCGTTCTCGACGCATTCGGCCACGGTCAGCATGTCGAAATGCGTGGCGATGGACATCAGTGCGGCGGTCAGGGCGCGGTTGTCGGGGTTGGTGGCGATGCCCCGAATGAACTGCCCGTCAAGCTTCAGGACATCAAAGTAGAAATCCTTGAAATAGCGGATCGCCGTTTGCCCCGCCCCGAAATCATCCATGGCAAAGCAGATGCCGTGGGGCTGCAACTGGTTCATGAAGCTCGTCACAAGTTCCGGCACCATCATGGCCGAGCTTTCCGTGATCTCAAGGATCAGCCGCTCGCCCAAGGTGGCATCGCGGGCCAGCCAGTGGCGCAAGACGCGGGTCCATTCCTGATACCCGATGGAGCGGGCGGACATATTGATCGACAGTCGAAGCCCGGGATGGTGGTGCAGCGCGTTCAGCCCGAGACTTAGGGCCAGAACATCCACCTGCCGCCCGGTATCCGTGTCTTCGATCGCGGGCATGAAATCCTTGGCCGGAATCACGCGACCCGTAGGATCAAGCAGGCGGATCAGCCCCTCGTGAAAGGCGACATTTGTCGGATCGCTGGCCAGCATGACGGGCTGGAACGCCAGCAGCGTTTGGCGATGGGCCACGGCCTCGCGCACCATTTCAAGCGTCGCGGCATCGCGCTGCATCACCGCATGGTTCAGCGGGCTGTCCCCACCGGGGGGAACGTCGGCGAAAGGGCGTTGGAATCGACGGGGCACGGCGGTACTCTCTTGCTGTCCTGCGATTGGTATGGGCGCAAAGGTGATAATACGGTCTTAATCAGCGGCGATTTCCGCGGTGGATCGCGCGGAGGAGAGCCGAAGATGCAGCGCTGTGACTGGGCCGGGGATGACCCGATTTACCAAGCCTACCATGACACCGAATGGGGCGTGCCCGAATACGACAGCCGCGCGCTTTGGGAAAAGCTGATCCTTGACGGGTTTCAGGCGGGGCTAAGCTGGATCACGATCCTTAAAAAGCGCGATAATTTCCGTGCGGCCTTTGCCGGGTTCGACCCGCATCAGATCGCCGAATGGGGCGAGGCGGATGTGCTGCGCCTGCTGGGTGATCCGGGCATCATCCGCCACAGGGGCAAGATCGAGGCCGCCATCACCAACGCGCGCGCATGGCAGGAGGTGGAGGCGCGCGAGGGGTTCGACGCCTTCATGTGGCGCTATGTCGATGGCAAACCGCTGCAAAACCGCTTTGCCACACAGGCCGAGGTGCCGCCGAAGACGGCCTTGTCCGAGCAGGTGAGCAAAGACCTGAAGAAAGCCGGTTTCAAGTTCTGCGGGCCGACGATCACCTATGCCTGGATGGAGGCCTGCGGGTTGGTCAACGATCATATCCTGACCTGCCACCGCCACGCACCCTGCGCCGCCATGGCGCGGTAGCGGCGGGACGTATCAAATTTGCTGAAAGTCCCCCGTTGACTCCCTGCCATGGCGCCGTATAAGCGCTCCTTCATTGGTGTTGGTGGACCCCGCAAGGGGAAGCCTGTCGGGCTTCGGCCAAAGGACAACGCCCTTTACCGCCCCTCGGGGCCTTATAAAGGAGATCAGCCGTGACAAAACGCACAGCTGCCAAGCACAAGCTAGACCGCCGTATGGGCGAAAACATCTGGGGTCGTCCGAAGTCCCCGGTGAACCGTCGTGAATACGGCCCCGGCCAGCACGGCCAGCGCCGCAAGGGCAAAATGTCGGACTTCGGCATCCAGCTGCGTGCCAAGCAGAAGCTTAAGGGCTACTATGGCGACCTGACCGAGAAGCAGTTCCGTCGCATTTACGGCGAAGCCGAGCGCGTCAAGGGCGACACCGGTGAGAACCTGATCGGCCTGCTGGAGCGCCGTCTGGACGCCGTCGTCTACCGCGCCAAGTTCGTGCCGACCGTTTTCGCTGCACGCCAGTTCGTGAACCACGGCCACGTCAAAGTGAACGGCCGCAAGGTCAACATCCCCTCCTACCGTGTGAAAGAGGGTGACGTCATCGAAGTGCGTGACCGTTCCAAGCAGCTGACTTCGGTTCTGGAAGCCGTGCAACTGCCCGAGCGTGACGTGCCGGACTACCTGGAGTGTGACCACTCCAAAATGACCGCGACTTTCGTGCGCACACCGAGCCTCGGCGACGTGCCGTACCCGGTTGTCATGGAGCCGAACCTCGTCGTGGAATTCTATGCGAAGAACTAAGCTTCTTCGCCTGTCGAATACCAAAGGCCGCGTGGTGCAAACCGCGCGGCCTTTTCTTTTTGCGCAGGGCGGCGGGCAGCAGGGCAACAGCCTGTCCGCTGGCGCCGCGGATGCAGAATGATTCTGGCATCACCGCGACACCCCCGATAGAAGGGCGGCAGTAGCGTGAGGATGAGAGCGAGATGACACAGATCGCACCGCAACCGGGCATTATGGAGATTGACCTTTATCAAGGGGGTGCGGCGCATGTCGCGGGCCTTGAGAATGTGGTCAAACTCAGCTCGAATGAGAACCCGCTGGGGCCCAGCCCCGCCGCCGTCGAAGCCTATCGTCGTGCGGCCTATGACCTGCATCGCTACCCATCCTCCGACCATAGCGCCCTGCGCGCCGCCATTGCCGAGGTGCTGGGCCTCGATGCCGAGCGGATCATCTGCGGCGCCGGTTCGGATGAGATCATCGCCTTCCTCTGCCAAGCCTATGCCGGACCGGGGACCGAGGTGGTGCATACCGAGCACGGCTTTGCCATGTACCGCATTTCCGCCCTCGCCGCAGGTGCGACGCCGGTTGAAGTCCCCGAGCGTGAGCGGGTGACCGATGTCGATGCCATCCTCGCCGCCTGCACCGAGGCGACGCGGCTCGTGTTCATCGCCAACCCAAACAACCCCACCGGCACGATGATCGGTCTGGCCGAGATCGAGCGTCTGGCCGAAGGGCTGCCGCCGCAGGCGCTTTTGGTGCTCGACGGGGCCTATGCCGAATATGTCGAGGGCTACGACGGCGGGGCCGCGCTGGTCGACCGGCGCGACAACGTAGTGATGACGCGCACTTTCTCCAAGCTCTACGGTTTGGGCGGGCTGCGCATCGGCTGGGGCTATGGGCCGGGCCATGTGATCGACGTGCTGAACCGGGTGCGGGGGCCGTTCAACCTGTCGCAGGCCGCGCTCAACGCCGCCGAGGCGGCGATGCGCGACCGCGCCTATACCGACCATTGCCGGGCCGAGAACGCCCGCTGGCGCACGTGGCTGGCCGATGCGCTGGCCGAGATCGGCGTGCCCTCGGACGTCTCGCTCGCCAATTTCGTGCTGGCCCGCTTCGCCAATCAGGCCGAGGCCGAGGCTTGTGACGACTACCTCAAGACCCAAGGGCTGATCGTGCGCCGGGTGGCGGGCTACAACCTGCCCAACTGTCTGCGCATCACCGTGGGCGATGAAAGCGCCTGCCGCCGCGTCGTCCATGCCGTGCGGCAGTTCAAAGGGGGCAACTGATGGCGCAGGTCTATGACAGGGTCGCCCTCATTGGGCTGGGGCTGATTGCCTCCTCGCTTTTCTGGGCGATGAAGCGCGGCGGTCTGGCGGGCGAAGTCACCGGCTATGCCCGCAGCGACGAGACCCGCGCCACGGCGCGTGAAATCGGGCTTTCCGACCGGGTCTGCGACAGCGCCGCCGAGGCCGTCGCGGGCGCCGATCTGGTGGTGCTCTGCGTGCCGGTGGGCGTTATGGGCGCCGTGGCCGCCGAGATCGCGCCGCATCTGGCACCCGGGGCCACGGTCACGGACGTGGGCTCGGTCAAGGCAGACGTGATCGCGCAGGTGGGGCCGCATCTGCCCGATGGCGTGCATTTTATCCCCGGCCACCCGCTGGCGGGGACCGAGCATTCCGGCCCGCGCAGCGGCTTTGCCGAACTTTTCGACAACCGCTGGTGCCTGCTGGTCCCGGTGGAAGGCACCGATAAGGGCGCCATCGCGCGGCTGCGCGCGCTTTGGGAAGGGGTGGGCGCCAATGTCGAGGAAATGGACGCCGAGCATCACGATCTGGTGCTGGCCGTCACCTCCCACGCGCCGCACCTCATCGCCTATACGATGGTGGGCGTGGCCGACGATCTGCGCCGGGTGACCGACAGCGAGGTGATCAAGTATTCCGCCGCCGGTTTCCGCGACTTCACCCGGATCGCGGCGAGTGACCCGACAATGTGGCGCGATGTCTTTCTGACCAACAAGGACGCGACGCTGGAAATCCTTGGCCGTTTCACCGAGGAGCTTTTCGCCCTGCAACGCGCCATTCGGACCGGCGACGGCGATCATCTGCACGCCTATTTCACCCGTACCCGCGCGATCCGGCGCGGCATTATCGAGGCGGGGCAGGATACCGACGCGCCCGATTTTGGCCGGGGCGCGCCCAAGGCATGAGGGTCTGGGCTGTCCTGCCGCTGATCATGCTGGGGCAAATCGCCTTGGCTGCGGGGCCGGACAGTTCTGAGCGCCCCGTGGCGCGTCAGCAGGGGGATAGCTTGCCGGTCAGCGTCGCCCCCGGCGGCGCGATCGCCCCGCCCGAACGTGACCCCGCCGCCCGTGCCGCCGCCGAGGGCGGGCAGGGAATGAAAGCATCGCTCCGTCCCACCCTGCGCAGCGCGAAGGTCGAACAGGCTGCTCGAGCACGCCAGCGGATGTTGGCCAAGGGTGCAGTCTGCGGCGATCTGGCGATACAGGGCACGCGGGTGGGCCGGGTGCCGGGCCGGATCAGCGGTTGCGGGGTTGATAATGCAGTCAAGATACGCTCGGTCTCGGGCATCCGGCTCAGCACCGCGGCGGTGATGGATTGCACCACGGCCAAGGCGCTGAACACATGGGTGCGGCAATCGGCTGTGCCTGCTTTGGCGGGGCAGGGCGGCGGACTAAAGGAGCTCAAGGTCGCCGCGCATTACGCCTGCCGGACGCGGAACAACCGCAAGGGCGGTAAGATCTCCGAACATGGCAAGGGCCGCGCGATCGACATTTCCGGGTTTGAACTGGCGGACGGCAGCACGATCAGCCTGTTGAAGGGCTGGCGCGCGCGGCGCAGCAGCGCGGCTTTGCGACGGATGCACCGAGGCGCCTGCGGACCCTTCGGCACGGTACTGGGGCCAGAGGCGGACCGCTTTCACCAAGACCACTTTCACTTTGACACGGCGCGCTATCGCAGTGGCAGCTACTGCCGCTAAGCGGCGGTCAGGGCTGGACCAACCGCGGCGCGGGGCCAAGCGGGATCCCCGCCAGCATCATCTGACCGTCCGTAAAGATCAGGTCAAGGTCCAATCCGCCCGGCGTGCCGCCCCGCGCTTCCAACAGCCGCAGCATGGTGTCGACCTGCCCGCGCATCGACGGCGGGAGAAAACCCGCACGTTCGCCTGCGTCCAGCAGTTTGGTCCAATTGGTGACCCGCAGGCTCAGCACCCCATCGGGAATGCCCACAGCGTCAAAGGTAAGCGCCCCCTCGGCGCCCAAAGCCACCTCGCCCCAAGCGGCGTCCACATTCTCAACCGTCAGCGCGTCGATCTGCGGCAGGGTGCCTGCCATCGCGCTGTGCCGGTCCAGCGGGCGGGCAAAGGTCACGGCCATCCGCGCCGAGAGGATCGGCTGCCCGCCGGGCTGGCCCGCGCCATCGCCCAAAACCTTGCGCAGCAAGGGGCCGGGGGTGATGCCGCCGGGCAGCAGCGCGATGTCATAATCCCGCGCCGCACTGCCCGATTGCGCGATCCGCATCCGCGGCTCTTCGGCCTCCAGCAGCAGCCCGTCGGGCCCGTCGACCTCAAGATGCGTGCTGCGAAGCTCCATCGCCTCCAGCTGAAGCGAGGTGCCGGGATGCAGTTCCAGATCGGCGCGCAGGTCGCGCATCTTCAGCGTCAGGGGCAATGCGCCTGCGGGCAGGTCGGCCGCCGCAACAGGCGCGCGGGCCGAGAGATCACCGGGCCACCAGACCGGGGCGGAGAGATCAAGCTGCGGGGCCTCAAATGCCAGACCGCGGGCCGGGTCTGCCACGGCAAACCCGCTCAGCCGGTTTTGCAAGGACAGGGGAAAGCCCGCTTTGTCGATGTCTTTGAGCGTCACCTCCCAACCCGCCGCGCGGCGGGTGTCGAGCAGGCGGGTCAGGGTGCTTTGCATCTGCGTCGTGGCGGCAGCCCACCACGCAGCCCAGAGCACCGCGAGCACAATCAGCAGCCAAACCAGTTTCCGCATTTCGATAGCCCTTCAAATCGTGCTTCAGATGCGGTTTACCGAAGGCCAGCAGAAAGGACCAGCAGGATGACAATGTGGGTATTTGGCTATGGCAGCCTCTTGTGGAACCCCGGTTTCGAGGTGGCGGAAAGCGTGATCGCGACGCTGCCGGGCTATGCCCGATCGTTCTGCATGCGCTCGATCCATCACCGGGGCACGGTCGAACAGCCGGGGCTGGTGCTGGCGCTCGACGAATCCGTCCGCTCGGCCTGCGAAGGCATGGCGATGCGGGTGGCTGCGGGGCATGAGGCGCAGACGCTGGAGTACCTGCGCGAGCGTGAGCTGATCTCTTCGGCCTATGTCGAGAAAACCCTCACCGTGCATCTGACCGATGGCCGCGACGTGGAGGCGGTGACCTATGTGATCGACGCGGCGCATGAGCAATATTGCGGTGGCCTGCCCTTGGAAGAACAAGCGCAGATCATTGCCCGCGCCGTAGGCGGACGCGGACCAAATACCGAGTATTTGCTCAACACCGCCGTGCATCTGTCCGAAGTGGGCTTGCATGACCCCGCGTTGGAGTGGTTGCATGACCGGGTGAAGGCTTTGACCTCATAAAAACTTGGCAACTCTTTGCCGTTTCAGTGTAAGCTGCGGCAAGAGCAGAACAAAGGGTCAGGAAAGGCCGCATGGCACAGCCAGACCGCAAGGCAAAACCGCAGTTTTCACAGCCGGTGCGTCAGATTTCTCTGATGCTGATCGCGCTCGGCCTCACGGGGGCTGGGGTCTTTCTGGCGTTGCCACGGGTGCTGCCGATCTTTGCCGCGAACCCATGGCTGAATGGGGTCATCATCTTTGTCTTCATCGTCGGTGTGCTGGCCTGTTTCTATCAGGTGATGCAGCTTATCGGCTCGGTCCGCTGGATCGAGGATTTCGCCGCTGGCAATGCCGAACCCGATGCCAAGCCGCCGCAATTGCTGGCGCCTTTGGCGTCGCTTCTACGCCAGCGCGGCGCGCGGATGCAGGTCAGTACGACCTCCACCCGGTCGATCCTCGATTCCGTCGCCTCACGCATCGACGAAGTGCGCGAAATCACGCGCTATATCGTCAACATGTTGATTTTTCTCGGTCTTTTAGGGACATTCTACGGGCTGGCCACGACCGTTCCGGCTGTGGTCGACACGATCCGCTCCCTCGCCCCCAGTGAGGGTGAAGCGGGCGTCGATGTCTTTGGCCGTCTGATGACCGGGCTTGAGGCGCAGTTGGGCGGCATGGGCGTGGCCTTCGGCTCTTCGCTTCTGGGGCTTGCGGGCTCTCTCGTCGTGGGGTTGTTGGAGCTTTTCGCAGGCCACGGGCAGAACCGCTTCTATCAAGAGCTGGAAGATTGGCTGAGTTCCATCACGCGGGTCGGGCTGACCTCAGGCGATGATGTGAGCGATCAGAACATTATGGCCAGCGTGATGGATCAGATGGTCGAACAGATGGCCGAGATGCAGCAGATGTTCACCCAATCCGACGTCAGCCGCGCCATGGTCGACGACAAGCTGGGCAAGCTGGCCGATGCCGTGGACCGGATGACCACGCGGATGGAGCATGACACGACCACCAACAGCGCGCTGGAGCGGGTGGCCGATGGGCAAGACCGGTTGATCGCCACGCTCGAAGGTCAGGTCGCGGGCGAAGGGATCGACGCGGAAAGCCGGATGCGCTTGCGCTCCATCGACGTGCAGATGCTGCGTATCTTGGAAGAGATTTCTGCCGGGCGGCAGGAAACCATGGCCGAATTGCGCAAAGATATCTCTCTGCTGGCCAAGGCGCTTTCCGGACAACGCGCCCCTGAGGCCCGCCGCCTGCGGGCGGGCGATACCTCCGGTGGCGGGGACCAGTAATGGCACTTTCCCGGCGGACAGGCGCACGGTTTCAGGGCTCCATCTGGCCGGGGTTCGTCGATGCGATGACCGGGCTTTTGCTGGTTCTGATGTTTGTACTGACCATCTTCATGGTGGTGCAATTCGTCCTGACAGAGCGGATTAGCGGGCAGGAAAGCGAGCTTAACGAATTGGCCGGAGAGGTCGCGGCCCTTGCCCAAGCGCTTGGCGTCGAAGAACGCACCACCGCGCGTTTGGAGGCTCGGCTCGGCGCGCTGAATGCCTCACTGAACGACGCGCGTGATGAGGTGTCGCGGCAAGAGGCAGTGATCGCCGGGCTGACTTCTGAACGCGACGCGCAAGCGGCTGCCTTGCAGGCGGCGGAGGCCGAGATCACCGGCTTTGAGGCACGGGTGGCCGCGCTCTTGGCGTCGCAGGCGGAAGATCAGGCGCGCATCGGTGACTTGGAAGACCGCGAAGCCGCGCTGTTGGATGAGCAAGAGGCGCTGAACCTCGCGCTCAGCACCGCGCGGGAGGAGATCGACGCGCAGGCGGAAACGGCCCGGCTTGCCGCCGCGAAACGCGAGGCGTTGGATGCGCTGGTGGCCGATCTGCGGGCGCAAAACGCCGAAGCCGAGGCCGAAGTCGCCGCCCTCAATGCCGAGGTGGCGGAGGCCGAAGAGGCGCTCAGCGCCGAGGAAGCCGCCCGTCTGGCCGAAGCCGCAGCGGCGCAGGCGCTGCGCGACCGGCTGGAGGATGCGGATGCGGAATTGACGGCCATGACCCTTTCGCTTGAGGCGCAGCGCAAGAAGGCCGAAGAGACGCTGACCCTTTTGGCCGCTGCCCGCGCGGCGCGCAGCGACCTCGACAGTGAGCTTGCCGCAGCGCTGCTGCGGATGGAGCGGCTGGAGGAGAGCGGCGCGGGGCTGGAGGCCGAGCGCGCCGCGCTCACCGAAGAGTTGGAAGCCGCGGAAGGCACCGAAGAGGACCTGCGCGCGCGGTTGGCGCAGGCCGAGGCGACCGAGCAGACGTTGAACGCCCGTCTGGCCGAGGCGCTGGCCCGTGTGCAGCGCCTAGAGGAAGAGGGAGAGGCGCTGAGCGGCACGCAGTCGGATCTGCGCGAACGTTTGGCGCAGGCGCTGGCGGCAAAACTCGCGGCGGAGACTTTGGCCGAGGATAAGACCACTGCCGCCGAACGCCGTGCTGCCCTTTTGGCGCAGGCCGAAGAGACGCTGGCCGAGGAGAAAGCCGTGAGCGCCGCGGCGCAGCGGCAGACCGAGTTGCTGAACCAACAGGTCGCGGAACTGCGCGCGCAACTGGGCAACCTACAGGCGTTGCTCGATGACGCCGTGGCGCGGGATGCGGCGAAATCGGTGGAATTGCAATCGCTTGGCTCCGAGTTGAACACCGCGTTGGCGCGGGTCGCGGCGGAGGAACGCCGCCGCGCCGAATTGGAGGCGGCAGAGCGCAAGCGGCTTGAGGAAGAGAGCAAGAACCTTGCCCAGTACCGCTCGGAATTCTTTGGGCGGTTGCGTGATCTGCTGGGCAACCAGGAGGGTGTGCGGATCGAAGGCGACCGTTTTGTCTTCTCCTCCGAGGTGCTTTTCGCGCCGGGCAGTGCGGTGCTGAGCCAAGACGGGCAGGGTGAGATTGCCAAGGTGGCGGGCATTCTGCGCAGCGTTGTGGATGACATCCCGCCCGAGATCGATTGGGTGATCCGCGTCGATGGTCATACCGACAATGTGCCGCTTTCCGGCTTTGGGGAGTTTGCGGACAACTGGGAACTCAGCCAAGCGCGGGCGCTGTCGGTGGTCAAATATATGGTCAATTTCCTCGGCATTGCGCCGGATCGTTTGGCCGCCAATGGCTTTGGCCAGTATCAGCCCGTGGCCGAGGGCAATACCGAGGCTGCGCGGGCGCAGAACAGGCGGATCGAGTTGAAGTTTACCGAGAAGTAGGCAGGCAGCCCCGGCCTATCGCAGGGTCAGAACGCCGGTCTTTTCGTCGATCACACGGCCCTCGCGCAGCAGGGTGACCCTGCCCGTATAGCGCCCGGCGGCCCATGGCGCAGAAGCCGCGCGTTTGCCGATGGCCCGAAAGGCTTGCGCCTGCGGCTTCTCCATCACCACATCCCTTTCGATGACCGTGCCTTTTGGCCCGGCGAGGCTGAGGCGCATCACGTCATCCTTTTGCGTGCCATAGCTGTAGCCATAGATGACCAAGGCAGGGGCCTCTTTGGGCAGGCTGTCGCGATGGGCTTCGCCCGCCTTGATCTCATCATAGCTGGGCACGCGGTCGGCAAAGCCAAGCGCAATCAGCCCGCCGGGGCGGTAGGGCGGGGTGTCTTGCCAGAGGGTTTTGCGCAGCTCGACGTCACAACTATGGCCTTCGGGGGCGAATGGATCGACGGGCTGGCCGTGATGGCGCAGCGACAGGTGCAGATGCGGAAAGGCAGCTTTGCCGGACTGGCCAACGAGCCCGAAAGCGTCGCCAACCGCCACCTCCTGCCCTTCCTGCACGCGGAGCGAGCCGTGTTTCAGGTGGCAGTATTGCGTCTCCCATCCCTGGCCGAGGTCGATCACCACGCCATTGCCGCATTCGCGCCCTTGGACCTCCGAGAGCGGTGCGCCATCTGGCATCCCGTCCCGCAGTCCTTTGACTACCCCCGCCGCCGCCGCGCGCACGGTCACGCCCGCGGCCATCGCCGCGCGGTCGGGCAGGGCGAAATCCGTGCCCTTGTGGCCGTCATAGGTTAGGCCGGAACAGCGGTAGTCCTCTGCGCCGCCGCTCGGGTCGCGGTCCATATATTGTTGGATGTGGCAGTCCTGCCCAAGGGTGCAATCCAGCGGGAAGGCCAATTGCAAATCCTCCGCCAGCGCAGGGCTGGCGGAGGAGAGGATCAGGGCCAGTGCGGCCCGATAGATCATTCCGCGGTGAGCAGCGGGGGGCGATCACCGGAAAGACGCTTGCTTTCGCTGCCCAAGACTTTGAGCGTCAACTCATCATCTTTGACGCCAACCTTGACGACACCGCCTTTGGCCAGCTTGCCAAAGAGCAACTCCTCGGCCAGCGGCTTCTTGATGTGCTCTTGGATCACACGGCCCAAGGGACGCGCGCCCATCTTGTCGTCATAGCCCTTGTCGGCAAGCCATTCGGCGGCCTTCTTGGAGAGCTCGATGGTCACGTTGCGGTCCATCAGCTGCGCTTCGAGTTGCAGCACGAACTTCTCGACCACCCGCAGGATCACCGACTTCGGCAGCGGCGCGAAGGAGATCACGGCGTCCAGACGATTGCGGAACTCCGGCGTGAAGGTCCGCTCGATCGCGGCGGTATCCTCGCCCTCGCGGCGGTCGCGGCCAAAGCCCACAGCCGCTTTGGCCTGTTCGGAGGCGCCCGCGTTGGAGGTCATGATCAGCACCACATTGCGGAAATCCACCGTGCGGCCATTGTGATCGGTCAGTTTGCCGTGGTCCATCACCTGCAACAGGATGTTGTAGACGTCCGGGTGCGCCTTCTCCATCTCGTCGAGCAGCAGCACGCAATGCGGATGCTGGTCCACGCCATCGGTGAGCATGCCGCCTTGGTCAAAGCCGACATAGCCCGGAGGCGCGCCGATCAGACGGCTGACCGCGTGTTTCTCCATATATTCCGACATGTCGAAACGCAGCAGTTCCACGCCAAGGGTGTCGGCCAATTGCTTGGCCACCTCGGTTTTACCCACGCCAGTGGGGCCAGCGAAGAGGTAGTTGCCGATGGGCTTGTCCGGCTCGCGCAGGCCCGCACGGGACAGTTTAATCGCCGAAGACAGCGCCACGATGGCGTCATCCTGCCCGAAGACCACCCGTTTGAGAGAGCTTTCCAGATCCTTCAGCACCACCACATCGTCTTTGGAGACATTCTTCGGCGGGATGCGGGCGATCTTGGCCACCACGGCCTCGACCTCCTTGGTGCCGATGGTCTTGCGGCGCTTGGAAGCGGCGACGAGGTGCTGGGCGGCACCGGCTTCGTCGATCACGTCAATCGCGCTGTCCGGCAGCTTGCGGTCGTTGATGTAGCGATGCGCCAGTTCCACGGAGGTCTTGATCGCGTCGGAGGTGTATTTGACGCTGTGATGCTCCTCGAAATAGGGTTTCAGCCCCTTGAGGATCTTGGTGGCGTCTTCGACCGAAGGCTCGCTCACGTCGATCTTTTGGAACCGGCGGCTCAGCGCGCGGTCCTTCTCGAAGTGCTGGCGGAACTCCTTGTAGGTGGTGGAGCCCATGGTGCGCAGTTTGCCGCCCTGAAGTGCGGGCTTCAGCAGGTTGGAGGCATCCATTGCGCCGCCCGAAGTGGCACCGGCACCGATCACAGTGTGGATCTCGTCGATGAAAAGCACCGCGTCCTTGTGATCCTCAAGCTCGGTCACCACGGCCTTGAGCCGCTCCTCGAAGTCACCGCGGTAGCGGGTGCCGGCCAAGAGCGCGCCCATGTCGAGCGAGTAGATCGTGGTATTAGCCAGCACCTCAGGCGTTTCACCGGCGACGATCTTGCGCGCCAGACCTTCGGCGATGGCGGTCTTGCCCACGCCCGGATCACCCACCAGCAGCGGGTTGTTCTTGCGGCGGCGGCAGAGCACTTGAATGCAGCGCTCAACCTCGCCCTCGCGGCCGATCAGCGGGTCGATGTCGCCTTCGCGGGATTTGGCGTTGAGGTCCACGCAGTATTTCGCCAGCGCGGATTCCTTCTTGTCGCCATCGGTGACGCTTTGGGCCTCTTCCTCGGTCTCGGGCGCGCCTGTGACGGGGCGGGATTCACCATAGGCCGGGTCTTTGGCGACACCATGGGCGATGAAGTTCACCGCGTCATAGCGGGTCATGTCCTGCTCTTGCAGGAAATAGGCGGCGTTGCTCTCACGCTCGGCAAAGATGGCGACCAGCACGTTGGCGCCCGTCACCTCGGTCCGACCCGAGGATTGCACATGGATTGCGGCGCGTTGGATTACGCGCTGGAAAGCCGCCGTTGGCACCGCTTCGGAACCGTCGATGTCGGTGATCAGATTGCTGAGATCATCGTCGACGAATTCCACCAGCGTATCGCGCAGGTCAGAGACATCGACGGAACAGGCTTTCATGACCTGCACGGCATCGGGTTCATCGAGCAAGGCCAGCAACAGATGTTCAAGCGTTGCGAATTCGTGGCGGCGGGCATTGGCCAGCGCGAGGGCCGCGTGGATTGCCTGCTCAAGTGTAGTCGAGAATGAAGGCACGGGCGTGCTCCTTTTCGATCGGGGTCGGTGAGGTGCTGAGACGTCTCAGGCCCCGGTCCGACCATGGCCTCATAGTATTAGAGTTTGGTTGATCATCGCCCATCTTCAAGAAGATTCTGGTCCGAATCGGTCACATTTGCCGTGAGCGAGGACTTTAAGCCATGATTGCAGGCGCTTAGAACTGGTCTTTTCGCCTGCGGATTTCGGTGAACACTTCCGTGTCGGTGGCGTCTGGCATCCCCAAGGTCGCGCGGATGGCCGGGTCGGCGGGGCGCAGGAAGGGATTGGTTTCTAGTTCCAGTGAAAGCGACGAGGGGACGGTCGGCTGTCCCTTGGCACGGGCGCTGTCGATGTCCTTGGCCCTTGATATAAGGGCGGGATTGTCCGGATCAACGGTCAGGGCGAATTTTGCGTTGGCGGCGGTATATTCGTGGCCCGAGCAGATCGTCGTGTCACGGGGCAGGGCGGCCAGCTTTTGCAGGCTTTCCCACATCTGCGCGGGCGTGCCTTCGAAGAGCCGGCCACAGCCAAGCGCCATGAGGCTGTCTGCGGTGAAGGCCGCCTTGGCTTGGGGCATATGGAAGGCGATATGGCCCACGGTATGGCCAGATACGTCGAGCACTTGGGCCGCAAGCGCGCCCAGCTTGATGTTGTCACCCTCGGCCACCGCGCGGTCGAGCGGGGGCAGGCGGTGGGCATCGGCTTTGGCGCCGATCACCTCGGCGGGGAAGCGGGTGAGCAGTTCGGTCAGACCTTGAATGTGGTCGGGGTGGTGGTGGGTCAGCCAGACTTGGCTCAGCGTCCAGCCGCGGCGGTCAAGCTCTGCCATGATCGGCGCAGCCTCGGGCACGTCGATCAGCGCCACCGCGCCGCTGTCATGGTCACGCAGCAGAAAAGCGTAGTTGTCCGACAGACAGGGAATCGTGACCAGATCAAAGGCCATGGCGTCTTACCTCGCTGTGTTGTTATGGTCCGGTAAGAGTGACACTCACCAAGGCGGGCTGCAATGCATCTTGATGTACAGGATCTGCGCAATTTCTATTATCGCAGCGCGTTGGGACGTGCGGCGCAGAAATCCCTGCGCGGGCGGTTGTTGGAGCTTTGGCCCGAGGCGAAGGGCCAGACCGTTGTCGGCTTTGGCTTTGCCGCACCCCTGCTGCGCCCCTATCTGGCGGATGCGCGGCGGGTGATGGTCTTGATGCCCGGCCCGCAGGGGGTGATGCCTTGGCCGGCGGGGATGCCCAACACCTCGGTTCTGACGGAAGAGACGCTTTGGCCGGTCGAGACGGGGGCGGTGGATAAGCTGGTGCTGATGCACGGGCTCGAAACCTCCGAACGGCCCAGTGAACTGCTCGACGAATGCTGGCGCGTGCTGGGGCCGGGGGGCAAGGCGCTGTTCATCGTGCCAAGCCGCGCGGGAATGTGGGCGCGGCGCGACCGCACGCCTTTCGGTTATGGGCGGCCCTATTCGCCGGGGCAGTTAGAGACGCAGTTGCGCAAGCATCAGTTCCTGCCCGAACGGCACCTTGGCGCGCTGTATCAGTTCCCGTCACAGCAGCGAATCTGGATGAAATCGGCGCCTTTGTTCGAGAAAATCGGACGTCAGATGCCGACGATGATGGGCGGAGGCGCGATCTTGGTGGAGGCCACGAAACTGGTTTACCCGCCGCGAGGCCGCCCGCAACGCAGCACCGCGAGGCGCGCCATCGGGGTCTTGGAGGGGATGGCAGAGCCGCAGGCCAAACCGGTCTAAACGCCTCAGCGCCTTGTAGACTTAGCGCATGCAGTAAGCGAGGGGGCTGGATTCGTGGGCCTGCTCCAGCGGTGAGTTGGGGTGGCATTTTTCTGCGGCAAAGAGCCGCGATAGGCCGCAGCCCTTGCAATATTGCAGCACGCCGCGACATTACCTGCCTATACTGTGTTGCCGGGCGTGAACCTGTCTGCTACATCGCCCCTGATTTAGACGTCTTGGGTAACTTCAAGCCGCGCCAACTGCTGGTGACGCGACATCTTCGCATATCCGGCGCTTATTGAACGAGAGGATGGACGTGTCCGAACCTGCTTCCATTTCCACCGGTATCGCGGAACGTTATGCGACAGCCGTGTACGATCTGGCCCGCGAGGCCAATCAGGTCGATGCCATCGAGGGCGATCTTACCGCGCTTGAAGCGGCATTGAACGACAGCGACGATTTTCGCCGCCTGACCACTTCGCCGCTCTATACCCGCGAAGAGCAGGAGCAGGCGATCAAGGTGCTGGCCGAAAAGATGGGCCTGACCAAGACCATGGCGAACACGCTGCAACTGATGGCGCAAAAGCGCCGCCTGTTCGCGCTGCCCGCGCTGGTCAAAGCGCTGCGCGAGACCATTGCCGAAGCCAAAGGCGAAATCACTGCCGAGGTCACCACGGCCAAGGCACTGACGAAGACACAGTCGGACAAGCTGGCGAAATCGCTGACCGCTTCCACCGGCAAAAAAGTATCACTTCATGCGACCGTTGATGAAAGCCTCATCGGCGGTCTTGTCGTCAAAGTGGGCTCGAAGATGATCGACACCTCGATCCGCTCCAAGCTCAATTCCCTCCAGAATGTAATGAAAGAGGTCGGATAAATGGGTATCCAAGCAGCAGAGATTTCTGCGATCCTGAAGGACCAGATCAAGGATTTCGGTCAGGAAACCGAAGTGGCCGAAGTGGGTCGCGTTCTCTCCGTCGGTGACGGTATCGCCCGCGTCTATGGTCTGGACAACGTTCAGGCCGGTGAAATGGTCGAATTCCCCGGCGGCATTCAGGGCATGGCCCTGAACCTCGAAGCCGACAACGTGGGTGTCGTTATCTTCGGCTCCGACCGTGACATTACCGAAGGCGACACCGTCAAGCGCACCAACTCCATCGTGGACGTGCCAATCGGTGACGAACTGCTGGGCCGCGTTGTTGACGGTCTGGGCAACCCCATCGACGGCAAAGGCCCCATCGGCGCGACCAAGCGCGGCATCGCCGACGTGAAGGCACCGGGCATCATCCCGCGTAAATCCGTGCACGAGCCGATGGCCACTGGCCTCAAGTCCGTTGACGCGATGATCCCGATTGGCCGTGGCCAGCGTGAGCTGATCATTGGCGACCGCCAGACCGGCAAGACCGCCGTCGCGCTCGACGCCATGCTGAACCAAGCTCAGGTCAACGAAGCCGCTGGCGACGACGAGAGCAAGAAGATGTACTGCGTCTACGTCGCGATCGGCCAGAAGCGCTCGACCGTGGCGCAGCTGGTGAAAAAGCTCGAAGAGACCGGCGCCATCGACTACTCCATTGTCGTGGCCGCCACCGCGTCCGAGCCCGCGCCGATGCAGTTCCTCGCGCCCTATGCCGCCACCGCGATGGCCGAGCATTTCCGCGACAACGGCCGCCACGCGCTGATCATCTACGATGACCTTTCCAAACAGGCCGTGTCCTACCGTCAGATGTCCCTGCTGCTGCGCCGCCCGCCGGGCCGCGAAGCTTACCCGGGCGACGTTTTCTACCTCCACTCCCGCCTGCTCGAGCGTTCGGCGAAGCTGGGTGATGAAGCCGGCAACGGCTCTCTGACCGCGCTGCCGATCATTGAGACCCAAGGTGGCGACGTGTCCGCGTTTATTCCGACCAACGTGATCTCGATCACCGACGGTCAGATCTTCCTTGAGACCGAACTGTTCTACCAAGGCATCCGTCCCGCCGTGAACACCGGTCTGTCGGTGTCCCGCGTTGGCTCCTCGGCCCAGACCAAGGCAATGTCCTCGGTCGCGGGTCCGGTGAAACTGTCGCTGGCCCAGTACCGCGAAATGGCGGCCTTCGCCCAGTTCGGTTCCGACCTCGACGCCGCGACCCAGCAGCTGCTGAACCGTGGTGCGCGTCTGACCGAACTGATGAAGCAGCCGCAGTACGCGCCGCTGACCAACTCCGAAATCGTCTGCGTGATCTACGCCGGTACCCACGGCTATCTCGACAAGGTGGACATCTCGGACGTTGGCCGCTTCGAAGCGGGTCTGCTGGCGCATCTGCGCAGCAAGCATGACGACCTTCTCAAGGACATCACCAACAACGACCGCAAGGTCAAAGGCGAGTTGGAAGAGAAGATCAAAGCCGCCATCGACGGTTTCGCCGCCGACTTCGCTTAAACGGGAGATAAGGCAATGCCAAATCTCAAGGACCTGAAGAACAGGATCTCGTCGGTCAAATCGACCCGCAAGATCACCAAGGCCATGCAAATGGTTGCCGCGGCGAAACTTCGCCGCGCGCAGGAGGCTGCCGAGGCTTCGCGTCCCTATTCGGAGCGGTTCAATGCCGTGATGGCAGGGCTCGCGGCCAGTGTCGGCGGTTCCGACAGCGCGCCCAAGCTGCTCAGCGGCACGGGTGAAGACAAGGTGCATCTGCTGGTGGTCATGACCGCCGAACGCGGGCTGTGCGGCGGCTTCAACAGCAATATCGCGAAGCTGGCCAAGGCTCATGCCCGCGATCTGCTGGCTCAGGGCAAAGAGGTGAAAATCCTTACCGTTGGCAAGAAGGGCCGTGATGCGCTGCGGCGCGACATGGGCGACCATCTGGTCGGTCACGTCGACCTCAGCGAAGTCAAGAAGATCGGCTATGGCGACGCGCAGAACATCGCGCAGGACGTGCTGAACCGGTTCGACGCGGGCGAATTCGACGTGGCGACGATCTTCTTCGCGAAGTTCGTCAACGTGGTCATGCAAAAGCCGACGGCGCAGCAGATCATCCCCGCCAAGTTCGACGCCGAAGAAGGCGACGACAGCGCAGCGTCCACATTGTTCGACTATGAACCCAGCGAAGAGGCGGTCTTGGCCGACCTTCTGCCGCGCGGGGTCGCCACGGCGATCTTCTCGGCCCTGCTGGAGAACGGTGCATCCGAACAGGGTGCCCGGATGTCGGCGATGGACAACGCCACACGCAACGCGGGTGAGATGATCGACAAGCTGACCATCGAGTACAACCGCTCGCGTCAGGCTGTCATCACCAACGAGCTGATCGAAATCATTTCCGGCGCGGAAGCGCTGTAAGCAAATCGGAGACACGACATGGCAAAAGCTGTCGGTAAAATTACACAGGTCATCGGCGCTGTCGTTGACGTTCAATTCGAGGGCGACCTGCCCGAGATTCTCAACGCGCTCCACACCGAGAACCAAGGCAAGACGCTGGTTCTCGAAGTGGCGCAGCACCTCGGCGAAAACACCGTGCGTGCCATTGCGATGGACGCCACCGAAGGTCTGGTCCGCGGTCAAGACGTGACCGACACCGGCGACCAGATCCGCGTGCCCGTCGGCAACGCGACCCTGGGCCGCATCATGAACGTCACCGGCGAAGCCGTGGACGAGCAGGGCCCGGTCAACGCGGACAACTCCCGCGCCATTCACGGCGAAGCGCCCGAGTTCGCGGCCCAGTCGACCGAGACCGAGATCCTCGTCACCGGCATCAAGGTCATCGACCTGCTGGCCCCCTACACCAAGGGTGGTAAAATTGGCCTCTTCGGCGGTGCCGGCGTGGGCAAGACCGTTCTCATCATGGAACTGATCAACAACATCGCCAAAGTGCACTCGGGCCTTTCCGTGTTCGCGGGCGTGGGTGAGCGGACCCGTGAGGGCAACGACCTCTACCACGAGATGATTGAATCCGGCGTTATCGTTCCCGACAATCTCGTGGATTCGAAAATTGCGCTGGTCTATGGCCAGATGAACGAACCTCCGGGTGCCCGTATGCGGATCGCCCTGACCGGCCTGACACTGGCCGAGCAGTTCCGCGACGAATCCGGTTCCGACGTTCTGTTCTTCGTCGACAACATCTTCCGCTTCACGCAGGCCGGTTCCGAAGTGTCCGCCCTTCTGGGCCGCATTCCTTCCGCTGTGGGCTACCAGCCGACACTGGCGACCGACATGGGCGTCATGCAGGAGCGTATTGCGTCGACCAAGAACGGCTCGATCACCTCGGTTCAGGCCGTCTACGTTCCCGCGGACGACCTTACCGACCCCGCGCCGGCGACCTCCTTTGCGCACCTCGACGCGACAACGGTTCTCGACCGTTCGATCTCGGAAAAGGGCATCTACCCTGCGGTTGACCCGCTCGGCTCCACCTCGCGTCTGCTTGACCCGCTGATCATCGGCGACGAGCACTACAAGGTGGCGACGGACGTGCAGCAGGTGCTTCAGCGCTACAAATCGCTTCAAGACATTATCGCCATTCTCGGCATGGATGAACTGAGCGAAGAGGACAAGCTGACCGTGGCCCGCGCCCGTAAGATCGAGCGTTTCCTCAGCCAGCCCTTCGACGTGGCGAAAGTCTTCACCGGGTCCGACGGCGTTCAGGTGCCGCTGGAAGAAACCATCGCGTCGTTCAAGGCCGTGGTTGCCGGTGAGTATGACCACCTGCCCGAAGGTGCCTTCTACATGGTTGGCGGCATCGACGAAGTGAAGGCGAAAGCCGAGAAAATGGCGGCAGACGCCGCTTAAGGAGCGCTGACAATGGCAGACACAATGCAATTCGACCTCGTTTCGCCGGAACGGCGGCTGGCATCGATGCAGGTGACGGCCGTGCAGATTCCGGGCACCGAGGGCGACATGACGGCCATGGCCGATCATGCGCCCACAATCACCACCCTGCGTCCGGGCCTTCTGCGCGTGGAAGGGCCGGAGGGCACGAGCGAATACGTCGTGACCGGCGGCTTCGCCGAAATCGGCGGTCAGGGCGGCGTGTCTGTGCTGGCGGAACGTGCCGTGGCGCGTGCCGACATGACGCAGGAGCAGATGGACGACATGGTGGCAGAGGCGCATGCCCTCTACACCCGCGCCAAGGACAACTGGGAGAACGAGCCCGGTCCCGTGGATGACGCGGCCAAGCTTCTGGCCGACATGGTTGCCGTTGGCGATCACATCGGTCTGTCGAGCAAGCAGCCCAACCTGTAATGCGTTGAAAATTCGTGAAAAGCCCCGCTTCGGCGGGGCTTTTTGCTTTTCTGCCTCTCGCTGCTGCGGCATCATTGTGCTGTGATCAAAAAAAAGCGGGCAGGCTAGGGATATGAAACGACTGCGCAGCCATACCATCGGCGTGGACAACGGCGATGTCATGCTGTTTTCAGAGTTCGAAGACGGCGGTTCGATGTGGACGGGCCATGGCCAGCGTGAACGCCGCCGCCGGATCAATTTTTCCGAACCCTTCCGAGAGCCGCCCCATGTTCAGGTCACGATGTCGCTTTGGGACATTGATGCCAGCACCGTCACCCGCGCTGACATCTGCGCCGAGGCGGTGACCGAGGCAGGCTTTGACATGGTGTTCCGCACATGGGGAGACACCCGCGTCGCACGGGCGCGGCTGGCGTGGACGGCGATTGGATCACTGGGGGAAGAGGATGACTGGGTCATCGGCTAGGTCCGTCGCTCTGGGGGAGGGGCCTAGAAGGCGCGGGCGGCCCGTTGGGGCCGGCCCTAGATCACAGCACGCGGCTTAGCTCGCGGCATACATCCCGTCATAGATCGGGCCCAGCGTTTCCGCGTCGAACAGCGAGGAGACGGAGGTGCCGTTCCAGATGTTCAGGATCGCTTGGGCGAACATCGGCGCGGTGGGCACGATCCGAATGTTCGGCGCTTTCTTGACCGCGGGCGTCGGCGCGATGCTGTCGGTGATGACCAACGATTTCATGACCGAATTGGCCACACGTTCGACAGCCGGGCCAGACATGACGCCGTGGGTGATGTAGGAGTGTACCTCCTTGGCGCCGTTCTCCAACAGCACTTCGGCGGCTTTGCAGAGCGTGCCCGCGGTGTCGCAGATGTCGTCCACGATCAGGCAAGTCTTGCCCTTCACATCGCCGATCACGGTCATCTCGGCCACTTCGCCCGCTTTCTCGCGGCGTTTGTCGACGATCGACAGGGGGGAGTTGATCCGCTTGGCCAGTTCGCGTGCGCGGGCCACACCGCCGACGTCGGGGCTGACGACCATCAGCTCATCCATACGGTCTTTGAAGGCGTCCTTAATGTCCAACGCGAAAATTGGGGAGGCATAGAGGTTGTCGACAGGAATGTCGAAGAAGCCTTGGATCTGCGCGGCGTGCAGGTCCATGGTCAGGATCCGCTCGATCCCGCTGCCGGTCAGCATGTTGGCGACCATTTTGGCGGTGATGGGCGTGCGCGCCTTGGTGCGGCGGTCCTGACGGGCGTAGCCGAAATAGGGCAGCACCGCAGTGACCCGCGCGGCCGAGGACCGGCGCAGCGCGTCGGCCATGATCATCAGTTCCATCAGGTTGTCGTTCGCGGGGTTCGACGTGGGCTGGATGATGAACATATCCTCGCCGCGCACGTTTTCATAAACCTCGACGAAAATCTCGCCGTCGTTGAACCGTTCGACCCGCGCATCGACAAGGCCGACATTGACGCCGCGGTGCAGCGACATGCGCCGCGCGATGGCCTTGGCAAGCGGCATATTGGCATTGCCTGAGATCAGTTTAGGTTCTGAAGTGCGTGGCATAGGGGCTCCGGGGCAGCGGTAGGTTGCAGATTCGTGACGTTGACACCGCTTAGCATGCGCTTACGGTCGGGCAAAGCTGCACCGCCCCCGAAGGAGAGCCAAATGGCCCGGATCGACTATTTTTTCGCAACGCTGTCACCCTATTGCTACCTCGCCGGGAATCGGCTTGAGGCGATTGCCGAAAAGCACGGGGCCGAGATCGTTTACAAACCTTTCGACATCGTTGCTGCGTTCCCGCGCACCGGCGGTCTGCCCCCGGCAGAGCGTCACCCCAGCCGGAATGAATACCGCGCCCAAGACCTGCCGCGGCAGGCGCGGAAGCTGGGCCTGCCCTTCAACCTCAAGCCCGCGCATTGGCCGACGAATGGCGCGCCCGCGGCCTATGCGGTGATTGCGGCGCAGAATGCGGGCGGGGGCGATTTGGGCAAGCTGACCCATGCCATCACCCGCGCTGTCTGGGCCGAGGAAAAGGACATCGGCCATGACGATGTAGTCCGCGCCTGTCTGAGTGAGGCGGGGTTCGATCCCGCACTGGCCGACAGCGGCTTGTTGCAGGGGGCGGAGACCTATGCCGCGAACCTTGAAGACGCTGTCGTGCAGGGTGTCTTTGGTGCACCGTTCTATATCGTCGGGGATCAGAAGTTCTGGGGGCAGGACCGTTTAGAAGACCTCGATCTGCACCTCGGGGGCAAGCTGTGACCCCAGAAATTAACGCGCGCCGGTTCGGTCACGGCCCGCGCCCGGCCCTGGCGATCCATTGCTCGCTGGCGCATTCCGGCGCGTGGCGGGGGATCGGGGCGGCGCTGTCGGATGAGCTGACCCTGCGCGCCTTCGATCTGCCGATGCACGGGCGCTCGGGCGATTGGGACGGGCAGGGCAATATCCACGACGTGGCGACCGAGATGGCGCTGAGCTTGCTCGAAGCGCCGATGGACCTGATCGGCCATTCCTTTGGCGCGACGGTGGCGATGCGGTTGGCGATCGAGCATCCTGAGTTGGTGCGCAGCATCACGCTGATCGAGCCTGTCTATTTCGCCGCCGCCAAACAGGATGACCCTGAGGCGATGGCCGAATACAACGAACAGAACACCGCCTTTGAGGCGGCTTTGGCCGAGGGCGACGCGGAAACCGCCGCGCGGCTCTTCAATCGGGTCTGGGGCGATGGCACGAAATGGGATCAAATCCCCGAGCCGACCCGCGCCTATATGGTCGACCGCATCGGCTTCATCCCCGCCTCTTCGCCCTTCTTGGGCGAGGATAGCGCTGGCCTGCTGGCGCCGGGCATGTTCGAGCGCGCGTCGATGCCCGCGCTATTGGTTGAGGGCAGCGCCTCTCCCAAAGCGGCCCATGCGATCAACACGGCGCTGATGCGCCGCTTGCCGGACGCGCGGCGCGTCTCGGTCGACGGGGGAGGGCATATGGTGCCCATCACCCATGCCGCCGAGGTCGCCGAAGCGATCCGTGATTTCCTGAAGGACGTGCCGCTGGCGTGAACGTTTAGAAGTGGCTCAGGAACTGGTCGATCTGTTCACGGCTGATCGACCAGTCGCAGACCATGCGCGCCGCGACCATCTCGTCATCGTCGCCGTCCAGCGTGCCGTCCCACAGATAATAGCGCGCGCCTGCTTCATGTAGCTTGCGGTGAATGGCGCGGGGGAAGCGGGCGAAGATCATGTTCGCCGCAGGCTCATGCAGGAATTCCGCCCCCGCCGCGCGCAGCCCTTGGGCAAGATGGGCCGCATTGGCATTGGCCGCCTTGGCTGTTTCCAACCATGTGCCATCTGCAAGGTAGCCCGCCATCTGGGCCGAGAGATACCGATGTTTGGAGAAGAGATGCGCCCCGCGCTTGCGGCGCAACTCGAACTCCCATGCCTTCTTGGGGTCGAAGAAGACCACAGCTTCGACACCCATGCAGCCGTTCTTGGTGCCGCCAAAGCTCACCACATCGACGCCCGATTTCCACGTCATCTCAGCCGGGGTGCAGCCCAAGGCCACCAGCGCATTGGCAAAACGCGCGCCGTCCATATGGACGGGCAGGTCGTATTCCTTGGCCACCGCGGTCAGCGCGCGCAATTCTTCAAGGCTGTGCACCCCGCCGCGTTCCGTGACTTGCGTGATCGACACCGGACCGCGTTGCGGCGTGTGCACATCGCCCGCCACCCGCGCGACGATGGCGCGGCGCAGGGCCTCGGGGGTCATCTTGTCTTCGGTCTCCACCAGCGTCAGCTTGGCCGCTCCGGCGTAGAACTCGGGCGCGTTGCACTCATCCTCTTCGATATGCGCGACCTTAGCGCAAAAGATCGTCTGCCACGGCTGGGTGTAGCAGGCCAGCGCCAGCGCATTGGCCGCGGTGCCGGTGGCAACGAGGTAGACCTCGGCCTCTGGCGCCTCGAACTGCTGCCTGATTTGATCGCGGACCTCATCCATGATCGGGTCTTTGCCGTAGGGCATCGCATAATCGGTATTGGCGGCGATCACGCGCTCCATCACCTTGGGGTGGACGGGGCCGGCGTTGTCAGAGGCGAAAAACATTAGGTGGGCTCCTCGATAATATGGTCTTCCCATTCCTCGAACGGGGTATCAAATTCGGACACGGTATCAAATTGCACGCTGACCCCGGCGTCATGCACGCTGTCGGGCGTGCCGGTCTTAAGCGGGTGCCATTCAGGCAGCGGTTTGCCCTCCCACAGCAGGCGGTACGCGCAGGTTTGCGGCATCCAATAGGCGTGGGTATCAAGGTTGTCGGGGCGCAGCACGATGCAGTCGGGCACGAATTCATGCCGGTTCTCGTAATGCACGCACCGGCAGCTGCTGTCGTCGAGCAGGCGACAGGCGACGCGGGTCAGGGCCACTTCGCCGCTGTCTTCGTCTTCCAGCTTGTTGAGGCAGCATTTGCCGCAACCGTCGCAGAGCGCTTCCCATTCGGTCTGGGACATCTCCGTCAGGGCTTTCTTCTCCCAGAACTTCGGAGTCAGGCCCTTGCGGGGGATCGGATCGCTCATAACGCCGCCAGAATGGTCCGGACGCGGTCGCAGTCCTGCCCCATCTGGGTGATCAGCGCATCGAGGCTGTCAAACTTCTCTTCGCCGCGCAGATGTTCGACCAGCCCGACCGAGAGCGGCGCGCCATAAAGGTCGCCTTTGAAGTCAAAGACATAGGTCTCGATATTGGCTTTGTTCTCACCGAACATCGGGCGGGTGCCGATGCTGGCCGCACCGTGATAGCTGCCCTTATGTGGCCCCTCCAACACGTCGACCAGCACGGCGTAGACGCCGAAGGCGGGCGGGTGCAGGCCGTCGATGGACATATTCGCGGTGGGAAAGCCTAGCTCGCGGCCACGCTGCTCGCCCGAGATCACCGGCCCGTCAATACGGTGCCAATGGCCCAGCATGGCGGCGGCCTCACGCGGCGCGGCGCGGGTCAGTGCTTCGCGGATGGCGGTCGACGACACGGTCAGCTCATCGCGGGCCATCAGCGGGGCGATGGTGACGCCAAAGCCATATTGCGCGCCGAAACGAACCAGATCCTCAGCGGTGCCTTCGCGGCCCTTGCCAAAGCAGAAGTCAGCGCCGACGACCACATGGGCCAGCCCCAGCCCTTCGTGCAGCACGTCGCGGGCAAAAGCCTCGGGCGAGAGGCCCGCCAGAGTGCTGTTGAAGGCCAGTTCATAGAGCCGTTTGACGCCTATTTTTTCAAGCCGATGCGCGCGGGCCTCGCGCCCCATCAGGCGAAAGGGCGGGGCGTCGGGAGCGAAATATTCGCGGGGATGCGGCTCAAAGGTGACGACGCCGAGCGGCGCGTCGGGGGCCGCCTGCTGCGCCAGTTCGATCACCGACCGGTGGCCAAGGTGGACGCCATCGAAATTGCCGATCGCGGCGGTGGCACCGCGATCTGGCAGGTCGACGAATTGATAATCTCGGATGATCCGCATGCGCCTTGCCTAGCCGTGCAGCGGGGCAAGAGCAAGATGCACAGGCGGCGAAAACCGCCCGCTCAGTCGAGCTTGGCCGAGGGTGCGAGCACCGTGGCCTCTCCGGCCAGCACGGGTTTGCCGTCGACCGTACAGCGACAGTCCATTTTCACGCGGCGTTTGGCGATGTCCATGTCGGTCACGGTGACTTCGGCCAGCACCATATCGCCGGGGCGCACGGGGCCGAGGAATTTTAGCGATTGCCCAAGGTAGATCGTGCCATGGCCGGGAAGCTGTTCCCCGATCACCGCCGAGATCAGCCCGGCGGTCAGCATCCCATGGGCGATGCGCCCCTCGAATATCGTCTCGCGGGCATAGTCGTCATCCAGATGCACCGGGTTGCGGTCGGTCGAGACCTGCGCGAAAAGTTCGATATCCATATCGGTCACGACCTTGCGCAGATGGCGCGACATGCCGATTTCGATATCTTCGATGCAGATCGTCCCGCGTGGCATATTGTCCAACATGACGGCTCCTTGGTAACAAAGTGACGCTAGGTTGCGTCGAGTTGCAACTTTATTACTTCGCAGGCGCAGAAAATCAAGCCCTTTCTGGGTTAGCGCAGGAATCCGATGGCATAGGTCGGGGCTGATGCTTCGCGGTCGAGATAGGCGCGGAGTTTGGCTTCGTCTGGCTGCTCGGTCGTGGCGGTTTCCGCGGCGGCCAGCCCCCCGGTGATGAAGAGCGAATCGATCCCTTCGTCCATCGCGCCTTTGACATCCGTCAGGATGCCGTCGCCGATGGCGAGGATGCGGTTGTCGGGGATGTCGACCTCAAGCGCGGCAAGACGGCGGCGGGCGAGGTCATAGATCGGGGCGTGGGGCTTGCCGAAATAGAGGCTTTCGCCCCCCATTTCCGTATAGAGCGCAGCCAGCGCCCCGGCGCACCATTCGCGCACCTCGCCCCGGTCGACCACGATATCGGGATTGGCGCAGAGCAGCTTCAGCCCGCGCGCGATGGCCTGCTCGAACTCGGGGCGCATGACTTCCGGGTCGGCCGTGGCGTCGACAGGACCGGTGCAGACAATGCCCTCGGCCTGCGCCAGCGGGACGGTCTCGATCTCAACCGGGTCTTTCAGGATGGTCAGCGGCTCGAAAAACTTGCGCTCTCCGGGGTGGCCGATGAACCAGACCTTTTCGCCCACGGCCCCCCGGAACATCGCCGACCGCGCGGAATCGCCGGAGGTGGCGATGCTGTCCCATGCGTCTTGCGGCACGCCAAATTGCTGCAACTGTTTCTCCACGCCATCACGGGGGCGGGGGGAGTTGGTGACCAAGACGACCTTGCCGCCGGTCTTGCGATAGGCCTGCAAGGCCGCAACCGCCGCGGGCAGCGCTTTGCGCCCATCATGCACGCAGCCCCAAAGATCGACGAAAAGCGCGTCATATTGATCGGATACGTCGGGCAGAGCAGAGATAATGCGGGTCATGGGGCGGCCTTTCAAAAAGTGAGGGCGGGCACTTGGCCCGCCCGATTGGCTTACATCTTGAGGTTCGGGATGATCTGCTTTTTACGGCTCATCACACCGGGCAGCACGACCGTGTCGCCGGAGACCTCAGCGCCGAAGCTCTGCTCGGCGATGTGTTTGACCATGTCGTTGGGCACCAAAAGCGTCGCCTCTTCTTTCAGAATGTCGACGATGAACAAAAGCACCTGCGCGGCACCGTCGGCTTCGGCCACTTTGGGCATCTCGGCCATTAGCGCGTCCTTACGCTCCAGCAGCGGCGCGGGGGAGGTGGTTTCCAACACGCTCACGCGCAGGTTGGTGCCATCAAGGTCGAAGCCCTTGCTGTCCATGCGCAGTAGTTCCGCTTCGCTGAAGGCGGAGACATCGGATTTCGCGGCGAACATTTCGGCCGCGTAATCCGTAATATCGACGCCGAGATCCTGCGCGATGTCATGGGCGATGGCGCGGTCTTCTTGGGTGGTGGTGGGGCTGCGGAACTCAAGCGTGTCCGACAGGATGCAGGACAGGGCCGCGGCCTTTACCCCGCGCGGGGCCTGCGCCCAATCCTTGCCGATCATTTTGTACATGATCGTCGCGGTGCAGGCGAGCGGCTGGATGTTGATCTCGATCGGGCCGCGTGTCTCAAGCCCTGCCACCAGACGGTGGTGGTCAATGATGCCGGTGATATCGGCGTCATTGATGTTGTCGGGCAGTTCGGCGGGGTTGTTGGTGTCGACGATGACAACCTTGATGTCGGCTTCAAGCTCGGTCAGGATTTCGGGCTTTTCGAGGTCCCATTTGTCGAGCATGAACAGCGCTTCGGTATTCGGCTCGCCCAGCAGGACGGGTTTGGCGGGGGTGCCTTTGATCTCATTGAGATACCACGCCCAAACGATCGGGCTGCCGGTGCTGTCGGTGTCGGGGGATTTATGGCCAAAAACAAGCGTTGTCATGGGGCGGTCCTGTCTGTTCGGGTGGATTTGCGCGCCTTATAGCAGGTTGAATAGGCTTGTCACCTGCGCGCGCTGCAATGCGGCATTGCGCGGCACCTTCAGGCGCCGCCGCCCTTTGCATAGCGCCGCGCGATGGGGCAAGTTGCGCGCCATGAGCAATCCGCGCGAAACCGATCTTTACCCACCGATCAAAGCCTTCCTTGAGGATCAGGGCTATGTGGTGAAGGCCGAGGTCGGCGCGGCGGATGTAGTGGCCGTGCGCGGGGCAGAGCCGCCGGTGGTGGTGGAATTGAAGCTCGGCTTTTCGCTGGCCCTGTTCCACCAATGTCTGGCGCGGCTGAAAGTGGCGGATGATGTTTACCTTGCCGTGGCGCGCCAACCGGGAAAGCGCTTTGCCAAGGCGGTGAAGGATAACGTCACTCTGGCCCGGCGGCTCGGACTGGGGTTGATCACCGTGCGGCTGTCGGATGGGCTGGTCGAAGTGCATTGCGACCCCGGCCCCTATGCACCCCGCAAGAATGCCAAACGGGCAGCGATGCTGCTGCGTGAGTTTGCCCGGCGGCAGGGCGATCCGAACGACGGCGGCCAGACCCGCGCGGGGCTGGTGACGGCCTACCGGCAGGATGCGCTGAAACTCGCGGTTTATCTGTTCGAAGCGGGCGCCAGCAAAGGCGCGGATGTGGCCCGCGCGACTGGCGTCTCGGCGGCGACCCGCATGATGCGGGACGATCACTATGGTTGGTTTGAAAAGGTCGACAAAGGCATATACGGGCTGACCCCAAAAGGGGCCGAGGCCGTTGCGACTGCGGGACGTGTTTTAGGGGCCGAATAATGGTTCCAATGCGCTCAAAATTTTTCAACGCCGTTGTTGACAGGCCGCGGGCCGCTCCTTAGCTATGCATCGTTATCACTCACATGGGTCGAGTGCTAACGGCTGCACCCCTCGCCCGGAGGGGGTGGCTTGGAAGAGTAACTTTGAGCCTTAAGGAGCTGCAAAGATGGCATTGAAACCGCTTCATGACCGTGTGCTGGTCAAGCGCACAGAAAGCGAAGAGAAAACCGCCGGCGGGCTGATCATCCCCGATTCCGCCAAGGAAAAGCCTTCCGAAGGTGAAGTCGTGGCTGTCGGCACTGGCGCCCGCAAAGACAACGGCGAGCTGATCGAAATGGCCGTCGCACCCGGCGACAAAATCCTGTTCGGCAAGTGGTCCGGCACAGAGGTCACCGTCGACGGCGAAGAAATGCTGATGATGAAAGAAAGCGACATCATGGGGATCATCGCGTAAGCCACTTGGCTTGCCGACCCTTTGAAGACGCTGACATCAATCCAAGATTTTAGGAGAAGACAACATGGCTGCTAAGGACGTCAAATTTGACACCGATGCCCGCAACCGGATGCTCAAGGGTGTGAACATCCTTGCCGATGCGGTGAAAGTCACACTCGGCCCCAAAGGCCGGAACGTGGTTCTGGACAAATCCTTCGGCGCACCGCGCATCACCAAAGACGGTGTATCCGTGGCGAAGGAAATCGAACTGGAAGACAAGTTCGAAAACATGGGCGCGCAGATGGTCAAGGAAGTCGCTTCCCGGACCAACGACGAAGCCGGTGACGGCACCACCACCGCGACCGTTCTGGCCCAAGCTATCGTGCGCGAAGGCATGAAATCGGTTGCCGCTGGCATGAACCCGATGGACCTCAAGCGCGGCATCGATCTGGCGACTGCCAAGGTCGTCGACGCGATCAAAGCCGCCGCACGCGACGTGTCCGACAGCGACGAAGTCGCGCAGGTTGGCACCATCTCCGCCAACGGCGAGCGTGAAATCGGCCGCCAGATCGCGGACGCGATGCAGAAAGTCGGCAACGAAGGCGTGATCACCGTCGAAGAGAACAAAGGTCTGGAAACCGAGACCGATGTCGTCGAAGGCATGCAGTTCGACCGTGGCTACCTGAGCCCCTATTTCGTCACCAACTCCGACAAGATGACTGTCGAGCTGGAAGACGCGATCATCCTGCTGCACGAGAAGAAACTGTCGAGCCTTCAGCCGATGGTGCCGCTGCTCGAGCAGGTCATCCAGTCCCAGAAGCCGCTTCTGATCATCGCCGAAGACGTCGAGGGCGAAGCCCTGGCGACCCTCGTCGTGAACAAGCTGCGTGGCGGTCTGAAAATTGCTGCTGTGAAGGCACCGGGCTTCGGTGACCGTCGCAAAGCGATGCTGCAAGACCTCGCGATCCTGACCGGTGGTCAAGTGATCTCCGAAGACCTCGGCATGAAGCTCGAGTCCGTGACCATGGACATGCTGGGTTCGGCCAAGAAGGTGTCGATCACCAAAGACGAGACCACCGTCGTTGACGGCGCTGGCGAGAAGGCCGAGATCGAAGCCCGCGTGGCTCAGATCCGCAACCAGATCGAAGAGACCACCTCCGACTACGACCGTGAAAAGCTGCAAGAGCGCGTTGCCAAACTGGCAGGCGGTGTTGCCGTGATCCGCGTTGGCGGCATGACCGAAGTCGAAGTGAAAGAGCGCAAGGACCGCGTCGATGACGCGCTGAACGCGACACGTGCCGCTGTTCAAGAAGGCATCGTCGTTGGCGGTGGTGTGGCTCTGGTTCAAGGCGCCAAGAAGCTGGAAGGCCTCACAGGCGACAACAACGACCAGAACGTCGGTATCTCCATCGTCCGTAAGGCGCTGGAAGCACCGCTGCGTCAGATCGCTGAGAACGCTGGTGTGGACGGTTCGGTTGTGGCCGGCAAAATCCGCGAAAGCGACGACCTGAAGTTCGGCTTCAACGCACAGACCGAAGAATATGGCGACATGTTCTCCTTCGGCGTCATCGACCCGGCGAAAGTGGTGCGCACCGCACTGCAAGACGCAGCGTCGATCGCAGGTCTGCTGATCACCACCGAAGCGATGGTTGCCGACAAGCCCGCCAAAGAGGGCGCAGCCCCCGCAGGCGGCATGCCCGACATGGGCGGCATGGGCGGCATGATGTAAGCCAGCCCTTTCGGCTAAGGTTCCGGAGGCGCGCCGGCAATGGCGCGCCTCTTTTCGTTTCGGGGGGCTTTGACTGGCGGTTAACCGGTTCTCATCGGCCTAACTGGGCAGCTCCACAATCCGCGCGTAGGTATTAAGCATGTCGAGCGCATTAGCAAAGGTCTCTGACGGGTTCTCCTTCACGATATAGCCCGCGACATTCTTGCTATAGGCCGATTGCACATCCGTGGGCATATCGGAGGTGGTGAAGACGAAGACCACCATACGCTCCAAGGCGGGATCGGCCCGAACGACCTCCAAGAACTCAAGCCCGCCCATGCGCGGCATATTGAGGTCGAGCGTGATGATATAGGGCGGCAATCGTCCGTGCCGCTTCACTTCCTCCGCCAGAAACTCAAGCGCTTGCTGGCCGTCATGGCAAACCGCCGTCTCATTGACGATTTTCAATTTGCGCATCGCCCGTTGCATGGCCATCACGCTGACTTTGTCGTCATCGACGATAAGAAATTTCGCGGGCGTCGTTTTCATCCGATACTCCTTTCCGACTTTCGTCACGCTGCGGCCGCCATGGGCAGGGGTTGATGCGTTTGAGGTGCCAGTGGAAGCTCAACCACAAAGGTCGCGCCGCGCCCTTTGTCAGGGTCGGAAAATAGCGTGACCTTGCCTTTTTGGTGGGCCGCAAGCTTGCTTACGATGGCGAGTCCCAAGCCGCTCCCCTCAACCTCATCGCGTGGCTTAAGGGTTTGAAAAAGTTCAAATATCTTTTGCTGATGCCGAAGCTCTATACCCGGCCCATCATCGCGGACGGTCAAGATAAGGTGATTCTGCCGCCCTTGTGCACTGATATGGATCGTCCCATGATCCCGGTCATGGTGTTTGATCGCATTCGAGATGAGATTGCCCAAGATTTGCTGCAAGGGTGTCAGCTGCGCGTCGACGACCTGCTCCGCCCCGGTAAAGGTGATTTTGAAACGGCCTTCGGTATCGATGTAGCGAGCGAGCTCCGTCACCAAGCGGCCAAGATGCACGGGCTCTGGCGCAGGTTGGTCCTGCCCTGCGCGGGCGTAGTCCAACAGATCGGCCAAAAGACGGTTTAGCCGGTCGATCCGTTGTTGAGACATCAGCAAATAGCTTCGGCTTTCGGCACTTAGCGCGTTGTCCTCGTCCTCCAGCACCCAAAGGCTCAATTCATGCACCGCCCGGAGGGGCGACCGCAGGTCGTGCGCAGCGACATAGGCGAATTTCTCCAACTCGATATTCGAGCGCCGCAGCTCCTCCGCCGTGGCGCGGAAAACGGTCAATGCGCGCGCCATCTCTCCAAGCTCGTCGCGCCCTCTCACGGTAATCGGATGGTCGAGATCCCCCCGAGCGATCGCGGTCACGGAATCGGTCAAGCGTCTGATCCGGCGATTAAACTGCCGTTCGATAACCAAGCCGTTTGCCATCGCAATCACGAGAAAAGCGCAGGCCATGGTGAGACCCACGGTCCAAATGACTTGGTTGATGGTATCACGCAGGGCCTGCGTCGCAGCATCCACCCGCTCTAGGGTGTTTTGGGTCAGATCGGAGGAGATATCGGAAATTTCCACGATCATGGGGAGATGTTCGGCTTGCAGCCTTTCGAAGCTATTATGGAACCGCAGGCGGGCCGTTGTATGGGCAAAGAACCCTGTTTCGGCACGAAGCAGCAGGTCGCGCAACGCGTCAATTTGGCGTGCAAGTGACCGCCTGCTTGCTGTCTCGTGAATGCGCGGTAAGCGGGTTATGGCATCCTGAAAATGTTCTTCGACAAGCAGTTTCGCGCGCGCGAGTTGAAGGGGGTGGTTCTGTAGCCCTTGCGACATGACGATATTGATGAGCGTGTCGAGACTGAGCTGAATGTCATTCAAATTGACCGCACTTAACAGCAATTCGGGAAAGCGGGACGTAGGATTTTGAAGCTGGCCGGAACTCGTAGCCCCAAAGGGTTCGCCCAGAACAGCTTCGGTCTGCCTGGAAAGCCGGTAGGCCAGGTCGTCGATAATGAGGTGACTTTGCTCTTGGATTTGCTCGACAAGATCGAGGGTAGAGACGATTTTGGCCTCTGCGCGCCGCATCTCCAGAAGGCCGACTACTGCCGCATCCGTCGCACGCCGTGCCATCTGCAAACGCTGTTCCAGCCGGGCGGCCAAGGGCGGCGCGATCTCGGATGTCGACAGATCATCTAAAAGTTTGGAGATTTCGCTGATCTTTGTCCCAATTTCCTGCCCAAGGACTGATGGCGAAGCGGTGGTATCTCGCTGATTTAACTCCTCAATCGAAAGAAATACACCATTCAAAGACCGCTCGATCTGCTGGGAGACGCCCAACATCGGTAGCGCCGATTGGCTTAGATGAGCATGACTGGCCAAAACAGCGCGCATTTGCCCCGTAGCAACCCACCCCGCTAGGCCGATGATGCCCGCAACGAGCAGAAAAGCGGCCCGGAGACGGGTGCTGATGCGGCTGCCGAAAAGCTGCAGGAGGCGCCAAAGGGGGGGCATCGTTTTCATGCCTTGTGAATAGCCGGGATCGATTAACGCAATGTTAATCGCCGTCGCCCTAAAACCAGCGCCATGACAGCGGGAGGGGTTCATACCCTGGCGTATCGAAGGATCGAATCGTGTTAGACGGCCGCGGATTGACAAGGCGAACGGTTTCAATCGGATTGGGCGCCGGTCTGAGCACGCTGATCGCCGCTCCGGCATTCGGTGAGGCGATCGATATAAAGGTGGCCGCGCAGGCCCGCGAATTGGGGGGAAACGCCAAGACGCTTTCGGTGCTGTTGCCTGAAGGGTCGCGGGCCAATCTCGCGCCGGTTGCAAAAGCCTTTACAGAACGGACCGGGGTCGCGGTTGACCTACAAGAAGTGCGCGTAGATCAGATCAACGCGGAACTGATGCTCAATAGTGTACTCGGTGACGCGCGATATGACGTCGCTTTGCCCGCGACTTTTGGTGTCGCAGATCTGGTGGCCGCGGGGGCGGTCCATGCTTTGGATGGCCTCGCCGCATGCTATGAACCGCCGGGGTTTCGCGACCCTATGCTTTATCAAGAAGGGGATAGGTTCGACGGTAAAACTTATGGATTTCAAACGGATGGCGACGCCTATTTGATGTTCTACCATCGCGAGATGCTGCGCGATCCGCATGACCAAGCGCGCTACGCCGATCGTTTCGGCTATCCACTTGTTCAGCCAGAAACTTGGCAGGAACTGGACCGGCAAATCCGGTTCTTTCATGCACCAGAGGCCGGTCGATATGGCGGACTGTTGTTCCGCACGCCGGGGTATCTCGCATGGGAATGGTGGGTGCGGTTTCACGCCAAGGGCTATTGGCCTTTGTCCCCTGATATGACGCCGCAAATTGCAGATGACCCGGGTGTCGCGGCGCTGGAAGAGTTGATCGCGATCACGGACTGCCTTGCCCCCGAAACTTCGAGCCTGGGGCTGTTTGGAAATTGGGCGCGATACGCGAAGGGTGATGTCTATTGCAACATCGGCTGGGGCGGAACGCAGAAATACCTTAACTCTCCTCGATCATCGATGCGCGGACGGATGGTTTATGGGCCAACCCCCGGGGGGCAGGTGGGGGAGGAACTGCTCGAAATGCCCTATTTCAATTGGGGATGGAGCTTTGTGATCAGCGCGGCATCGATGCAGAAAGAACTCGCCTATCTATTCGCCCTCTTCGCGGTCTCTCCGGCAATGTCGACGCTCGCCGTTCGGCAGCCGGATGGTTTTTTCGATCCCTTCCGCCGTGAGCACTACAGTGACCGGGGCGTGGAAGCGGCCTATTCAAAGTCTTTTCTTGAGGTGCATCGCGCGGCGCTTAAAGGGGCGATTCCCGATTTCTATTTGAAAGGGCAATCAGAGTATTTCCAAACATTGGGAAGGGGATTGGATAAGGCGCTTCAGGGTGAGCTTTCGCCGAAAATGGCCCTGACCCGGGTTGCACAGCAATGGCAGTTAATCACAAGCCGGGTTGGACGCGAAAGGCAAATACCAAGGTGGGCGCGCCTGCGTGCGAAATACCCCCCCAATGCGCGTCGATTGCTACGGGATAAAGCTTGATGGAACCTTTGGTCCTAATTCGGGCTAGCAGGGCGATTTGCTCGTGTGCTGTTCGCAGGGAGGTCGCGATATGCTGCAGCGGCTGTTAAAGTTACCTGCCGACCATGAGCTACCTTCGCGCGAAGAGCCGCAGCCTCTCGGGCCTGATGCAGAGGAGTTTATCCATCTGGTAAGTCACGATCTGCGCGGCTCCATTCGCGCGTTGTTGGAACTGCCTGAATGGATCGCCGAGGATATTGAGGAGGCGGGACTGGAGGTAAGCGCTTCGGTCCACAGTTCCATCGCCTTGATGAAGCGGCACACGCGGCGGTTGGATCGGATGTTAGTCGACCTGCTTCAATACTCGCGCGCCGGAAGGAGGCGCAATGCGACCGTGCTTGAGCTTCGTCAGGCCTTTGATGCCGCAGTAGAGGAAGTCGGGCCGCCCAGTGGTTTCCGGGTTGATCATTACTTCGGGTGCGACTCTTTCGTCGTTGACGATCAGGACCTGCACTCGCTTTTCGTGGCGTTGATTGGAAACGCGATCAAGCATCATGATCGGTTTTCCGGGCGGGTCGAGGTAGTGGTAAAAAACGAAGGGGAGGCCATGATGCTGACCGTTTCCGATGATGGGCCGGGAATACCGCCGCGTTATCATGAGCGTGTCTTCCAGCCGATGACCACTTTGCGGTCGCGCGATGAGGTTGAAGGGTCGGGCTTGGGGTTGGCCTTGGTTCGCAAAATCGCGGCGGCCTATGGGGGCCATGCCTGTTTGGTATCCACCTGTAATGAGCGTGGTACGACTGTATCCGTGCGTTTCGAGGGCGTGGCTATGACATAGCATAGGTGAAACCCCAGAGAGCCATGGAACCCCTCTGGCACCACTATCGAATTGCAGCGCGCGTACCGCCTTATCTTATCACAGCATTCACTGCGAACGAGGGGATCATCACGTCACAGTTAGAACCTTGTGCAAAAAGCATTCCGCGCTTGGCGCGGCTGGAGAGTGAGGCTAAGCGAGAGGTCATGCAGCTTTTCCTTCTTTCCGCCCTCACCATGTGCGCCTTTGCGGCGAACTCAATTTTGACCCGGATGGCTGTAGACGGCGGGCATATCGATCCGGCGGGCTTTGCCCTTGTGCGGGTCGGTGCGGGGGCATTGGTTTTGGCCATCTTGGTTGCGCTGCGGGGTGGACGGCTGTCGCTTTTGCGGCGCAACAGGATCGGCGGGGCCGTGAGCCTGGCTGTCTATATGATCGGGTTCAGTCTGGCGTATCTGACGTTGGATGCGGGGCTCGGGGCGCTCATCCTTTTTGGCGTGGTGCAGATTACCATGTTCACCTACGCCGCTTTGGCCGGCGCGGCGCCCACCGCGCGGCAGATTACAGGGGCTGCGGCGGCTTTTGCGGGATTGGTTTTGGTCCTCTGGCCAGATGGGCAGGGTTCCACGGATCCAATCGGCGCCGGGCTGATGGTTCTGGCGGGGATCGGCTGGGCCGCCTATACGATCATCGGTCGCACATCGGGCGATCCGCTGGCGGCAACTTCGGCGAACTTTTTGCTCTGTTTGCCGTTCATGCTCATCCTGCCCGCTTTTGCGGGGGCGCATTTCAGCCTGACGGGGCTTTTATTGGGCGCGCTTTGCGGCGGGCTGACCTCGGGCCTTGGCTATGCCCTGTGGTATGGGCTGCTGACGCGGATCGACGGGGGCACGGCGGCGGTGGCGCAGCTGAGCGTGCCGATCATCGCGATCCTCGCCGGGGCGCTGCTCTTGGGTGAGCCGCTGAGCTTGACGCTGGTCCTCGCGACGGCCTTGGTTTTGGGCGGGATCGCTTGGGCGATTAGCGCAAAATCGGCTCCAAAGGATCGTAGGTGATCGCCGCCTCCGTCGGGCCAAAGGCAACTGTGCCGAGGCTATCGGGCTTGTGGGGGACTTGTGCCAGTTCCGCTTGGGTGACCCATCGATGCCGCGTGACGATGGCCTCTCGGTCTTGCCAATCGGGGGCGATTTGGGCGGATCCGAGGATGTGGCATCTGAAATAGATATCCACCTGATGGAACTCGCCGCCGGGGTCGTGGAACTCATTGACCAAACAGGGCGCGCCGACAGAGATCGTGAGGCCCGTTTCCTCAAAGACCTCGCGGCGCAGGTTGTCGGGAAGGGAGGCGCCGGCCTCCACCCCACCGCCGGGGGCGCACATCAGGCCCAGCCGATCATCGGCATAGGCGTTGACCAGCAGCAGCCGGCCTTCGTGCAGCAGCACGGCGCGGGCGGCCAATCGAGGGCAGGGTCGGGGCATCGGCATACTTTCGTCAGGTAACGCGCCAAGACCATTTCACAGTCGGGGCAATCAGTCTATCTGGAGGGCATGATGAGATTTTTCACCCTGCTGATTGCCGCGATTTCCTTGGCGATCCCCCTGCCTGCCGCGGCCGAGAACGCGGCGGGGCGCTGTGTGGTTCTGCTCCATGGGCTGGCTAGGACCGAGATGTCTTTTGCCGTGATGGAAGCGGCCTTGGCCGCCGAAGGCTACCGCGTGGTGCGCCCGGGCTACCCTTCGACTGAGGCCAATATCGCGGAATTGGCGAAACAGACCCTGCCGCGCGCAATTGAGGCTTGCGGCACTGCACAGATCGATTTCGTGACTCATTCCATGGGCGGTATTTTGGTGCGCAAATGGGTGGCCGAGGCCGGTGCCGACCGGGTCGGGCGCGTGGTGATGTTGGGGCCGCCCAATCACGGCAGCGAGGTGGTGGACGAACTGGTCGAGAACCCTGCGTTCGAATGGTTGAACGGGCCCGCCGGGGCCGAGATCGGCACCGATGATGCGGCCTTGCCGAACCAATTGCCGCCGGTCCCTTTCGAGCTGGGCGTGATTGCCGGCTCACAGTCGCTCAACCCCTATTTTTCAAGCCTTTTGCCGGGGCCGGATGACGGAAAGGTCTCGGTCGCCTCGACCCGTGTGGCGGGGATGAAAGACCATATCGTCCTGCCGGTGACCCATACCTTCATGATGAACAACCCGCGCGTCATCGCCCAGACCATGGCCTTTCTGAGAACCGGCAGTTTCGACCGGTCGATGACTTTTATCGATGGCGTCCTGAATGCGATCGGCTGCCCGGAAGCGGGCTGCCTGCCGGGGGTGGGAGGGGACGATGCCAAACCTTGATCTCGTCAATGCGGAGGTGCTTCACCCCGAGGGGCTGTGCCGTGCGCCGTTGTCTTTTGCCGACGGGGTGATTGCCGATGCCCCGGTCGGGCGGCCTGTCGATCTGACCGGCTTTCAAGTCATGCCGGGGATCGTCGATCTGCATGGCGACGCGTTCGAGCGGCATCTGGCACCGCGTCGCGGGGCGATGAAACAACTGTCCGAAGGGTTGGTCGCAGCGGAGGCCGAGCTCGCGGCGAATGGCATGACCACCGCGGTCTTGGCGCAATTCGTCAGTTGGGAAGGCGGGCTGCGGGGGCTGGCGTTCGCCGATCAGGTCTTTAGCGGCATCCGCGACACCGCGCCGGAATTGGTCACCGACATCCGCCCGCAGCTTCGGTTTGAGACCCATATGCTCGACCTTTACGACAGTCTGCCGCAGCGCATGGCGGATTGGGGCGTGGGCTATGTGGTGTTCAACGATCACCTGCCGCATGATCGTTTGGCGGCGGGCAAGACCCCAAAACGGCTGGTCGGGCAGGCGCTGAAGGCCGGGCGCAGCCCGGAGAGCCATTTGGCGCAGATGCAGGAGATGCACGCGCGGCGCGATGAGGTGCCCGCGGCCTTGGACCGACTCTGCGCGGAACTGGCGCAGCGTGGCGTCAAGATGGGCAGCCATGATGACCAGACCGCCGATGGCCGCGCCCTTTGGCGGGCGCGGGGCGTGACGCTGGCCGAATTCCCCGAGACGCAGGAGGCCGCCGAGGCCGCGCATGGGGCGGGGGATGCGGTCATCATGGGCGCGCCCAATGTGGTGCGCGGCGGGTCGCATAACGGCAACCTTTCGGCGCTGGATCTGATCACCATGGGGCTTTGTCACGCGCTGGCGTCGGATTATCATTACCCTTCGCCGCGCCGCGCCGCCTTGATGCTGGCGCAGAGCGGATTGCTGGACCTTGCAGGCGCTTGGGCGCTTGTCTCATCGGGGCCGGCGCAGGTGTTGGGGCTTTCGGATCGCGGCACGCTGGCGCCGGGCAAACGTGCCGATATCGTGGTGTTGGACAAGGCCACGGGCCGGGTCGCCGCCACTTTCGCGGCGGGGCAGGTGAGCTTCATGTCCGGCGCGGTGGCGGAACGGTTCTTTGGCTGACCTCAGCCGCGGGTGATCTGGTTTACATGACCCATCTTGCGGCCCGGTTTGACCTCGGCCTTGCCGTAGAGATGCAGGGCCGTGTCGCGGGCGCGGGCCAGTTCGGGCACGCGGTCCATGTCATCGCCGATGAGGTTGGTCATCACCACATCTGCATAGCGCTGCCCATCGCCCAAGGGCCATCCGGCCACGGCGCGGATATGCTGCTCGAATTGGTCGATGGTGCAGCCGTTCTGGGTCCAATGGCCAGAGTTATGCACCCGCGGGGCGATCTCATTCACGATCAGCCCCTGCGGCGTGACGAAAAGCTCGACCCCCATAACGCCCACGTAATCCAGTGCGTTCAGCACGCGACCGGCAAGCAGCACCGCGTCGGTGCGCTGTGCATTGCTGATCTTGGCGGGCACGGTGGTGGTGTGCAGGATGCCATCGCGGTGGACATTCTCACCAGGGTCGAAACAGGCAACCTCGCCCGTGGCACTGCGCGCGGCGATGACAGAGATTTCGGCGCTGAAGTTCACGAAACCTTCGAGCACGGAAGGCGCGCCGTTCATCTCGGCCCAAGCGGCGTCGAGGTCGGCATCGTCTTTCAGCCGCGCTTGGCCTTTGCCGTCATATCCGAAACGGCGGGTCTTGAGGATCGCGGGGGTGCCGATCTGTGCGACGGCGGCCTTCAGGCTGGCGGCGTCGGTCACATCGGCGAAAGGGGCCACGCGCAGGCCAAGATCGCCGAGGAAGGTCTTCTCGGTTAGCCGGTCTTGGGAAATGCGCAGCGCCTCGCGGCCCGGGCGCAGCGGGGTGATCGCCTCGACCACGTCGAGCGCTTCGGTGGGGATGTTTTCAAACTCGAAGGTGACGATGTCGCAGGCGCGGGCGAAAGCCTCCAGCGCCTTGTGGTCGTCATAGGGGGCGGTGGTCACCGCATGGGCCACATCGGCGGCGGGCGGGTTGGCGCCCGGCTCGAAGATATGGGTGCGAAAGCCAAGCCGTGCTGCGGCGACAGAAAGCATGCGGCCCAATTGGCCGCCGCCCAGAATGCCGATGGTGGCGCCGGTTTGCAGGGGTTCAGTCATGCGGCACCTCGGGGATCGAAGCGCTGAGCGCATCGCGCCAATCGTCCAGCCGCTTGGCCAGTTCCGGGTCTTGCAGCGCAAGGATGCCCGCCGCCATCAGGGCGGCATTGGCCGCGCCTGCAGCACCAATGGCCATGGTCGCGACCGGGAAACCGCGCGGCATTTGCAGGATGGAATAAAGCGAATCCACACCCGACAGCGCCTTGGTCTGCACCGGCACGCCGATCACCGGCACCCGGGTTTTGGAGGCCATCATGCCCGGCAAATGCGCCGCCCCGCCTGCGCCCGCGATGATGACTTGCAAACCCCGGTCCACCGCCGTCTTGCCATAGTCCCAGAGCCGGTCCGGCGTGCGATGGGCCGATACGATGCGCGCCTCAAAGGGGATGTTAAGCTCGTCCAGCAGGGTTGCTGCTTCGCGCATGGTGGCCCAGTCGGACTGGGACCCCATGATGATGCCAACCGGGGGCGTGGTCATTGCTGCGGGCCTTCTCTTGGTGGATCAGAGCGCGCACTATACCCATCATGGCCCATCTGGCAACGCCGATTGCCGCGGGTCATGGGGATAATGGGTCAGGCGATGATATCGGGCGTCAGCCGGTCTTCGATCTGGGCGATCAAATCCTTGAGACGCAGTTTGCGTTTCTTGAGCCGTTGCAGGGTCAGTTGATCCCCGGTGCCGCGTTCGACCAGCGCATGGATGGCGTCATCCAGATCGCGATGTTCCCGTCGAAAGACCTCAAGCTCGACACGCAGCACTTCGTCCGTTTTCATCGACAGATCGGTAGGGGCATTCATGGGCAGGTGATTCCGTTGGGCATCTGAACCTTGAATATAAGCGGTTGAGATCATTTGGCATAGCCCTTGCGCCCTTGCCCAAGCCCCCCCATATTCAATGCAACGGGCTGCCGGTTGCGGGGCCTGTGAAACACTGTCGCTTGACCTGATAAGGACGTGTCGCATGACGAAATTAACGCTTGCCTCTTACCCGCATATGCTTGGGTTTGAACAATTGGAACGGGTGCTTGAACGCAGCGCCAAGGCCGGAAACGAAGGTTATCCGCCGTTCAACATCGAACAAACCTCGGACTACAGCTATCGCATCACGCTGGCGGTGGCGGGTTTTTCGGAACAGGATCTGTCGATAACCGTTGAGGATAGACAGCTCGTGATCCGTGGGCGTCAGTCCGACGATGGCGAAGACCGGGTGTTTCTGCACCGTGGAATCGCTGCGCGTCAATTCCAACGCTCGTTCGTACTGGCCGATGGGGTCGATGTGGGCGAGGCGGTTATGGAGAATGGTCTGCTGCATGTCGACCTGACCCGCGCCAAGCCTGAAACGGTGGTTCAAACCATCAAGATCAAGAAGGGGTAACATCATGCAAGACGCAATCACCCACGGAAACGACCGTATGGTCTATGTCAAAACCATCGCTGTCGCCGATCTGCCGCGCGAGGTGCGCGATCAGGCCGAGGGGCTTGAGCTTCTCTATGCCGTTCACGATGCCGAAGGGCAGCAGCTTGCGCTGGTCGGCGACCAGAAACTCGCCTTCTCATTGGCGCGAGAGCATGACTACCGGCCAGTGATGGTGCATTGACGCCGCGCGGCACGACGATACGCTAAGCCCGATGCAAGGCCGCAGTCCACTGCGGCCTTTTTTATTGGGAGCGGCCTTATGGATTTCGATTTCGACTGGGTAGACGCCTTCACCGACCAAGTCTTTGGCGGCAATGGCTGCGCCGTGGTGCATGGCGGGGCAGGGCTGCCGGATGAGCTATGCATGGTCTATGTGCGCGAAACATCCCTCGTGGAATGCACCTTTACCGGCCCGTCGGAGGTCGCGGATTTCAGGGTGAAATACTACCTCGCCAGTCGAGAGATACCCTTTGCGGGCCACCCCACCATCGCCACCGTCGCAGCGCTGCGCCATCGCGGGTTGATCGGCGAAGGGCCACTGCGGTTGGAGACTGGCGCGGGGATCGTTGAGGTCGAGGTGCGCGGCTCCCAAATCGCCATGACCCAGATCGCGCCGGTCTTCGGGGAAGAAGTGCCTGCCGATCTCGTCGCCAAGGTGGGCGGCGTGGCACCCGAGGATATCATCGCGCCGCCGCAGGTAGTTTCTACCGGACTGCCGTTCTGTATCACCGTTCTGCGCAGTCGCGCCGCATTGGAAGGGCTGAAGCTTAACCCCGAGGCGCTCGCGGCCTATAATGCCCATCTGGGGCAGGGCAGCGATATGATGGAGCCTTTTTGGGTCACCCTCGAAGGCGCGACCGCTGTGGGCGATACCTATGCGCGGCTGCTGCTGGCCCCGCCCAGCCCCGCCGAAGACCCTTTCACCGGATCGGCGACGGGTGCCATGGC
>NZ_JBIFFO010000055.1:0-1924 GCF_043557115.1 Sulfitobacter sp. 1A13679
AAACGCGATGGTGGGCGAGACGATGCGCCGCTCCTGAAAAGCGCGTTCCTCCGCGGCGCGGCGCTCCAGTTCGGCCATGCGCCGGGCTTCTTCCTCACGGCGCAGTCGCTCTTGCTCGCGTGCGCGCAGCTCATCCTCCGTAGGACCCGCTGGGGCGGGTTGGGGTCTGCTGGCCTCGAGTTGGGCCAGTTCCAGATCCATGCGTAATTGCTCAAGGTGTCCGTCGTCATATAAAATGGGACATCAGAGCGGCTTGAACTTTGGAGGCTCTGGTTCGTTTGCGTGATTGATTATGCTGCTTGTTTTTGATGTTGCAAGCGGCGGCTTTGGATCGTCATTTTCTTGATCTTTTCCCTTTCTCTGATGATGGCTTTGTCACGTCCAAAATAGACGTCAGCGGGTGTGACGTTGCTCAGGCTCTCGTGGTAGCGCTGGTTGTTGTAATAGTCGACGAAGGCCCCGATCTGGCGTTCAAGATCGCCGGGCAGGTAGTAGTTTTCCAGTAGAACCCGGTTCTTCATGGTCTGATGCCAGCGCTCGATTTTGCCCTGGGTTTGCGGATGGAACGGCGCACCGCGAACGTGATCCATTTTCTGGTCCCCCAGCCATTTGGCCAGGTCGCCGGATATGTAGCACGACCCGTTGTCGCTGAGCAGGCGCGGCTTGTGTCGGACCACGGCTTGGTCGCAGCCAGACGCCGTAAGAGCCAGCTCAATGGTGTCTGTCACGTCCTCGGCTCGCATGGTCGTGCAGAGCTTCCAGGCAATGATATACCGGCTGTAATCGTCCAGGATCGTGCTGAGGTAATACCAGCCCCAGCCGATGATCTTGAAGTAGGTGAAGTCGGTCTGCCACATCTGATTGATCGCCGTGGTTTTGTCCGAGAACTCATCGGCAGCCTTGATCACCACATACTCGGGTGCCGTGATCAGATCGGCAGCTTTCAGAATGCGGTAAGTCGATGATTCAGAGATAAAATACCGCTTCTCATCAGTATATTTGACGGCCAGTTCGCGTGTGGTCAGCGCCTCATGTTCCAGCGCAAACTCGATCAGATCATCCCGCCGGTCCTGCGGAATACGGTTCCAGACCGACTTCGGCCGAGGCGCGCGGTCCGCCAATGCATCAAGGCCGCCTTCGACGTAGCGGTCATACCATCGGTAAAATGTCGTGCGCGGGATACCCAGCATATCAAGGGTCATTTTTGTGGGCAGGTGTGATCCCTCAACCGTGCGAATGATCTCAAGCTTCTCGGTTGCTGGATACCTCATTCCTCGAACTCCCCAGCCCCTGTCATGCTTTTTTTGAGCAGGCGGTTCTCAAGGGTTAGATCAGCCACGCATTCTTTCAGAGCCATGGCCTCGGATCGCAGATCCTTCACCTCAGGCGATGTCGCCTGACGCGCTGTGTCGCCGGAAAGGCGACGCTTTCCAGCCTCAAGGAATTCCTTCGACCAAGTATAATACAGGCTGTCAGAGATACCCTCGCGGCGACATAACGCCGAGATGCTTTCCTCCCCGCGCAATCCGGCCAAAACAATGCGGATCTTCTCCTCCGCCGAGTAGGTCTGGCGGGTCTTGCGGCGGATGTTTTTGACCAGCTTGTCAGCTGCGTCTTTCGATGTTCCGGGCTTCTTGTTCATCTTCGCTCCTTAAAGGCTACGATGAACCAGAAACCCTCCGTTGTTCAAATCCTCAAATCTGTCCCAAAGGTGCTGACGTCAGACACACTAAGGATTACCGGAAGCCGGCCCTCGACGCGGTTATGAGAACATGATTCACTTCCGACATGGCAGCGGCAGCAGGAGGTGGCGATGCGTGGGACGGACGAGGCAAGCGGGTCGCTGTTCAGCTATGTTGATCTTGAGCAGCGGGTTCCGGATCGTCATCCGCTGCGGTTGATCCGTCGGGTCGTCAATGACGCG
>NZ_JBIFFO010000056.1:0-1914 GCF_043557115.1 Sulfitobacter sp. 1A13679
CATACTATAGGTATATATTATAATTGTTCTTCTGTTTACTAATACGATTTAGCACCTCGCCAGACCTAAATAAATCATGCTATCCGACTGACAGTTTGGGCTGCGTGAATCCCTTGTGCTTGTAGGATGCGTAGAAGGCTTCTTTAGCGTCTTCAACGTTCTCTTGGGGTACGATTAGGGCATCATGGATGGATATGCAGCCTATACCTTTATCCAGTAGGTGGTTCATGGCATGAATGATGATTTCACTCTCAACTAACATCAAATCCATGCCGTGGTTCTTACGCACCTTTGACAGTGCTGGATAAGTTTCACCGAGGGCGCTTGCGTAGGTGTTCCAGTCTTCACCAACCATAAGTTTAGCGGTCTTCTTGTCGTCCTTAAAGCTCTTAGGCCAACTCTTTTGATCTAGCGACACGCCAGAGAGTGTCCGGTCTTCTGTGTATGAGTAATTTGGCCCATGCTTCACCAACGAAGGAGCATGACAACGATGACGATTTCCAAGGAACTTTTAGATGAGCTGCTGAGCGGCGTTGAGAACGCGGACGATTTGCTGGGCGATCAAGGTTTGATGAAGGAGCTCAAGGTCCGGCTGATGGAGCGGATGCTTGGCGCAGAGTTGACCGAGCATCTGGGCTATGAGCCCGACGCGCGCCCGGGCACTGAGCAGCGTAACCGGCGCAATGGCGCGACGCGCAAAACGCTGAAGGGCCATGACGGCACGGTTCCGATTGACGTTCCCCGCGACCGCGACGGTAGTTTCGAGCCTGAGCTGATCAAAAAGGGCCAGACCCGGATCGACGGGATGGATGACAAAATCATTGGCCTCTATGCAGCCGGATTATCGACCCGCGACATCCGCGCCCACCTTGAGGAAGTTTACGGCCTGAAGGTGTCAGCTGATCTTATCAGCCGTGTCACTGATGCCGTTCTGGAGGAGGTGTCGGACTGGCAGAACCGCGCCCTGGAACCGATGTATCCGATCGTTTTTCTTGACGCTCTGCGGGTCAAGATCCGCGACGCGGAAAGCCGTCAGGTCAAAAACAAGGCCGTATACGTGGCTTTGGGGGTCACTCCGGAGGGCGAACGGGAAGTTCTGGGTCTATGGATCGCCAATAATGAAGGGGCCAAATTCTGGCTCAGTGTCATGAATAATCTGCGCAACCGTGGTGTGGAGGACATTCTGATCGCGGTGGTAGATGGGCTAAAAGGCTTCCCTGACGCTATCAACGCGGCCTTCCCTGAGACCACAGTCCAGACTTGCATCGTGCATCTGGTGCGCCATTCCTTGAACTTCTGCGGTTGGAAAGATCGTAAGGCCGTGGCCAAAGACCTGCGCCGGATTTATCAGGCCACGGATGACGGCGAGGCCGAGAAGGCCCTGGCTGATTTCGAGGTGGAATGGGGCTCTAAATACCCCTCAATCGCCCCGAGCTGGCGGCGGGCATGGCAGGAAGTGATCCCGTTTTTTGCTTTCCCACCAGCGGTCCGCAAAATAATCTACACCACCAATGCGATCGAAAGCCTCAATCGCGTCATCCGCAAAACCACCAAAACGCGCGGCAGCTTCCCAACCGACGATGCCGCGACAAAGCTGATCTATCTCGCGATCCGAAGTTTCGAGAAGGCCGGCAGATGCGTCAGAGAATGGGTTGCCGCACGAAACCAGTTCGCTATCCTATACCCAGAACGGTTTAATAAATGACCTGTCGAAACCGCATGGGCTAAACCTCATACACAGAGTTTCGGATACTCCCGATTTCCGCATTTTTCAAATCCGCTGAAAGACTATCTCTTTATACGCTTGATGAATTCCATGCGCGTACAATCCCAAATTGAAGGTATGTCTTGGGCGGCATCACGCGCGACAGTATCCTCACCTTCTTTGCAGGCCGTTTCGATATCGCCCAGCAG
>NZ_JBIFFO010000013.1:0-116605 GCF_043557115.1 Sulfitobacter sp. 1A13679
CATAAACCACGACGCATAACTGAGGGTGGGTCAAATCTCGGTGAAAATACCGGGTCAGTTCTCAGTGACAATCAACAGCCTGCCGCCCAGTCGATGAACCCTTGCGCGAGCTTGCGGGGATTGGCGTCCTCTGCCCGGTCGAACTGCGCCGAGCCCATCCAGTCGCGATAGGCGAGTTCCGCGCTGTCGCGGATGCCCATGCGGCGCTGTTCGGGCGTGTCGACCATGAAGAGACCGCCGAGCGACCAGAACGCCTGCCCGCCGAGGCTTTGCGGGCCTTCTTGGTCCATGAGCAGCACGCGGCGGCCGCGTAGCACGACCTCATGGGCGGCGATCATGCCGGCCAGACCCGCCCCCACGACGATCACATCTGCTTTGAAACGCTCACCCATTGCTGCCTCCCCTGTTCCCGCAAGCTTGCGGCGGGCTGGGGGCAAAAGCAAGTCACAGACGCGGGGTGTCGAGCCCTTTGAGGCAGCGGTCGGGCGGGCCTTCGCTGCGGTAGGCTTCGGCCCCGCAGGCGACGCAGTGGTATTTGCGCAGCGCGCCCTTGTCCCCCGCCCGGTCTTCGCGCCAGCGGCAGTCCCGCGTGGGCGCGTTGCGACGGGCAAAGATCAGCACGATCACAAAGACGATAACGATGACAAAGGGCAGGATCATGGGAAAAACCAAAGGCCCGGCGCTTGGCCGGGCCTTCCTGTCAGCTTGGGGGATCAGACGGTGCGCTCGACCATCAGTTTCTTGATGTTGGCGATCGCCGCCGCCGGGTTCAGCCCCTTGGGGCAGGTCTTGGCACAGTTCATGATTGTGTGGCAGCGGTAGAGCTTGAAGGGGTCTTCGAGGTCATCCAGACGCTCGCCCGTCGCCTCGTCCCGGCTGTCGATGATCCAGCGGTAGGCATGCAGCAGGGCCGCTGGCCCGAGGTAGCGGTCGCCGTTCCACCAGTAGCTGGGGCAGGAAGTCGAGCAACAGGCGCACATGATGCACTCATACAGACCGTCGAGCTTGGCGCGGTCGTCGATCGACTGTTTCCACTCCTTGCGCGGCTCGGGCGTATCGGTCTCCAGCCACGGCTGGATGCTGGCGTGCTGGGCGTAGAAGTGGGTCAGATCGGGGATCAGGTCCTTAACCACCGGCATATGCGGCAGCGGGTAGATCTTCACCACGCCGTTGATCTCTTCCATGCCGTAAGTGCAGGCCAGCGTGTTGATCCCGTCGATGTTCATCGCGCAAGAGCCACAGATGCCCTCGCGGCAGGAGCGGCGGAAGGTCAGCGTCGGGTCGATCTCGTTCTTGATCTTGATCAACGCGTCGAGAATCATCGGCCCGCAATCGTCCATATCGACGAAATAGGTGTCGAGCGCCGGGTTCTTCCCGTCGTCGGGGTTCCAGCGATAGATGTGGAACTCGCGCAGGTTGGTCGCCCCTTCGGGCTTAGGCCATGTCTTACCGCTGGTCATGCGGGAGTTTTTCGGAAGCGTCAGTTGAACCATTATGCGTCTCCTAAAGCGTCAGACCGGCTGCGGGCGCGGCGGCCAGCAGGCAGGTACGGGTCTCGGGGCGCGACAGGATGGTGCGCACGGTGCCCGCTGTTGTGTCATCCACGCCAACCACGGTGGCGCGGGCCAATTCGCGCAGCTCCAGCGCGTCGGCATTGTCGATGATGCAATCGGTGAAGGGGGTGATCAGCTCTTTCGGCACCTGCGGGAAACGGGTGGCCAGAACCTCGGTCACCACGCCTTTGGAGGTCTGGCGGGCGGTGTCATCCACCGCCTGCTGAACCTCGACACAGGCCGACAGGCCGAGCAGTGTGGCCGCGATGAGTGCTGTGCGGACCATCAATACACCCGTGCCTTGGGGGCGATCTTTTTCATGTCGATGCCGCCTTCATCCTCTTTGGTCAGCGGATCAAGGTGCACGGCGCGGTAGGTCAGCTTGGCATCGTTACCGTCGAACCACGCCAGCGAATGTTTGCGCCATTCGTCGTCGTTCCGGTCCGGGTAATCCTCATGCGCATGCGCGCCCCGGCTCTCTTTCCGCGCGGCGGCGGCGGTGATCGTGGCGGTGGCGTTGGGCATCAGGTTGGTCAGCTCCAGCGTCTCCATCAGGTCGGAGTTCCACACGAGGCTGCGGTCGGTTACATGCAGATCGTTCAGCTTGTCGGCCACGTCGATCATCTTCTTGCGGCCTTCCTCCAGCGTCTTGTCGGTGCGGAAGACGGCGGCATCGGCCTGCATGGTCTTTTGCATCTCAAGGCGCAGTTCGGCTGTCGGCGTGCCGCCCTTGGCATTGCGCAGACCGTCGAAGCGATCGAAAGCCTTCTCGACCGATTTGAGGTTCGGCGCGGGCACCGGGCTGTCGGCGTCGACGATCTTGGCCGCACGGATCGCGGCGGCGCGGCCAAAGACCACGAGGTCGATGAGCGAGTTGGAACCCAGACGGTTCGCCCCATGTACCGAGGCACAGCCCGCCTCGCCCACAGCCATCAGGCCGGGTGCTACGGCATCGGGGTTGTCGGCGGTCGGGTTCAGCACCTCGCCCCAGTAGTTCGTGGGGATGCCGCCCATGTTGTAGTGCACGGTGGGCAGCACCGGGATCGGCTCTTTCGTGAGGTCCACACCGGCAAAGATGCGTGCGGATTCCGAGATGCCCGGCAGGCGCAGGTCCAGCGTCTCCGGCGGCAGGTGGTTGAGGTGCAGGTGGATGTGATCCTTGTTCTCACCCACGCCGCGGCCTTCGCGGATTTCCATGGTCATGCAGCGCGAGACCACGTCGCGCGACGCCAGATCCTTATAGGTCGGCGCATAGCGCTCCATGAAGCGCTCGCCTTCGGAGTTAGTGAGGTAGCCCCCCTCGCCGCGCGCACCTTCGGTGATCAGGCAGCCCGCGCCGTAGATGCCGGTGGGGTGGAACTGGACGAACTCCATGTCTTGCAGCGGCAGACCCGCACGGGCTGCCATGCCGCCGCCGTCGCCGGTGCAGGTATGTGCGGAGGTGGCCGAGAAGTACGCGCGGCCATAGCCGCCTGTCGCCAGCACCACCATCTTGGCGCTGAACAGATGCATGGTGCCGTCGTCAAGCTTCCAGCAGAGCACACCTTGGCAGACACCGTCGTCCGACATGATCAGGTCGATGGCGAAATACTCGATGAAGAATTCCGCGCTTTGCTTCAGCGACTGGCCGTAGAGCGTGTGCAGGATCGCGTGGCCAGTCCGGTCAGCGGCGGCGCAGGTACGCTGCACGGGCGGGCCTTCGCCAAATTCGGTGGTGTGGCCGCCGAAAGGACGCTGGTAGATTTTGCCCTCTTCGGTGCGCGAGAAGGGCACGCCGTAATGCTCAAGCTCGTAAACCGCCTTGGGCGCTTCGCGGGCGAGGTATTCCATCGCGTCGGTATCGCCCAGCCAGTCCGAGCCCTTGACCGTGTCATACATATGCCACTGCCAGTTGTCGGGGCCCATGTTGCTCAAGGACGCGGCGATGCCGCCCTGCGCGGCCACGGTGTGGCTGCGGGTCGGGAACACCTTAGAGATACAGGCCGTGCGCAGCCCCTGCTCCGCCATGCCCAAAGTCGCGCGCAGACCAGCACCGCCTGCCCCCACCACGACAACGTCATATTCGTGGGTTTCGTATTCATATGCTGCCATTTAATCGGTCTCCCGTTTGGGCGTATTGTTACAGGGCGAGCTTGGCGATGGCGAAAACGCCGACCGCTGCTGCGCCGTAGCTGATGATGGTCATCACGATGAGGGCGACTTTGTTGGCCAGCCCATGGACATAGTCCTCGATCAGCACCTGCACGCCGTCATTGAAATGTTTAAAGCCCACGATCAGCGTCAGCGCCGCCACGATGGCCGGGAAAGGACGCGCGTAATAGGCAAGGATCTCTTCATATGTGCCGCCAAGCGCGCTGCCGAAGGTAAAGACGAACAGCGGGATCAGCACCAACAGCGCCAGCGAAGAGACTTTCATCGCCCAGAAATGCGCGGTGCCGGTTTTCGCCGAGCCAAGGCCGCGGGCGCGTTTGCGATCTGTCATGTATGCCATGGTGTCGCTCCTCAAACGATGATGATGGTCAGGATGGTCAGCACGACCGATCCGATCAGCACGGTCCAGCCCAGCTTTTCCGCGGTGGGGATATCGAGCATGCGGCCCGTGTCCCAGATCAGGTGCCGCACACCGGCCAGCGTGTGATACCACAGGCCCAAGAGCGACAGGGTAAAGACCAGATCACCGAACCAGCTGGTCATGATCCCGTTCACCGTGTCGAAATACTCAAGCGACGTGGCCGCGGCGAGGAACCACCACACGATCAGCAGCGCGGTGATCAGCATCGCGTTGCCGGTGATCCGGGTGAGAATCGACGTCATGGAAGTCAATTGGGGGCGATAAATCGTCAAATGCGGGGATAGCGGGCGGTTACCCCGGTTCACATCGGCCATGGCGCGGTCCTTTGTCCTGTGCTTTGTCCTGTGCTTTGCATCTTGATAGCGGTTTTTACAGGACTGTCACGGGGAACTGCGGGGAATCTGCGGGGTTTGGCCGGTGTTTCGGTGGAAAAATGACAGAGTGATGTGGTCCTGCCCGTTTTTGTGATCACAGCAGATTATCGTGTGATCACAAACCTACCCCACCCCCGAACGAAAAAGCGCGCCCCGATTGGGACGCGCTTTCGAACTCATATGCCTTGAGGCTTAGGCGAGGCTCTCGTCGATGCCTTTGCAAGCTTCGACCAGACCTTTGACCGCGTTAACGGAGTTGTCGAACATCGCCTGCTCGTCTTTGTTCATCGAAATCTCGACGACACGCTCAACACCGCCTGCGCCGATCACGGTGGGCACGCCAACGTAGAAGCCGTTCAAGCCGTAGGCCCCATCGACATGCGCCGCCGCAGGCAGCACGCGTTTCTGGTCCTTGAGATAGGCTTCGGCCATCTCGATTGCCGACGTGGCGGGCGCATAGAAAGCCGACCCGGTCTTCAGCAGGCCCACGATCTCGGCGCCGCCGTCACGGGTACGCTGCACGATCGCATCGAGCTTGTCCTGCGTGGTCCAGCCCATCTTAACCAGATCCGGCAGCGGGATGCCTGCGACGGTGGAGTAACGCACCAGCGGCACCATCGTGTCGCCGTGACCGCCCAGAACGAAGGCAGTGACGTCTTTCATCGAGACGTTGAACTCGGTTGCGAGGAAGTGGCGGAAACGCGCGCTATCCAGCACGCCAGCCATGCCGCAAACCTTGTTGTGCGGCAGGCCCGAGAATTCGCGCAGCGCCCAGACCATCGCATCGAGCGGGTTGGTGATGCAGATCACGAAGGCGTCGGGGGCGTGCTTGGCAATGCCCTCGCCCACGGATTTCATAACCTTGAGGTTGATGCCCAGCAGGTCATCGCGGCTCATGCCCGGCTTGCGCGCCACACCGGCGGTGACGATGCAGACGTCCGCGCCCGCGATGTCGGCGTAGTCTTGCGTGCCCGACATGGTGGCGTCGAACTTGCCCGAGGGGCCCGACGACGCGATATCAAGAGCTTTGCCCTCAGGGGTGCCCTCGGCAATGTCGAACAGGACGACATCGCCCAATTCTTTCAACGCTGCGAGATGGGCGAGAGTGCCGCCGATTTGCCCCGCGCCAATAAGCGCGATTTTGGGTCTGGCCATGGTCATGTCTCCGACAGAGGTTTCATTTGCGCCGGAGATACCGAAATGCACGGTCCCGTGCAAGTTGCAGCATTGGCGGGCGGCTAACCGCTGCTCTCACCACGAAAAAGGCCGCCCCGAGGGGCGGCCAATTGCTGAACTTTAAGGCGAAGAATTAGTCGCCTTGGTACTCAGGCTGCGATTCCAGACGCTCTTCGGTGCTGTCGATGTAGATGCGCACGTCGTCGCCTTCCACGTTTTGCAGAACCTGAAGTTCGTCAAATGTCACGGCCACCGGCTTTTCGCCCAGACCAAGGAAACCGCCCACGTTGATGACCACACGGTCAATCTGGCCGTTGTCGCCGATCAGCAGCGAGTCGATTTCACCGACGGTCTCATCGTTGGCGCCATAGACATAGGAGCCTTCGAGGTCTTCGGCGCTCATCTGCTCGATCATCTCGGCTTCGGCGTTGGCATAGCCTTCACGCTCAACTTCGGGGCGCGGCAGCAGTTCACGCTCAACGGTTTCGTCACCTGTGATCACGGTGGTGTTGGCTTCGGCTTCGTTGACAGCTTCTTCTGTCTCGGCTTCGGCGTTCTCCATCATGGTTTCGGCTTCTTGCGCCATTTCCTCGGATTCGGCCTCTACGTCATTGGCCATCTCTTCGGTCTCGGCTTCAAGGTTCTCGGCCGTGTTCTCGGTGTCTTGCACCAGTTCCTCGGTCTCGGCCTCTACGTCATTGGCCATTTCCTCGGTCTCGGCTTCGATATCGTTCGCCATCTCTTCGGCTTCGGTCTCGCCATTGATCACGGTGACGTTCGCGTCAGTCTCGTTCATGGCGTCGCCTTCCATCCGCTCGCCATCCATCATGGGACGTTCGAACTCAGGCGCCTGCTCCAGCATCTCTTTCGAGGTGTTCACAACGAGGAAGCGCTCGCCGCCTTCGTCGTTCAGGATGCGAATCTTGTCCATGGAGATGGAAACGTCACGTTCGCCCATGCCAAGGAAGCCGCCGATGCCGAGGATAACGGCAGTCACTTCGCCGTCCTGCGAGACGATGATGTCGTTAATTTCACCAATATCATCCCACTCCTGCTCGGCGCCATCGGCAACGGGGGTGGCCGCGTCAACTTCGGCTTCGGAGTTGTAGATGCGCATGCCGATCAGGTCGGATGCAAGGAAATCTGTCTGCTCTACGGCAACGTTGCCAAAGCCTTCGGAATGCGCGTCAGCAAAGGCTGCGCCGGTCATGGTCAATACGATGGCCGTCGTGCTCAGAAAACGTTTCATTGTAGGTCTCCTTCCAAAAATGAGCGTTGCTTGCTCTTCTGGAACCACAACCCGGATGGCCCTCTCCAGTTCCACAGCGGCACAAATAAATGGCGGGACTTCGCCCAAGCAGCGGCAGGCCCCAAACATAGAAAAGGCGGCCCTAGGCCGCCCGCGCTTCCCCGATATATTCCGCCCTCAGGCGTCTTCGCCCTTGGCGGGCAACTCCTCCGCCAGCGCCTCGAACCCTTGGCCCGAGGCGACAAGACAGGTGATACCGTTGACCCCGGTGACCGTGATCGTCCAACTGCCCGTCTGGTCAGAGGCGAAAACCTCAACCACCGCATTATCGCCGCCCAGCCCCATGGACTGGCGCGTCTCGCCATACCCATCCGCTAGCCGCAGCACCACATGATCGCGCGGCGCGCAATTGCGCGGCGTCTGCGCCTCGGTCGTGGTGGCCAGCACAATCGCCGAAGCCGCGGTGAGCGCCGCGAGGTGAAGAAATTTAACGAAACCTGTCATAGCATCTGCCTTCGCATCGAAAGGCGTGATCCTTGGTGGATGGCAATGCGCCGTCTTTCGCACCGGCCCCCAAAGCAGCCTTGGTTGAAATGATTGCATCCGCTGCGCTGGAAACTGCCGCAGATGCGATGCAACTGACAGTGCGCCCCAAGGCTGAAAGACTGGTTAATCCGCCGCGCGGAAATCACCGCAACAGCTTCGCTGCGTCGCGGCATGTTTTGCCTTGAAGTTTTCGCACAAAAATGCCCCTCTGTGCGCAATAATGTTAGGCGGCCAGTACGCCGCCCTGCCCGAGGAGCCTTTCATGACCGCCACAACCCGCCCCCTGCGTTCCGTTCTCTACATTCCGGGCTCCAAGCCCCGTGCCTTGGACAAAGCCCGCGGATTGGCCTGCGACGCGGTGATCTTCGACCTCGAAGATGCCGTCTCCCCCGATGAGAAGGTCGCTGCACGTGAAACATTGGCCGAGGCACTGGCCGAAGGCGGCTACGGCGCGCGGATGCGGGTGGTGCGGATCAACGGGCTCGATACCGAATGGGGCGCCGATGACGCCCGCGCCGCCGCCGCAATGAACCCCGATGCGATTCTCCTGCCCAAAGTCGGCTCCCCCGCCGATCTCGAAGCGCTGGCCGAGATCGTGGGCGACATCCCCCTTTGGGCGATGATGGAAACCCCCGGCGCCATGCTCAACGCCGCCGCCATCGCCGGACACCGCCAGTTGCAGGCCATGGTCATGGGCACCAACGATCTGGCGAAAGACCTGCAAACCCGCTTCCGCCCCGACCGGCTGCCGCTGATCACCGGCCTCGGGCTTTGCCTGCTGGCCGCCAAAGCGCATGGCGTGGCGATCATCGACGGGGTGTATAATGCGTTCAAAGACGAAGACGGGCTGCGCGCCGAATGCGAACAGGGCCGCGACATGGGGTTCGACGGCAAAACGCTGATCCACCCCGCGCAGCTCGACATCGCGAATGCGGCCTTCACCCCGTCAGAGGAAGAAGCCGCCCTCGCCCGCCGCCAGATCGACGCCTATGAAGAGGCGCAGGCCGCAGGTCAGGGCGTGGCGGTCGTCGATGGTAAAATCGTGGAAAATCTCCATGTTGCCACCGCCCGCGAAACACTGGCAAAACTGGCGGCAATTGCAGCCATGAGCCCGGAGCCTTCGCCATGACAATCCTCATCCTCGGCCTGATCCTTTGGATCGGGGCCCATCTCTTCAAACGCCTGATGCCTGCCCAACGGGCGCAGATGGGCACCGCGGGCCGGGGCGCGGTGGCCGCCGCATTGGTCGTGGCGCTGGCCCTCATCATCTGGGGCTATCGCGCGGCGGAGTTCATTCCGGTCTGGACCCCGCCGAGCTTCTTCATCCACATCAACAACCTGTTGATGGTGCTGGCCTTCTGGGTCTTCGGCTCCAGCGCCGCCAAGGGCGCCAAGGCATGGCCCGCCTATAAAACCCGCCATCCGCAACTGCTGGCGGTGAAAATCTGGGCCACGGCACACCTTCTGGTCAACGGCGATCTCGCCTCCATCCTGCTCTTTGGCACCATGCTGGGCTGGGCGGTGAGCGAAGTGATCCTGATCAACCGCGCCGAGCCGGGCTGGACACCTCCGCCCCACGCAGGCCGCGCCACCTATATCCGCCTCATCGTGATCTCCACGATCCTCTTCGTTCTCGTCGCCGGCATTCACACATGGCTCGGCGTCCTTCCCTTCCCCCATTGATCCCGGAGCCTTCCATGAAAGTTTACCGCTTCCTCTCCGAAGAAGACACATCCGCCTTTTGCCACAAGGTCACCGACGCGCTGAACAAAGGTTGGGAGCTTTACGGCTCTCCCACCCAAACATGGGACCACAAGGCCGGGGTCATGCGCTGCGGCCAAGCCGTGGTGAAAGACGCCCCCGGCACCTATTCGCCCGACACCAAATTGGGCGAGCAGTGATGAGCAAGACCAACCGGGGCCGCTTTTTCGAAGACTACAAACTGGGCGAGGTGCTGCATCACGCGGTGCCCCGCACAGTCGGCGCGGGCGAACGTGCGCTCTATCACGCGCTCTACCCCGCGCGGCACGCGCTCTATTCCGCCGACAGTTTCGCCCAGTCCTGCGGGCTGAAGGCCAGCCCGCTCGACGATATGATCGCCTTTCACATCGTCTTTGGCAAAACCGTGCCGGATGTCTCGCTCAATGCCGTGGCCAATCTGGGCTATGCCCAAGGCCGCTGGCTGCGCCCCGTCTGGCCCGGCGACACGCTGCGCGCGGAAAGCGAGGTCATCGGCCTCAAGCAAAACTCCAATGGCAAGACCGGCGTCGTCTGGGTCCGCACCACCGGGTTGAACCAGAATGACGAAACGGTGCTCGACTATGTCCGCTGGGTCATGGTGCGCAAAGGTGACCTCGACGCCCCCGCGCCCGAAACCACCCTGCCGGACCTGCCCGATGCGCTGACCGTGGATCAATTGCACATCCCGCAGGGCCTCGACTTTACCAATTATGACTTCGCCCGCGCCGGGGAGCCGCACCGCTGGGACGATTATGAGGTCGGCGAAAAGATCGACCATGTCGACGGTGTTACGATTGAGGAAGCCGAGCACATGATGGCCACGCGCCTGTGGCAGAACACGGCCAAGGTGCATTTCGACACCTCCGCCCGCCCCGATGGCTCGCGGCTGATCTATGGCGGCCATGTAATCTCCATGGCGCGGGCGCTGTCCTTCAACGGGCTGGCCAATGCGCAAATGGTCGTGGGGCTGAACGGCGGCGCCCATGCCAACCCCTGCCTTGCGGGCGATACCGTCCGTGCCTGGACCGAAGTGCTCGATAAGGCCGAGACTGCGGCCCCCGGTGTCGGTGCGCTGCGTCTGCGCCTTGTGGCGACCAAGTGCGGCGCCCCCTTCGAGCTGCGCGATGAGGCCGGGAAATACCGCTCCGAGGTTTTTCTTGACCTCGATTACTGGGCGCTCATGCCGCGCTAAGCAGCCGGTCCGCCCCTCCGGTGGGGCGGCCTATCCCCCCTTATTCAAGCAAAAATCAGCCGATTCGGAGCCGCTGAGCGGAAATGTGATCACACGTAATTATCGTGTGATCACAAAACTCATTTTTAGCTGGCCAAACCCGGCTTTCTCCGAAAAAACCCTTACAGGAACGAAAGTCATCCCCATACTACGGGGCAACTGGAACAGAAACGGGACCGTTTTCATGAACATCCACGAATATCAGGCAAAAGCCCTCCTGCGCAGCTATGGCGCCCCTGTCTCCGACGGCCGCGTTGTGCTGAAGGCAGAAGACGCCAAGAACGCAGCCGGCGAAATGGACGGGCCCCTCTGGGTTGTCAAAGCGCAGATTCACGCAGGCGGTCGCGGCAAGGGCAGCTTCAAAGAAGCCGCCGCTGGCGAAAAGGGCGGCGTGCGCCTGGCCAAATCCGTGGAAGAAGCGGCCGAGGAAGCCAAGAAGATGCTGGGCAAAACACTGGTCACGCACCAGACCGGCCCGGCAGGCAAACAGGTCAACCGCATCTACATCGAAGACGGCTCCGACATTGAGCGCGAGCTGTACCTCGCCCTGCTGGTTGATCGCCAGACCAGCCGCATCTCCTTTGTCTGCTCCACCGAAGGCGGCATGGACATCGAAGAAGTCGCCGAAGCGACACCTGAGAAAATTCTGAGCTTCTCCGTCGACCCGGCCACCGGCTACCAGCCCTACCACGGCCGCCGCGTTGCCTTCTCGCTGGGTCTTGAGGACGCCGCCGTCAAGCAATGCGTCAAGCTGATGGGTCAACTCTACAAAGCCTTCATCGAGAAGGACATGGAGATGCTCGAGATCAACCCGCTGATCGTCATGCCCGGCAACGAACTCAAGGTGCTCGACGCCAAGGTTGGTTTCGACGGCAATGCTATGTACCGCCAGCCCGACATCGCCAACCTGCGCGACGAGACCGAGGAAGACGCCAAGGAACTCGAAGCCTCCAAGTATGACCTGAACTACATCGCGCTCGACGGTGAGATCGGCTGCATGGTGAACGGCGCGGGCCTTGCGATGGCGACCATGGACATCATCAAGCTTTACGGTGCGGAGCCGGCCAACTTCCTCGACGTGGGCGGTGGCGCGACGAAAGAGAAGGTGACCGAAGCTTTCAAGATCATCACCTCCGATGAGAACGTCAAAGGCATCCTCGTGAACATCTTCGGCGGCATCATGCGCTGTGACGTCATCGCCGAAGGCGTTGTCGCCGCGGTGAAAGAGGTCGGCCTGCAAGTGCCGCTGGTTGTCCGTCTCGAAGGCACCAATGTCGAAGAAGGCAAGGCGATCATCAACAACTCCGGTCTCGACGTCATCGCCGCCGACGACCTGAAGGATGGCGCGCAGAAGATCGTGAAAGCGGTCAAAGGCTAAGCCTTTTTGGCCGTTCCCGCAGGGCTTCGCGCAGCGGGCATGGCCTATATCACCGTTCCCGCCGCCATGCGGCGGCGGGGGCAGATGCGACGACACCGCGCCGCGCCCACCCGATCACGCAATGAGGTCAGTATGGATCAATCTCCCAAATCCTCCCCCGTTTTGACGGGTATTGCGCTATTGGGGGCGGGCATTCTGATCCGGCAATGGCAACCCGGCGCCCTGCGCCTGCCCGAACCGGTCAACCGCCGTCGCCACGACCGCGGGCTGCGCCGCGCAGCGCGGAAATCCCGTGACGGGCTGGCGATGATCCTGCCGTCGAACCTCACCGGCTCCATCGGCCGCAGCCTGATGATCATGGGCGCGGGCCTGCTGACCCTGCGGGTGCTGGACCTGCTGGTCGATCAAGATGAGCAGCTTTACTGATGCCCGTGCTGTCGCTCGCCCCCTTTATTCAACATGCGGCCAAGCGCGACAGCGCCCCGCGAAAGGCGGGCCTATGACACAGGCGCTTGCCTCTTCCCGCGCGGGCTGGTGGGTGATCCTTGCCCTGATCCTGGCCTTTGCCGCGCAGATGGTCGTTGTGAACGGCCTGCCCGCCGCCACTCAAACCACGCTACTGGCCGAAGGCGGCTTTTACGAAAGCCTCTCCGTCGTGGGTTACATCCTTTGCATTCTCGCATTGGTCTGGACCCTGCGCGGCGCGGTGTTGCGGGTCTGGTATCTGCCGCTGGTGCTGGCGGTCATGGCAGCGCGCGAATTGGACCTCGACAAAAGCCTTTTCACCCGCGGCCTGTTCAAAGCCCGCCAGTATACCGGTGAGGGTGTCCCGCTGGGCGAGCGGCTAATCGCCGCGCTGATCCTTGCGCTGATCGTCACCGCGATCCTGCTGATGCTTCGGCGTCACGCCCGGCCCTATCTCACGGCCCTGTTTCGGGGCCGCGCTTGGGCGGGGGCCGTCCTGCTGGGGATCGGCTTCACCGTCGCTTACAAACTGATCGACGGCATCGCGCGCAAACTCGCCCCCTTGGGGATCGAGGTCAGCGCCGATGCCGAACGCACCGCCTTCGTCGTCGAGGAGATCGGGGAGCTTGGCATCCCGGTCATGTTCCTCGTCGCCATCCTGCTGTGGCCCGGCCCTGCGCCTGCCACGGCCCATCCCACCAACCGGGCGCACCGCGTCTGACGCCCCCGGGGCCTGCCCCCGGGATTAAACATCACCGACCAAGGAAGAAATCATGGCCGTACTAGTCAACGAAAACACCAAAGTCATCTGTCAGGGTCTGACCGGCTCGCAGGGGACGTTCCACACCGAACAGGCCATCGCCTATGGCACCAAGATGGTCGGCGGCGTGACCCCGGGCAAAGGCGGTCAAACGCATCTCGACCTGCCGGTCTTCAACTCCGTGCACGAAGCCAAACACGCGACCGAGGCCAATGCCTCCGTGATCTACGTCCCGCCCCCCTTCGCCGCCGACTCGATCCTTGAGGCAATCGACGCCGAGATGGAGCTGATCGTCTGCATCACCGAAGGCATCCCGGTGCTCGACATGGCCCGCGTCGCCCGCGCGCTCGAAGGTTCCAAGTCGCGCCTCATCGGCCCGAACTGCCCCGGTGTCATCACACCCGACGCCTGCAAGATCGGCATCATGCCGGGCCACATCCACCGTCGCGGCTCCGTCGGCGTCGTGTCCCGCTCGGGCACGCTGACCTATGAGGCCGTGAAGCAGACCACCGACATGGGCCTCGGCCAGTCCTCCGCCGTAGGCATCGGCGGCGACCCGATCAAAGGGACCGAGCATATCGACGTGCTGGAGATGTTCCTTGCCGATGACGAAACACAGTCGATCATCATGATCGGCGAAATCGGCGGCTCCGCCGAAGAGGAAGCGGCACAGTTCCTCGCCGATGAGAAGAAGAAGGGCCGCTGGAAGCCCACCGCTGGTTTCATCGCAGGCCGGACCGCCCCTCCCGGACGCCGCATGGGCCACGCAGGCGCGATCGTCGCCGGTGGCAAGGGCGACGCGGAGAGCAAGATCGAAGCGATGAAAGAAGCCGGGATCGTGGTCGCCGACAGCCCCGCCACACTGGGCGAAGCGGTCAAAGAAGCGATCGACAAAGGCTGATGCCTGCCGGGCGGGCCATGGCCCGCCCATTGACCCACTCCGCAAAGCACTATGTTTTGCGGGGTCTTGATAAAAACCACCCGGCGTCGCCGACAGCGAAGGAGGGCAAGATGCACATTCAGACCGCGGTCAATCTCTGCCCGCTTTCGCCCGGCGCCGGCCCGCGGGCAAACGCCCGATCCGGCGGCCTCGCAGGGCCCTGCACCTCCGCCTTCGATACCTATGGCCCCCCGCCCCGGGCCTGACTATAGACCGACCCTGATTCTGACCCTGTCCCGTCTGCCCCGCCGAACAAAGGTGACCCAATGACCGACCAACCCGCCAACGAACAATTCCACGCCTCTTCCTTTATGGAAGGCGACAACGCGGAATATCTTGAGGCGATGTACGCCCGCTATGCCAACGATCCCAACGCGGTTGACGAGGCATGGCAAACGTTCTTTGCGGCGATGGGCGATGACGCCGAAACCGCGCAAGCCGAGGCCGCTGGCCCCTCTTGGGCACGCCCCGATTGGCCCCCCGCCCCGCAGAGCGAGGTGATGGGCGCGCTGACCGGCGTCTGGCCCGAACCGACCGAGGCGAAGGCCGCAGGCGAGAAGATCAAGAAAAAGGCCGAGGAAAAGGGCGTGCCCGTTTCCGACGATCAAATCCGCGCCGCCGTGCTCGACAGTATCCGCGCGCTCATGCTGATCCGCGCCTACCGCATTCGTGGCCACCTCGCCGCCACGCTCGACCCTCTGGGCATGCGCGACATGGGCGAACAGCCCGAGCTTGACCCCAAGTCCTACGGTTTCACCGATGCCGACATGGACCGCCCGATCTTCATCGACAATGTGCTCGGCCTCGAAGTGGCCACCATGAAGCAGATCGTCGGCATCGTCCGCTCGACCTACTGCGGCACCTTCGCGCTGCAATATATGCATATCTCCGACCCCGAACAGGCCGGTTGGTTGAAAGAGCGGATCGAAGGCTACGGCAAGGAAATCGCCTTTACCAAGGAAGGCCGCAAGGCAATCCTGAGCAAGCTGGTCGAAGCCGAAGGTTTCGAAAAATTCCTCCACGTCAAATACATGGGCACCAAACGTTTCGGCCTCGATGGCGGCGAAAGCCTTGTCCCGGCGATGGAGCAGATCATCAAGCGCGGCGGCCAGTTGGGCGTCAAGGACATCGTCATCGGGATGCCCCACCGGGGCCGCCTCTCGGTCCTTGCCAACGTCATGCAAAAGCCCTACCGCGCGATCTTTAACGAATTCCAAGGCGGCAGCTTCAAACCCGACGATGTGGATGGCTCGGGCGATGTGAAATACCACCTCGGCGCCTCCTCGGACCGTGAGTTTGACGGCAACTCCGTGCACCTGTCGCTCACCGCGAACCCCTCCCACCTTGAGGCGGTGAACCCCGTGGTGCTGGGGAAGGTCCGCGCCAAGCAGGATCAACTCAACGACGAAGACCGCACCGCCGTCATGCCCGTGCTTCTGCACGGTGACGCGGCTTTTGCGGGCCAAGGTGTCGTGGCCGAATGTTTCGCGCTGTCGGGCCTCAAGGGGCACAAAACCGGCGGCACCATGCATATCGTGGTGAACAACCAGATCGGTTTCACCACCGCGCCGCATTTCTCGCGCTCCTCCCCCTATCCGACCGACAACGCGCTTGTGGTCGAGGCGCCGATCTTCCACGTCAACGGCGATGACCCCGAAGCCGTGGTCCACGCCGCCCGCGTCGCCACCGAGTTCCGCCAGAAGTTCCACAAGGACGTGGTCATCGACATCTTCTGCTACCGCCGCTTCGGTCACAACGAAGGCGATGAGCCGATGTTCACCAACCCGGTGATGTACAAGAGCGTCAAGAAACAGAAAACCACGCTGAGCCTTTATACCTCGCGTCTGGTGGCCGACGGTCTGATCCCCGAGGGTGAGATCGAAGACATGAAGACCGCCTTCCAGAACCATCTGAATGATGAGTTCGAGGCCGGGAAAGACTACCGCCCGAACAAGGCCGACTGGCTCGACGGCAAGTGGTCCGGCATGGACAAAAAGAACAAGTCCTACCAACGCGGCAAAACCGCCATTGCCCCCGAAACGCTGCAAGATGTCGGCAAGGCGATCACCACCGCGCCCGAGGGCTTCCCGCTGCACAAGACCATCGGCCGTCTGCTCGACGCGAAAAAGAAGATGTTCGAAAGCGGTGAGGGCTTCGACTGGGCCACGGCAGAGGCGCTCGCCTTCGGCTCCCTGCTGACCGAGGGGTACAAGGTCCGTCTGTCGGGTCAGGACAGCACGCGCGGCACCTTCAGCCAACGGCACTCGGCCTTCATCAACCAAGAGAACGAAGACCGTTACTACCCGCTGAACCACATCCGCGAAGGTCAGGCCGAATATGAGGTCATCGACTCCATGCTCAGCGAATATGCGGTGCTGGGCTTTGAATACGGCTACTCGTTGGCCGAACCCAATGCGCTGACGCTTTGGGAGGCGCAGTTCGGCGACTTCGCCAATGGCGCGCAGATCATGTTCGACCAGTTCATCTCAAGCGGGGAGAGCAAATGGCTGCGGATGTCGGGCCTCGTCTGCCTGATGCCGCATGGCTATGAGGGTCAGGGGCCCGAGCACTCCTCGGCCCGTCTGGAGCGTTTCCTCACCATGTGCGGCGGCGACAACTGGATCGTGGCGAACTGCACCACGCCCGCCAACTACTTCCACATCCTGCGCCGCCAGCTGCACCGCAGCTACCGCAAGCCGCTGATGTTGATGACGCCCAAGTCGCTGCTGCGCCACAAGCTGGCCATCAGCAAGGCCGATGAATTCACCACTGGGTCAAGCTTCCACCGAGTGCTCTGGGATGACGCCGAAAAGGGCAACTCCGACACCAAACTGGTCGCGGATGACGAGATCAAGCGCGTGGTGATGTGTTCGGGCAAGGTCTATTACGACCTGCTGGAAGAGCGTGACGCCCGCGGCATCGACGACATCTACCTCCTGCGCTTCGAGCAGTTCTACCCCTTCCCCGCGCAATCCGCCGTGAAGGAGCTGGAACGCTTCAAAGGGGCCGAGATGATCTGGTGTCAGGAAGAGCCCAAGAACCAAGGTGCATGGTCCTTCATCGAGCCCAATATTGAATGGGTTCTGGGCCGCATCGACGCGAAACATGGCCGCGCCTCCTATGTGGGCCGCGCCACTTCGGCCTCGCCCGCCACGGGTCTGGCCAGCCAGCACAAAGCACAACAAGCCGCCCTCGTTGACGAGGCGCTGACCATCAAAGGAAAGTAAACCATGACAAGCGAAGTACGCGTCCCGACGCTGGGCGAATCCGTCACAGAAGCCACCGTTGCCACATGGTTCAAGAAACCCGGCGATACCGTTGCGGTGGATGAAATGCTCTGCGAGCTGGAAACCGACAAGGTCACCGTCGAAGTGCCCAGCCCCGTCGCTGGCACCCTGAGCGAGATCGTGGCGCAGGAAGGCGACACCGTGGGTGTCGACGCCCTTCTGGCCAATGTCAGCGAAGGCGACAGCGGCACCGCCGCCGCGCCCAAGGCCAAGGAAGCCGCCGAAGATGCCGGTGCCGCCTCCCAGTCCGACCGTGGCGGCGATGCGCCCAAAGCAATCGACGCAGGCGCTACCGAAGTCGCCGCCCGCGAAGGTCAAAGCATCGACGTGCAGGTGCCCACCTTGGGCGAGTCGGTGACCGAAGCGACTGTGAGCACTTGGTTCAAAAAGGTCGGCGACAAGGTCGAAGCCGATGAAATGCTCTGCGAGTTGGAGACCGACAAAGTTAGCGTCGAAGTCCCCGCCCCCGCCGCAGGCGTGCTGGCCGAAATCTTTGCCGAAGAAGGCAGCACAGTCGAAGCGTCCGCCACGCTGGCCGCGCTGACCACCGGCGCAGGCGCTGCTGCCCCCAAGGGTGAAGACGCCAAATCCGGTGCCGGTGCCGCGCCTGAGACCAAGCCCGCCGATGGCAAAGATGTCGAAGACGCGCCTTCCGCCAAGAAAGCGATGGCCGAAGCAGGCATCAGCCGCGATCAGGTCACAGCTTCGGGCCGTGACGGTCGCGTGATGAAGGAAGACGTGACCAAAGCCGTGGCCGCAGGCGCCTCCGCGCCGAAAGCCGAGGCGAAGCCGGCCGCGCCGCGCGCTGCCTCCGCCCCCGATGACGCCGCCCGCGAAGAGCGCGTCAAGATGACCCGCCTCAAGCAGACCATGGCGCGCCGCCTGAAGGAAGCGCAGAACACCGCCGCGATCCTGACGACCTTCAACGAGGTCGACATGACCGAGGTCATGGCCCTGCGCAACGCCTACAAGGCCGACTTCGAGAAGAAGCACGGCGTGCGGATGGGCTTCATGTCCTTCTTCACCAAGGCCTGCTGCCACGCGCTGAAAGAGATCCCCGAGGTCAACGCCGAGATCGACGGCACCGACGTGATCTACAAGAACTACGTCCACATGGGCGTCGCCGCGGGCACGCCCACGGGTCTTGTGGTGCCGGTGATCAAAGACGCCGACGCGATGTCCTTTGCCGAGATCGAGAAGGCCGTGAACGCCATGGGCAAGAAAGCCCGTGACGGCAAGCTGACCATGGCCGACATGACCGGCGGCACCTTCACCATCTCCAACGGCGGTGTCTACGGCTCGCTGATGACCGCGCCGATCCTGAACCCGCCGCAGTCCGGCATCCTCGGCATGGCCAAGATTCAGGACCGCCCGATGGCGATCAACGGTGAGGTCGTGATCCGTCCGATGATGTATATCTCGCTCAGCTACGACCACCGCCTGATCGACGGCAAAGGTGCTGTGACCTTCCTCGTCCGCGTCAAAGAGATGCTGGAAGATCCGCGCCGTCTGTTGATGGATCTGTGATACTATGGGCGGGGGGCGACCCCCGCCCTATCTACCTGTGGACCCGTGGGTTTTCCCACATAGCGAAAGGACACAGACCATGAGTGAAACCACCCTCCTCGCCGCCTATGGCCTTCTGGTCATGCTTACGATCCTCTTGCAGGTGTTGGGCGCGACCCGGCAACTCTCGATGGGCTACCTGATGTCCTCGCGCGACGAGACGCGCACCACAACCGGGATGACCGCCCGTCTGGGCCGCGCGCTTGATAACTCTGTCGTGGCCATGGCGATCTTCGCCCCCGCCGTGCTGCTGGTCGAGATCATGGGCCGCAACAACAGCGCCACCTTGCTCGCCGCACAGGTCTTTTTGCTGGCGCGGATCATCTATTTGATCGTCTACGCCCTCGGCGTGCCGACGATCCGCACGCTGGCGTGGCTCGCAGGCTATGCCGCCACCGCCGTTCTTTATTTCCACGCGCTCTGAAAGGCATTCCCATGCAGATGATCTGCCACTTCGACGTCACCGATTTCGCCGCTTGGAAAGACGCATTCGACGCCGATGCCGAGGCGCGGCGCAATGCGGGGCTCTCGGTGCTGCAAATCTGGCAACACGCCGACAGCAGCAGCAAAGCCTCCGTTCTCTTGGATGTGAACGACCGCAAAAAGGCCGATGACTGGCTCGCCCGCTCCGATGCGCTCAGCAGCGATGACAAGGGCACCGTGACCAGTTCCACCGCCTATTTCGTGAAATCCGCATGAGCGCCGAGCTGACCGTTCTGACCCTCGCGGCACTGTTGCAAGGGCTGCAATTCGTGCTCTACGCCGTGCCCGCCAACCGCGAGCTTGGCCCCGGCTACACCATGTCGGCGCGCGACCGTGAGCCTTCGCAGGCCATGAGCGACCGCACCGCCCGTCTGGGCCGCGCGATGAACAACCATTTCGAGGGGCTGATCCTTTTCGGCATCGCCGTGGGCGTTGTGCAGATGTCGGCCCAGAACACCGCCTTCACCGCCGCCTGCGCTTGGGTCTATCTCATCGCTCGGCTGCTCTATATCCCGGCCTACGCGATGGGCCTGCGCCCACACCGGTCGTTCATCTGGATCGTCGGTTTCGCCGCGACCATGCTGATGCTGCTGGCGGCCCTCGTTTAACCCTATCCCCAAACACCCGCAGGCAGCGGCGCTTGCACCTGAAACCCGCGCCTCATACCTTGCCTGCACCACCCGACTGCTAAGGAGACCCCCCATGTCGAGCTATGATGTCATCGTGATCGGCTCCGGCCCCGGCGGCTATGTCGCCGCCATCCGTTGCGCGCAACTGGGCCTGAAAACCGCCTGTGTCGAAGGCCGTGAGACCCTCGGCGGCACCTGCCTCAACGTGGGCTGCATCCCCTCCAAGGCGCTGCTGCACGCCACGCATATGCTGCATGAGGCCGAGCATAATTTCGAAGAGATGGGTCTGAAGGCGAAAGCGCCGACCGTCGATTGGAAGCAGATGCTGACCTACAAAGACAAGACGATCGAGACCAACACCAAGGGCATCGAATTTCTGTTCAAGAAGAACAAGATCGACTGGCTCAAGGGCTGGGGTTCGATCCCCGAGGCGGGCAAGGTCAAGGTCGGCGATGAGGTCCATGAGGCCAAGAACATCATCATCGCCTCCGGCTCTGAAGCCGCAGGGCTGCCGGGCGTCGAGGTCGATGAGAAGACCGTCGTGACCTCCACCGGCGCGCTGGAACTGGGCAAAATCCCCAAGAAGATGGTGGTGATTGGCGCGGGCGTGATCGGGCTGGAACTGGGCAGCGTCTATGCCCGTCTCGGCACCGAGATTACGGTCGTCGAATATCTTGACGTGATCACCCCCGGCATGGACCCCGAGGTGCAAAAGACCTTCCAGCGGATGCTGAAAAAGCAGGGTCTGAACTTCGTCATGGGCGCTGCCGTGCAGAAGACCGAAGTCGCCAAGGGCAAAGCCACGGTCAGCTATAAGCTGCGCAAGGACGACAGCGAACACGAGATCGAAGCCGATGCCGTACTCGTCGCCACAGGCCGCAAGCCGGTAGTCAAAGGCATGGGTCTGGACGATCTCGGCATCAAGATGACTGAGCGCGGCCAGATCGCTGTCAACGAGCATTGGGAGACCTCCGTCAAAGGCGTCTATGCCATCGGTGACGTGATCGAAGGCCCGATGCTGGCGCATAAGGCCGAGGACGAAGGCATGGCCGCCGCCGAAGTCATCGCGGGCAAGCATGGCCATGTAAACTACGGCGTGATCCCCGGCGTGATCTACACCCACCCGGAAGTCGCCAGCGTGGGCGAAACCGAGGCGACGCTGAAGGAAGCGGGCCGCCCCTATAAGGTCGGCAAGTTCTCCTTCATGGGCAACGCGCGGGCCAAGGCGGTCTTTGCCGGCGACGGTTTCGTCAAGCTCATCGCCGATAAGGAGACCGACCGCATCCTCGGCTGCCACATCATCGGCCCCGGCGCGGGCGACCTGATCCACGAGGTCTGCGTGGCGATGGAATTCGGTGCCTCGGCGCAGGATTTGGCGATGACCTGCCACGCGCACCCGACCTATTCCGAAGCCGTGCGCGAAGCCGCACTGGCCTGCGGCGACGGGCCGATCCACATGTAAAACGAGGGGGCGGGCCAAGGGTCCGCCCCTTTTCGTTGCGCAGGCGGCGCACGCTGCGGCTATCGCGCGTTAGCACCCCTGCCGTAAAACCACCCCCGTCGCGACATTCACGGAAGATGAGGCCCTTCGCGGGTCATGTCGATACGTAGAGACATGCAGGGTGACGCCTGTCTTTTCCACCTCCCCCGGCGGCGCCGCCACTTTAACGGCTTCCTGAATATCTAAGATTGCAGCCTGCGAAACCATCGTTTCAGCGGGCACTACGGCATGCCGACAAGTCGCGGAGGGCAGCGCCGACCCGCGGGGTGGTGCTGAAAGCGCCGCCCCAGGGGGGCGGGTCGGCGCTGCCCGGCCTGCGGCCGGGCGGGTCATTCCGAGAGCCCCTCGAAGACCAAAAAAAGCGAGCGCCCCGCGCCTACCCCGCCTCCGTAGGCCGCCACCCTGCCTCGCGCAGCAGCGCGTCGGAATGGCTCTCCACCTCCTGCTCCAACCGCGCCATGAAAGCGCGCTTGTCCAGCCCCGGATCGATCGGCTCCAGAAACTCCACCACGGCCAAGCCCGGGCGGCGGTAGAGGCCCCGGCGCGGCCAGAAGTAGCCCGCATTGGTCGCCGCAGGCACGCAGAGCTGCCCCAGTTGATCGTAAAGCACCGCCGTGCCAACTTTGTAAGGCGCGCTCAGCCCCGGGGCGACGCGGGTGCCTTGGGAATAGATCACGATCTGCCCCGGCTCCACCCGGCCCGCGTTTACGTCTCCCATCATCTTGGTGATCGCCTGCCCGCGCTTGCCCCGGTTCACGGCGATCATCTGCATCCGCTTGGTGTACTGCCCGATCACCGGCGTCCAAAGCACCTCGCGCTTCATGATGAACTTGGCCCGCGGCAGGGCGTGGAAGATCATGATGATATCGAGGAACGATTGATGTTTGGCCGCGATCAGAACCTCACCCTCGGGGACTTGGCCGCGCACTTCGCAGCGCAAGCCGATCAGCCAACGCGCCGTCCACATGGCCCAAGCGGCATAGGCTTTGCAGCCCGCATAGGCCCCGCGTTTGGAGAACATCGCCCAAGGCGCGAAGGCCAGCCCGATCACCGGCATCGCCACGGTCACCTGCACGATATAAAGGATCGAGCGGACCCACTGCAGCAGCTTCATGTCAACTCCCTCAATGTACGCCGCGCGGCGGCCCCGGTGGCGACAAAGGCGACCGCGCCGACAAGGAATGGCACCATCAGCGGCACCGCCCAATGCCAGCCTTGGAAGCCCAAGCCGGTCAAGAATCCGCCCGCCTCGCCCGCGTCAGGCAGCAACACCACCGCGATCATGCCCAAAGCCGTGCCCGCCGCCGCACCCAGCAGCGCGCGCAGGGTGAAACGGCGGATGAAGGCCCGCGCGATATAATCATCGGTCGCCCCCACCAACCTCAGCACCGCGATCACCTGCGCATTGGCCGCAAGCGCCGCCTGCGCGGCAAGCGTCACCATCGCGGCCACCGCAGCACCGATCAACAGCGTCGAAATCCAGCCCAAGAGGCGCAGGCGGCTCGCCGCCGCGACCAGCGGCGCGCGCCAGCGGCTGTGATCGTCAAGCACCGCGCCCGGCACCTCAGCCGAGAGACGCAGGCGCAGGCCCACGGGGTCCAACCCCTCACCCTCCTCGACCACTTCGATCAGGCGCGGCACCGGCAGGTTCTCCATCGCCAATTCCGGGCCGAACCACGGGGCGAGCAGCTCTTCTTGTTCCGCATCCGTCAGGGCACGGGCCGAGGCGACGCCCTTGGTCGTCTGCAATACCTTCAAGGCCGCCTCCGTCTGGGCCGCGCGTTGGTCCAGCGGCGCCACGATCCGCACCGTCGCCGACTGCGCCAACTCCTGCCCCCAGACCTGCGCCAAACGGCCCGATGCCAGCGACAGCGCCAAGGCAAAGACCGCCAGAAAGGCCATCGCCGCCGCTGCGAAAAGCGTCAGTTGTGCGGTGAAACCCGAAGGCGGCACAACGCGGTCGGCCTGCCGGTCGCCTTTGAAAATCGCGCGCAAGGCGCCCAGATCGAAACGCTTCACAGATCCGCCCCCGCCAGTTGAATGCGCCGGTTCGCGATGCGCAAGACGCGGGCCTGCACATGCGCCTTGGTGGCGCGGATCAGGCCCAGATCATGGGTGGCGATCAACACGGTCTTGCCCATGCGGTTCAACTCGATCAGCAGCCGGAGCAGCCGCTGGGACATGTCCCAGTCGATGTTCCCCGTCGGCTCATCCGCCAAGATCACATCGGGCGACATGATCACCGCGCGCGCCAATGCGGCCCGTTGCCGCTCCCCGCCCGAGAGCTCAGGCGGCAGAGCGTCGGCGCGGTTGGTGAGGCCCACCCAAGACATCAATTCTTCCAGATCTGTGCCCCCCGCCTCGGCCCCGCGGCCCGAGACATTAAGCGGCAGGGCCACATTCTCGGTCAGGGGGAGATGGTCGAGGAATTTCACGTCTTGGTGCACCACGCCGACACGGCGGCGCATCAGCGCGATGTCATCGCGCCCCAGCCCGCGCACGTCCTGCCCAAACAGCCGCAGATGCCCCGCCGTGGGCAAAAGCGCACCGTAGCAGAGCTTCATCAAGGTGGTCTTGCCCGCGCCCGAGGGGCCGGTCAGAAAATGGAACGATCCGGGGGCGAGTTTCAGCGTGATGTCGGACAGCAATTCGCCCCCGCCATAGCTGTAGGCCACATTTTCGAGCTCTATCACGCATCCACCTTAAAAAACTTCGACCTGTTGTGCCTCAGCACCGGAAAGGATTCAATCACTCAGAACCCCAGCACCCTGCCCAGATATCACTTTTCCTACGTTATTCTAGGACATATGCTGCCCGTTACGATCTCAGAGCACCGAACGAACCCAGGAATGACCATGCGGCTGATCTGCCCCAACTGCGACGCGCAATACGAAGTCCCCGACGATGTGATGCCGGCGGCGGGGCGTGATGTGCAATGTTCCAACTGCGGGCAGACGTGGTTCCAGCATCACCCCGACAATGCGCCAGAGGCCGAAGAGGATGATTTCGCCGACGACGTGATGCGGATGAAGCAGCGCGGCTCGGATGAGGACACGGAAGCCGCCGCAGCGGCCAGCCTGCCCGATTTGCAACCCTTCGGCGATGAAGAGGAAGACGCGCCCTTTGAAGACGATCAAGACGACGACTTCGAAGACGAATTCGACCCCGAGGAGGAAACGCCCCAACCCGCCCCCGCCGCGCCGGTGCGCCGCCCCCTCGACCCCGCCATCGCCGAGATCCTCCGCCAAGAGGCCGCGGCAGAGCAAGAAGCCCGCCGCCGCCGCCAGTCGGAACCGCTGGAAAGCCAGCCGGATCTTGGCCTAGACGACGCGCCCCGGCCCCAGCCGCAGCAGGCCCCCGAGATCGCCGCAGAAGACCATGTGACCGAGGATGAAGACGCCCGCCGCGCCCATGAGGCGCGCCTGCGCATGGCCAAGATGCGCGGAGAGCCGGTCCCGGAAAGCGAGGTCGACGCCTATGGCAGCGCCTCGCGCCGCGATCTTCTGCCCGATATCGAAGAGATTAACTCGACCCTGCGCCATGACGGGCAAGAGGGCGCGCATGCCGGGCCCACCCCCACCGCCGCGCTCGACCGCCCCGAAAAGCCGCAGAAATCCGGCGGGTTCATGCGTGGGTTCACCATAATGATCGTCTTGGCCGCCATCCTCGCGGCGGTCTATGTCTACGCGCCCGAGATCGCGCAATCCCTGCCGCAGGCCGATCCCTATCTGTCATCCTATGTGGCATGGATGGACGATGCGCGGCTCTGGCTCGACGGGCAGTTGCAAGACCTGCTGGTCTGGCTCGACACCGTGGCGACCCAGTCGCAGGGTTAATCCCGATCAGAACCGATCCAACAGCCTGTTAAGGTAATCCCGCTCGACCTCGGGCCGCTCTGCCTCGCCCGAGCGGCGGCGGATTTCGTCCAGCAACCGCCGCGCGCGGCCTTGATCGTCCGGCCCCTGCGCCAGCGGCGCGTCCGAGCTGTTGGCCCCGCTGCCGCCCTGCTCACGCCCAAGCGGATCGCGCCCCTCGCCACGCTGATCGCCACCCTCTGCCGTGCCTTGGCCCGGCTGGCCTGCGCGTTGCTCCTGCTCCATCGCTTCACCGAGGGCGCGCATGCCCTCGCGCAGCGCTTCCATTGCCTGCGCCTGATTGTCGATCGCCTCGGCCAGTTCATCGCGGCGCAGCGCCTCTCCGGCGCGGTCCATCGCCTCGCCCGCGCGGTCCAGCGCGTCACGGGCCGCGTCCCCCTCAGCCGTGCCCTGCCCGGGCAAACGCCCCTGCTGGCGGCGCAGCTCGTCGCGCAGTGCTTGCTGGCGACCGGCCAGCCCTTCCTCGCCCCCTTTTTCACCAGAGGGGCCGCCCTGCCCGCGCTGCCCTTCATGGCTCTCGCCGCGCCCCTGCCCGCCGTTGCGGCCTTCGTTGCCGTCACTCTCCCCCGCGCCGGTGCCGGGGTTGAACTGCTCTTGCAAGTCGCGGAAGGCCTGATCGCTCAGCCCCTGTTGCTCGCGCAGCGTGTCCGACAGCCCCTCCATCGCCTGCTCACCGGGCGAATTGCCGCCCTGTCCGGGCTGGCCTTCGGTAACGCGCATGTTCTCCATCATTTCCTGCAACTGGCGCAGCGCCTCGGCGGCCTCGGCCATGCGGCCCTGCTCCATCAGCTCTTGGATACGGTCCATCATGCGTTGCAGATCGTCTTGGGTCATCTGCATCGCCTCGCCCTGCGGCTGCTGGTCTTCGCCCGCGCCCTCCTGCGCCTGCTGGCGCTCGAGTTGCTCAAGGTAGTCTTCGGTGGCGCGGCGCAACTCGTCCATCAGCTCGGCGATTTCGGCCTGAGAGGCGCCGTTCTTCATCGCCTCGTTCAACCGGTCCTGCGCGCGGCGCATCCGCTCAAGCGCATCGGCCAACACGCCTTCTTCCAATTCGATCGCCAGCGCCCAGAGGTCTTCGGCCAGCTCGGTCTGCACCTCTTCGTCCAACCCGTAGCGCGCCCGCAGTTCCAGCCGCCGGATCACCTGCTTGAGCCGCAGCGCCGTCACCTCAGAACGCAGGTCATCGCCGGGGGCATAACTTACCGCGCGCAGCACCTGCGCGATGCGCGGCGCATTGGCGCGCGACCACAAAAGATCGCGCCGCATCTCGATCACCGCCGCCGCCGCCGGATCGAAAAAACGCCGCCCCGGCAGGGTCAGCTGGCTTACCTCGGTCACGGCCTGCTGTTCGGAGGCGTCCAAGACCGAAAGTTGCAGCGACACCGGCAGATTGGCCCATGGGTGTTTCGAGAAATTTTCGATCAACGTCTCTTCGAAATCGCGCCGGTCGCCGCTGATCGGCATGGGCAGCGGCACCACGATCTCAGGCCGCGGCTCGGGGTCGACGGTCAGACCATAGCGGCGGTCGACAGAATCCAGATCAAGGCTGATCCGCGCCTCCCCGGCTTCGACGCCATAATCGTCGCGCGCAAGGAACGGCAGGCTCATCTCTCCCAAGGCGGTCACCTCGGGCGGGCCCAGCCGTTCGACCTGCGGCGCGGCATCGGGCAAGAGCGTGATCTGCCATTCCCGCGCGCCCGGCCCGTCGATGCTGATCTCACCGCTTTGGCGCAGGGTGAAATCCTGCGCGGGTTCCGAGGATGCCGCCACCTCGCGGCCCGAGACGTTCTCCGCCACCGTCAACGCGCCCAATTCGCCATAGAGCCGCAGGGTGATCAGCGTGCCCTCGGGCAGCGACAGCGCCCCGGCCTCAAGATCGTTGAGGTAGAGCGTCGGCTTGCCGGTATGGCGCGGCGGCTCGGCCCAGCCTTCCCAAACGGGGCCGGAGGCGAGCGTGCCGCCCGCCCCGCCGGGGGCCAGATGCGTCACCTCGCCCAACCGCCAGACGGAGCCAAAGACAAGCGCCACGATGAACCCAAGCAAAGCCACATAGCGCAGCGCATAGGGATCGGCCTGCGCGACCCGAAGGTCGCCCTTCACCGGTTTCGCCGCAGCCGCCCGCGCAGCCATGCGCCGCTGATGCGCCTGCCAGACCGCCGCCGAGGCGGCATCGCTTGCGCCAATCGCCTGATCGTCCAAGAGCGCCCGGATGGGCCGCCCCGGAAGGCTGGCATCCAACCGCGCCAGCGCCGCTGCGCGCGATGGCAGACGGAAACGGCGCAGAGCAAAGAACAAAGCAAAGAGGGCCGCAAGACCGATGACGGCCATCACCGCCCAAAGCGCGCCGCCCGCCAAAGCATCCTGCGCACCCATCATCAGCGCCGCCAGCACCGCCAGCACCAGCGCCAGCATGGGCCAGAACGCCTGCACCAGCGCCTCGGCCAGCATCCCCGCCCAGGTCAGCCGCAGGGGCCAACGCAAAGCGCGCAGCCCGTCTGTCCTGTCAGTGGATGTCTCCATGCGTCACGCTCCGGTGGCCCGGCGGCGGGATGCCGTCAAAGCCATTCAGGGATGGTATCGCGGTTTATCATTTCGTCAAAGCTTGGCCGTGGGCGGATAACCGCGAATTGATCGCCATTCACCAGCACCTCGGGGATCAGGGGTCGCGAGTTATACTCGCTGCTCATCACCGCGCCATAAGCCCCGGCAGAACGGAAGGCCACCAGATCGCCTGAGCCCAGCACCGGCATCATCCGCTGTTTGGCGAAAGTATCACCGGATTCGCAGACCGGGCCCACGATATCGACGGGGCGCGGCTCGGCTCCCGGGGCGGGTTCGTTCAGCGGCACGATGTCATGCCATGCGTCATACATCGCCGGACGGATCAGATCGTTCATCGCGGCGTCGAGGATCAGGAAGTCGCGCCCCTCGCCGGACTTGAGGTAGATCACCTCGCTCACCAAAACGCCCGCGTTGCCCGCGATCAGACGGCCCGGCTCAATCTCGACTTCGCAGCCCAGATGCCCCAGCGTGCGCTGCACCATCGCACCGTAATCCGTGGGCAGCGGCGGGGCGGAATTGGACCGCTCGTAAGGGATCCCCAAGCCGCCGCCAAGGTCGAGCCGCCGGATCTCATGGCCATCGGCGCGCAGCACCTCTGTCAGCTCCGCGACCTTGCCATAGGCTTGCTCAAAGGGGGCGAGATCGGTCAACTGGCTGCCGATATGAACGTCGATGCCCACGATCTTGAGCCCCGGCAGTTTGGCCGCCATGGCATAGACTTCGCGGGCGCGGGCGATGGGGATGCCGAACTTATTCTCGCTCTTGCCGGTGGCGATCTTGGCGTGGGTTTTCGCGTCCACATCCGGGTTTACGCGGATGGTGATCGGGGCCACTTTGCCCAATTCGCGCGCCACGACATCCAGCAGGATCATCTCTGGCTCGCTCTCGACGTTGAACTGACGGATGCCCCCCGTCAGCGCCAATTCGATCTCTTCCCGAGTCTTACCAACGCCGGAGAAGACGATCTTATCGCCCGGCACGCCCGCCGCCTTGGCCCGGCGGTATTCCCCGCCCGAGACCACATCCATCCCCGCGCCCGCCTGCGCCAACGTGCGCAAAACGGCCTGGTTGGAATTGGCCTTCATCGCATAGCAGACCAGATGGTCCATCCCCGACAGCGCGTCGTCAAAAAGGTGGAAATGGCGCAGCAGCGTGGCGGTGGAATAGACATAGACGGGCGTGCCCACGGCGGCGGCAATCTCGGCCAGGCTTACGTCTTCGGCGTGCAACACACCGTCTTTATAGAGAAAATGATCCATCTGCGCTTGGCCCCATGTCGTCGCCGCTTATCTGATGGGCGCTGTCCGCAGGAAAAGATAGAGCGGCAGGCCACAGCTCACCCCAATACAGAACGTGGCGGGAATGGCAATCAGGCTGAGGAAATTGCGCCGCACGGCGACCTCGGCAATGATCCAGATGGTTAAAGTGACGGCAGCGATGGTCAGATCCCAGACCAGCCCGCTGGCGGCGGCATTGGCGTGCCATGCGTCCACCATGGCGCTCAGGCTCCAGCCTTCGGCGTTGAACCATGTGACGAAGTAATACATCGGATGCACCGTGCCCCAGACCGCGAGGGCGAGGTAGAGCATCCGCAAAAGCGACATCAGAAACTCTTGACCACGCCGACGGTGGCATAGCCCGACAGGCTGATCCCCGGCTCGGTCGGCGGTGTCGGCGCGGTCTGCCGTGGGGCGGACTGCGGCGGGGTGCAAGCGGCCAAGGCAAGCGCCCCGGCCACCAGTGTGATCTGCAACAGCGGCCTCACGACCCGGCCCCGAGCGAGACGGAGAACGGCCCGCGGCGCAGCCCCACCGCCGTCCCTACCGAGACGCCCGACGAGGACATGGTGATGCTGCTGCTCGCCGTGGGCCGCACCGGTTCGCCATCCGCGCCACAGGCGGCAAGGCTCACCAGGGAAAGGGCCGCAAGGAGGCGTTTCACTTCAGGATTTCCTTCCAACGCGCGATCTGGGCACGCACCTGCGCAGGCGCGGTGCCGCCGTAGGACATGCGCGAGTTTACCGAATTTTCGACGCCAAGCACATCAAAAACATCCGCAGTGATCTCGGCATGGACCGATTGCATCTGCTCCAGCGTCAGGTCCGGCAGATCGCAGCCCTGCGCCTCGGCCATGGCCACCAGCGTGCCGGTCACGTGATGCGCGTCGCGGAACGGCAGGTTCGGCACGCGCACCAGCCAATCGGCGAGGTCGGTGGCGGTGGAGAAGCCGGAGCCTGCTGCGGCAGCGAGGTTCTCGCGCTCGGCGGTCATGTCGCCCACCATGCCGGTCATCGCGGCCAGCGCCAGCATCAGGTTGTCGGCGGCGTCAAAGACCTGCTCTTTGTCTTCCTGCATGTCCTTGGAATAAGCAAGCGGCAGCCCCTTCATCACCATCATCAGCGCGGTGTTGGCGCCAAAGATGCGGCCCACTTTGGCGCGGATCAGCTCGGCAGCGTCGGGGTTTTTCTTTTGCGGCATGATGCTGGAGCCGGTCGAGAAGCGGTCCGACAGCGCCACGAAACGGAACTGCGCGGAGGACCAGATCACCAGTTCCTCGGCGAAGCGCGACAGGTGCATGGCGCAGATGCTGGCGGCTGACATGAATTCCAGCGCGAAGTCGCGGTCGCTCACCGCGTCGAGGGAGTTCGCGGCGGGGCGGTCGAAACCAAGCGCCTCTGCCGTCATCTCGCGGTCGATCGGGAAGGAGGTGCCGGCCAATGCGGCGGCGCCCAGCGGGCATTCGTTCATCCGCGCCCGCGCATCGCGGATGCGCGACAGGTCACGGCCAAACATCTCGACATAGGCCATCATGTGATGCCCCCATGTCACGGGCTGCGCGGTTTGCAGATGCGTAAAGCCCGGCATAACCCAATCGGCCCCCGCTTCGGCCTGAGACAAAAGCGCGCGGATCAGGGCCTGCAGCCCCTCGTCGGCGGCGTCCAATTGGTCGCGCACCCAGAGTTTGAAATCGGTCGCGACTTGGTCATTGCGGCTGCGGCCCGTGTGCAGGCGGCCTGCGGGCTCACCAATCAGGTCTTTCAGACGCGCTTCGACGTTCATGTGGATGTCTTCGAGTGCTGCTGAAAACTCGAACCGGCCCTCTTCGATCTCTGACAAGATTGTGAGAAGCCCTTCCCGTATCGCGTCAGCGTCGTTATCAGTCAGGATGCCTGTGGCTGCCAGCATGGCGGCATGGGCACGCGACCCTTTGATGTCTTGCGCGGCCATCCGTTTGTCGAACCCGATCGAGGCGTTGATCGCCTCCATGATCGCATCCGGTCCGGCGGCGAAACGCCCGCCCCACATTTTGTTCGAGGTCGTGTCGGTCATGTTGAATACCCTTGGAGGGACGTATGAAAAATCTTGTGCTCGGCCTCGTTTATACGCTGCTTGTCGCAGGTGCAAACCCCGCCCTTGCCGGAACGGCTGACATCGCGGGGCTGCGCGACGGGGATATGAAGAAACTCGTGATCCATGACGCGCCGCAGGCGGCGTCTGACGTGACCTTTGAGCGTGAGGACGACGGCGAGGCGATGTCGCTGGCGGATTACGAAGGCAAGATCGTGTTGGTGAATTTCTGGGCCACATGGTGCGCGCCCTGTCGCAAGGAAATGCCGCAGTTGAATGCCCTGCAAAAGGAATTCGGCGGCGATGATTTTCAGGTGCTGACCATCGCCACGGGGCGCAACTCTGAGGAAGGGATCAAACGGTTCTTCGAGGAAGCGGGCGTCGACAGCCTGCCCCGCCACCAAGACCCAAAACAAAAGCTCGCCAGCCAGATGGGCGTGTTCGGCCTGCCGATCAGCGTGATCCTAGACCGTGAAGGGCGCGAGATTGCACGGTTGCAGGGCGATGCGAAATGGGATTCCGACAGCGCACGGGCGATCATCGCGGCCCTGATCGAAGAAGGCGCCGAAAGCTAAGCGCCCAACGCAAGGCCGGCCGCCCGGGCCCGGCCTTCACGCCACATGCCGCAGGATCGCCGCCTCCGAAGTGCTGAGATTGCGCCGCGCGAAACCGCCATAGCTGTGCGGGTCCGTCTCAAGCTGCGGATAGGCCGCCAGCAGCCGCGCCCGGTCCTGCGTGCCAAGGCTGGTCAGGGGGGCGGAGGCGGGATGAAAGCTCTCGGTCTCGACCCCATTGGCCCACATCACCTGATGTTCGGCCAGCAGCACATGGACATAGGTCACCTCGCGCAGGGACATATCGCTGGCCACGCTGTGGCCGTTGATCAGATCCTTGGCGGCGACCAGCACTTCGTCACAGTTGAACAGATCACGGGCCTGAGCACCTTGCAGCACGATCCGGTGATCGGGGGAGACCAGCAGCGGGGCATCAGGCCGGGCAATCCCCAAGGCACCGGGGCGGAAGCGCACGGGGCGCAGATGCGGCATGGCATGCAGCCGCGCGCCGGTCATCCGGCGGCTGCCGATCCACTCCAGCGGCTGTGCCCCATTGTCCTTGGTCTGGATCAGATCGCCCTCGCGCAACTCTTCGATCAGGGCGCTGCCCTTGGGCGTGCGGATGCTGGTGCCGGGGGTGAAACAGATCACCCCGCCGCGCCCGGGCCGGTCAGCGCGCGCGGGGGTCAAGGTGCTGTGCATCACCCAAAGCTCACTGTCGCGCGGGGGCAGCTCATCGACGAACATCAGCAGCGGCATCCGCCCCGGGCCTGCGTCAATCAGGGTGACGGTGTAGGTCCGCGCGCCATTGGTGACCATGAAGCTGTCGTCGGGCAGCGGGGCCGTGCCCAGATCGCGCCGCGGCGCGGGCGGCAGCATGCCCCCCTCTTCTAGTGCCGCCCCGATCAGGCGCTGCACTTTGCGGGCCGCGCGTTTGCGCAGCCGCTCTGCCCCATCCGCCATATCCAGCCGCAGCACATCATTCGGCCCATCCACCCGGATGGTATCACCGCGCCACGCCCAGGCCGAGCCCAGTTCGAGCGACTGCACCGGCGCGGCCTCCAGACCGTCGATCTCTGTTTGCGACCAGCTGATGACAAACGTGCCCCGAAAGCCCGTTTTCATAACTGCTCTGCCTGCCTCGTTTATTATTGCAAGCAGCCTAGCAAAGCCGGGGGCCGCGCGAAAGATGGCGCGAATGTGGCGGCGCAACCTGTTGCAAATTGATCTTTGCCCCTGCCGCACCGGAGATGCGCCGCGAAACGCTTGTAAATTGTCAGCGTCTTGGTAACGTCAGAGGGGTCAAACAGCCGGAGGCACCGCATGTCGGAAGAAGTACCCCCCAGCCCGTCACGCCGGATCGTCTCTTCGCGGCACCTTGCCGAAGGGGATGGTTGGGAGGCCTCGGAACTCGAATACGGCATGATCATCGCCTACAACGCCTTCACGCGCTGGATGTCGCGTTGCATGGCGGCGGCGGGGAACGGCGACCTGACGCCGCTGGAAATCCTGGTGCTGCACAACGCCAACCACCGGGGCCGGGAGAAGCGGCTGACGGATATCTGCTTCCTGCTCAACATCGAAGACACGCATACGGTGAACTACGCCCTTCGCAAGCTGGTGAAGGCCGAATTGCTAAGCGCAGAGAAGCGCGGCAAGGAGGTGTTCTATCGCACCTCGCCTGCGGGCGCCGAGCTGTGCGAAGCCTATCGCGCGATCCGTCAGGCGTGTTTTCTGGATGGCTTGCCGCGCACCGATATCTCGGGCGAGGAACTGCGCAAGATCGCGGCGCAGCTACGGGCGATGTCGGGGCAATATGACCAAGCGAGCCGCGCGGCAGCCTCGCTGTAGAGCGCGGGTGCAAGGGCTGCCCCCCGCGCCAGCAATAGCTTAGATCAGCGCGGCAATGGCGCGCGCAGTGTCGTTCATGCGGTTCGAGAAACCCCATTCATTGTCATACCAGCTGACCACGCGGATCATGCCGCCATCGGTCACCCGCGTCTGATCGGGCGCGAGGGTGGAGGAATGCGGATCGTGGTTGAAATCGGTCGAGACGAGCGGCGCGGGCTCATAGGCCAGCACGCCTTTCAACGCGCCATCGGCGGTCTCTCGCATCGCGGCGTTCACGGCCTCTGCCGTGGCAGGTTTCTTGGGCATGATGCACAGGTCCACGAGCGAGACATTGGCCGTCGGCACGCGCACGGCGGACCCTTCGAGCACGCCCTTCAGATGGGGGATCACCTCGGAAATCGCGGCGGCGGCGCCGGTCGAGGTGGGCACCATCGACAGGGCGGCGGCGCGGCCACGGTAGGGGTCGCGGTGCGGGCTGTCGTGGGTCGGCTGGTCGCCGGTATAGGCGTGGATCGTGGTCATATAGCCGGTTTCGATCCCGAAAGTATCGTCCAGCACCTTGGCCACGGGGGCGAGGCAGTTGGTGGTGCAGGACGCGTTGGAGACGATCACGTCTTCACCGGTCAACTCATCATGGTTGACGCCGTAGACCACGGTGCGGTCCACACCCTTGCCGGGGGCCGAGATCAACACGCGTTTGCTGCCATTCTCCAGATGTTTCGCCGCCGCGTCGCGGGCGGTGAAGAAACCGGTGCATTCATAGGCCACATCGACGTCGCCCCAAGGCAGCTTCGCCGGATCGCGCTCTGCCGTCATGCGGATGCTCTGGCCCGCCACATGCAGGGTGCCGTCCTTCAATTCCGCATCCACCGGCAGGCGGCCATGGACGGAGTCGTATTTCAGCAGGTGCAGCAGGTTCTCGGCATCGGTCAGATCGTTGATGGCAACGACTTCGATCCCGTCAAAGCCGTTCTCGATCAGCGCGCGCAGCACGCAGCGTCCGATGCGGCCAAAGCCGTTGATGGCGATTTTAGTGGTCATGGTGAGTCCTCCGGTGGCCCGGTTTCGGGCGGATTGGCGCGGTTAGCGCTAACATAGCATTGGGTGTGATGGAGTTCAATTGGCCAGAGGTAGGAAATCGGCACCCGGTTTCAAGGCGCCGATTTTGGGCCTGTTTTCAGCCCGTCTTCATGAATGCGCGCTATGGCGGCGGCGCACGCTGTCGGGCCGCCCCGGCAGGCTGAGCCGCGCGTCATTGCGCGCCTGCTGTGAGATCACGCGACCCTTGGCCACCACGCAAAGCCGGTCAGGCCGCAGACGCAGCGCTTCGATCGGGTTGCCCGCGTCCAGCACCACCAACGAAGCCGTCGCGCCGACCTTCAGGCCATAGTCCTGCAAGCCCAGAATCCGCGCGTTCACATTCGTCACCATGTCAAAGCAACGGCGCATCTCCTCGGGCGAGGTCATCTGCGCCACATGCAGCCCCATAAAGGCCACGTCGAGCATGTCGCCCGTGCCCATGGAATACCACGGGTCCATGACGCAGTCCTGCCCCCAACCGACGTCGATGCCCATGGCCTGCATCTCTTTCACCCGCGTCAGGCCGCGGCGTTTCGGGTAGGTATCGTGACGGCCCTGCAGGGTGATGTTGATCAGCGGATTGGGGATCGCGGCGACCTCTGCCTCAGCCATCAGCGGCAGCAGTTTCGAGACGTAGTAATTGTCCATCGAATGCATCGAAGTGAGATGCGAGCCGGCCACCCTGCCCTGCAGCCCGAGGCGTTGGGTCTCATAGGCCAGTGTCTCGATGTGACGCGAATGGGGGTCGTCGGTCTCGTCGCAATGGAGGTCGACCATGAGGCCGCGCTCGGCGGCGAGTTCGCATAGGGCAGTGACGGAGCGGGCGCCGTCGGCCATGGTGCGTTCGAAATGCGGGATGCCGCCCACCACATCGACACCCATGTCGAGGGCGCGAATGGTGTTTTCGTGTGCCGTCGGGTCGCGGTAGAGACCGTCTTGGGGGAAGGCGACGAGTTGCAGGTCGATGTAGTCTTTGACCGTTTCGCGCACGTCGAGCAGGGCTTCGACGCCAAGCAAGCGGCCGTCGCACGTGTCGACGTGGCTGCGGATCGCCAGCAGGCCAAGCGAGGCGGCCCAGTCGCAATATTCCAGAGCGCGGGCTTTGACCTCGTCTTGGGTCATCACTTCCTTGAGTTCGCCCCAGAGGCCGATGCCTTCGAGAAGCGTGCCGGAGGCGTTGATCCGCGGGGTGCCGTAGCTGAGCGTGGCGTCCATGTGGAAATGCGGGTCGACGAAGGGCGGGCTGACGAGGTCGCCGCTGGCGTCGATGGTGTCGCGGGCCTCGGCGGTGGAGAGGTCTTCGATGGCGGTGATCTTGTCGCCCTTGATGCCGATGTCGGTGCTGCGGCCATCGGGAAGTGTGCCGCCTTTGATGATGAGGTCGAACATGGGTTGGTCCTTTTCAGTTATGTACCGCCCGGACGAAGGCCGGGCAGCCCCCGGCCGCCCCCCGGGCGGGGGCTTCTCCCCCCACCCGCGGCCGGGAGCAGCCCTTAGCGATCTGTAGCGAGCCTTTCAGCGCTCACCCTTGTTGAACGGCACCATCAGCGCCGCCGGGACCTGCGCCCGGCGCGACATGACGACGAGTGCGAGGATCGACAGGATGTAAGGCGCCATCAGGAAAATCTGGTAGGGGATGTCGGCCCCGAGCGGCGTCTGCTGCACCCGGATCTGCAGTGCGTCGAAGGCGGCGAAGAGCACCGCCCCCAGAAGCGTCTTGCCCGGCTTCCACGAGCCGAAGACCACCAGCGCGATGCAGATCCAGCCGCGGCCGTTGACCATCTCGAAGAAGAACGAGTTGAAGGCCGACATGGTCAGGAAGGCCCCGCCCACGGCCATCAGCCCGCTGCCAACCATGACCGCGCCGATGCGGATTGCCGAGACGCTGAGCCCCTGCGCCTCGACCGCCGCCGGATTCTCGCCCGCCGCGCGCAGGGCGAGGCCCATCGGCGTGCGGTAGAGCACCAGCGTCACCACCAGCACCAGCGCGAAGGCCAGATAGGTCAGCAGGGTCTGGTAAAAGAGCGCGGGACCGATCACCGGAATGTCGGACAGAAGCGGGATTTCCAAAGGGCGGAAAGCCTCGATCTTGGGCGGCGAGGTCACCTCGGGCAGCGCCAGACGGTAGCAATAGTAGGTGAGCGAGGTCGCCAAAAGCGTGATGCCGAGGCCGACGACATGCTGGCTGAGGCCGAAAGGCACCGTCAGCACGCCATGCACCAACCCGAAGGCCATGCCCGAAAGCATCGCCACGGCGACCCCGAACCACAGCCCTCCGCCCAAGTAGACGGTGAGCCAGCCGGCAAAGGCGCCGACGACCATGATGCCCTCGATGCCGAGGTTCAGCACCCCGGCGCGCTCGCAGATCAATTCGCCCAAGGCGGCGAAGATCAGCGGCGAGGCGATGCGGATGGCGGCGGTCCAAAAGCTCGCCTGAAGGAGAATGTCGAAAATATCCATCAGTCGCGCCTCACCCGGAATTTGGTCAGCATGATCGCCAGCACCATCGCCAAAAGCGCCAGCGCCAGCATGATGTCGGCAAGGTAGGTGGGCACGCCCGCGGCGCGGCTCATGCTGTCGGCCCCGACGAAGATACCCGCGACGAAGAGTGCCGCGACCACCACGCCAAGCGGATTCAGCAGCGCCAGCATGGCGACGATGATCCCGGTGTAGCCAAAGCCCGGCGAGATATCCAAGGTGAGGCTGCCCTTAAGCCCCGCCACCTCGGAAAAGCCCGCCAGCGCGGCGAGGCCACCCGACAGAAGCGCCGTCTTGATCAGCACGGCGTTCACCGGGATGCCCGCGAACCGCGCCGCCGCGGGGTTCAGCCCCACCGCGCGCATCTCGTAGCCCAGCGTGCTGCGGCGCTGGATCACCCAGACCACCAGCGCCGAGATCAGCGCGAGGGCAAAGCCCCAGTGCAGCCGCAGCCCTTCGGCGATGCGCGGCAGACGCGCCTCCCCGATCAGCCGGGCGGACTTGGGCCAGCCGAGGCCCATCGGGTCTTTCAGCGGGCCTTCGAGCAGCATGGAAACCCAAAGCAGCACGACGAAATTCAAAAGCAGCGTGGTGACGACCTCATCGACGCCGAAGCGGGTCTTGAGGAAGGTCGGCACCAGCAGCACCACGGCCCCGGCGAGCATGGCGGCGACGGCAATCGTCGGCAGCAGCGCGAAGCTGGGCCATGCCAGCGCGCCGGTGCCCAATACCACGGTGACCACCGCGCCCATGTAAAGCTGCGCCTCGGCGCCGATGTTCCACAGTTTCGCGCGGAAGGCGACGGCGACGGCGAGGCCGGTGAAGATGAGCGGCGTGGCGCGGTTGAGCGTCTCCAGCAGGGCGAATTTCGAGCCGAAGGCGCCCTTGACGATCAGTCCCAGCACCGAGAAGGGCTGCGCGCCCGCGACCATCGCCAAGAGCGAGGCGACGACCACCGTGGCGAAGAGCGCCAGCGCAGGCAGGCCCAGCGAGCGGGTCCATGTGGGGTTGGCGACGGGTTCAAGCCGCATGGGAGGTCTCCTCGAATCCATCGCCCGCCATCCAGACGCCCAGCTCGGCGGGGGTGAGCGCGCCGCGGGCGAAACCGGGCGAAAGGCGGCCTTCGGAGATCACGTGGATCACGTCCGACAGCGCCGTGACCTCGTCGAGATCTTCCGAGATCAGCAGCACCGCTGCGCCCCGGTCGCGGGCGGCCAAGAGTTGTTCGTGCACGTAGGTGAGCGCCCCGATGTCGAGGCCACGCACCGGTTGGTTGGCCAGCACCACCGAAGGCGCGGTTTCCAGCACCCGGCCCAAGATCAGCTTTTGCATGTTGCCGCCCGACAGGAGGCGGATGCGGGTTTCCGGGCCGAGGCAGCGCACGTCGTAGCCTTGGATGATCTTCGCGGCGAAATCGCGCGCCGTGTGCCAGTTCATCCAGCCGTGGCGGGAAAAACCGGGGCGGGAATAAAGCTCGAGCACCGCGTTCTCGGTAAGGTCGAAATCAGCGATGGTGCCGGTCTTGTGCCGGTCCTCGGGGATGCGGGCGATGCCTGCGCCGATGGCGGCATGGGGCGACCAGCCGCGGGGCGCGTCGCCTTTCACTTGAAACGTACCCGAGGCGGGGCGAATGAGCCCGCCGATCAGGTCGGCAAGGGCGGTTTGGCCGTTGCCGGAGACCCCGGCCAGCCCGGTGATCTGGCCTGCGCGCAAATCGAGGTCGACGGTCTTCAGCCCCGGTGCAGTACCGTTGTCGGGCGTGGAGACGCCTGCAAGCGTGACCAAGGCCTCGCCCGGATCGGCGCGGCGCACGACCGGCGCGGCGACTTCGGAGCCCACCATCATCTGCGCCATTGCGGCGCGGTCGGTCTCGGCGGTCTTGGCCTCGGCCACCAGCTTGCCGTGACGCAGCACGACGACGCGGGAGGAGATCGCCATGACTTCATGCAGCTTGTGGGAGATGAAGATGACCGAGAGGCCAAGTACCACGGCCTTGCGCATGGTGGCAAAGAGGTCTTCGGTCTCCTGCGGGGTCAGCACGGCGGTCGGCTCGTCCAAAATCAGGATACGTGCCTCGCGGTAGAGGGCTTTGAGGATCTCGACCCGCTGCCGCTCGCCGACGCTGAGGCTGCCGATCTGTGCGTCGGGATCGACGCGCAGACCGTAGTCGTCCATGAGCGTCACGATCCGCTGCCGCGCCTGAGCCCTGCCAAAGCCCGGCCGCCAGATCGAGCGGGTGCCGAGGACGATGTTCTCCAGCACGCTCATGTTGTCGGCCAGCGTGAAATGCTGGTGCACCATGCCGACGCCAGCGGCCAGCGCGGCGCGGGGGTTACCGGCGGGCAGACGCTCGCCAAAAACCTCCACATGGCCCTCGTCGGGCGTGTAGTGGCCGAAGAGGATATTCATCAGCGTGGTCTTGCCCGCGCCGTTCTCGCCCAGCAGGGCAATGACTTCGCCCTGCCGCAGATCAAAGCTGATCGCGTCATTGGCGGTGAGTTTGCCAAATCGCTTGGTAATGCCATCGAGGCGCAGGACCACCTGCGCCTCGGGGTTTTGATCGGTCATTTAGTTGGACTTCGGCTCTTCGTCGTTGATCTCGACCGTGAAGGACCCGTCGCGGATCGCCTTCTCGCGCTCCTCGATGAGGTCCATCGCCTCCTGCGGGACTTTGCCCTCGAAGGTGCCCAGAGGGGCGAGCGAGGAGCCGCCCTCGGCCATGAAGGAATAGCGGCCGTAGTCGTCGGCCTTGAACTCCCCGGCCTTCACGGCGGCGATGGCGGCATCGAGCGTCGGCTCGAAGTGCCACAGGGCAGAGGCGACGACCGTCTCGGGGTATTCGGCTTGCGTGTCGATCACGTTGCCGATGGCCAGCACGCCCTTCTCCTGCGCCGCGTCCGAGACGCCGAAACGCTCGGCATAGAGCACATCGGCCCCCTGCTCGACCATGGCGAAAGCGGTTTCCTTGGCCTTGGGCGGGTCGAACCAGGAGCCGATGAAGCTCACCTGGAACTTGATGTCGGGGTTCATTTCCTGCGCGCCCGCCATGAAGGCGTGCATCAGGCGGTTCACTTCCGGGATCGGGAAGCCGCCGACCATGCCGATGTTGCCGCTCTCGGTCATCGACCCTGCTACGATGCCCGACAGGTAGGCCGCGTCTTGAATATAGTTGTCGAAGACCGCGAAATTCGGCAGCGCATCGTCCTGCTTGAAGCTGGAGCCCATGAGGAAGGCGACCTCGGGGTAATCGGCGGCGACTTCGCGCGCCTCAGCTTCGGCGCCAAAGACTTCGCCCACGATCAACTGGTTGCCGGCCTCGGCGTATTCACGCAGCACGCGGGCGTAGTCGGTGTTGGAGACATTCTCGGTGAAGGTATACTCGATGTCGCCGCGCGCCTGCGCCGCCTCGGCAGCCTTGTGAATGCGGCTGACCCACTGCTGCTCCACCGGCACGGTGTAAACGCCCGCAACCTTGATCGGCTCGGCGGCCAGCGCGCCCTGCGGCAAAAGGCTGGCACCCGCCAGCATGGCCGCCGTGCCCAATAGGAAGCGGCGTGTGAAATTGCGTTGTGTCATTTTTATCCCCCGTTGGTTAGGTATTTTACCGTTTGATAAAATATTTTACCTGTCAAGCTTCTCCTGACCCTAGGTCAGCCCAAGCTTTTCCGAATACGCGCGTGGTGCTGATTAATGTGGCAGTCAGCAAGCGAAGCGGTAAATAGGGTCGACCCCAAGGATCGGATTCTACGATGAGCCATGTATTGCACCGTAACCTGCGCGCCACGCAACCTGTGATCGTACGCGGAGAAGGAAATTTCCTTATTGATGACAAAGGGAAGCGCTATCTGGACGCCTGTGGCGGTGCGGCTGTATCAAGCCTTGGGCATGACAATGCCGCCGTGCGCGCCGCCGTCGCCGCGCAGATGGACAAGCTCGCCTTTGCCCATACCGGCCTTTTCACCAACGCCCCGGCAGAGGCGCTGGCCGACCATCTGATCGCCCGCGCGCCCGAGGGTACGGGCGAAGGCCGGGTCATGTATCTGGGCAGCGGGTCCGAGGCGATGGAGGCGGCGCTGAAGCTGGCGCGGCAGTACCATCTGGAGCGCGGCGACACGGCGCGCGCCAAGATCATCGCGCGCAAGCCCAGCTATCACGGCAACACGCTCGGCGCCTTGGCGGTGGGCGGCCATGCCGGGCGCCGCAAGCCCTTTGCCCCGATGCTGATGGAGGTGGAACATATCGACGCCGCCTATGCCTACCGGCTGCAACGCGAGGGCGAGAGCGCGGCGGATTTCGCGCGGCGGCTGGCGGATCAGCTGGAGGACCGTATCGTTGAACTTGGGCCAGAGACGGTCGCCGCCTTCGTGGCCGAGCCGGTGGTCGGCGCCTCGCTCGGCTCGCAGCCCGCGCCCGAGGGGTATTTCAAACATGTGCGCGAGATCTGCGACCGCCACGGCGTGCTGCTCATCGCCGATGAGGTGATGTGCGGCATGGGGCGCACCGGCAGCCTGTTTGCGTTGGAGCAGGAAGGGATCTGCGCCGACATCACCACGATGGCCAAGGGCCTCGGCGCGGGCTACCAGCCGATCGCGGCGGTGATGGCGCGCGAAAGCGTGATTGACGCGATCATGGCGGGCAGCGGCAGCCTGTGGAACGGGCATACCTATATGTCGCATGCGGTGGCCACAGCCGGCGCCTTGGCCGTTTTGCAAGAGGTCGAGTGCCGCGATCTGCTGGGCGCGGTGCGCGCGCGGGGGCAGCAATTGGAAACCGCACTGCGCGACCGCTTTGGCGAGCATCCTCATGTCGGTGACATTCGCGGGCGCGGGCTGTTTTGGTCCATCGAACTGGTGGCCGAGCGCGACAGCAAGACGCCCTTCGACGTCAGCCGCAACCTTGCGGGCAAGATCCAGCGCGCGGCGATGGAGGCCGGGATGATCTGCTACCCTTCGCAGGGCTGCGCCGATGGCACGGCGGGGGATCACGTTCTGCTGGCCCCGGCCTTTACCTCTCCGCCCGAGGAAATCGAGATGACGGTCGAGATGCTGGGCACCGCGGTCGACGGGGTGATCGCGGAGGGCTGAGCCCTCCGCCTGCCCTGTTACCGGCCTTTGATCTGGATCGAGAAGTTGCGCCGCGCCCCAGCGGGCGGACGCGGGAAAGGGGCGGCCTTGCGGATGATGCCAAGCGCCGCCTGATCCAGCGCCGCCGACCCGGAGCTGCGGGCCACGCGGACCCCTGCCAACTGCCCGCCCCCACCGATGGAAAAGGCGATGACAGCCGTCCCGCGGGAGCGGACGCGCGGCTTGCCGACGCGGGCGATGCGGCTCATCACCTTGCCGGGATAGTTGCTGGCCGCCGCATTGCCCGCAGGCGCTGCGGCCCGCTGACGGGTGCCCGATTGCGCGGCGTTGCCCGCGCGGCTGGCGGTCTGCGCGCCCTTGGTGTTGTTGCGCTTCGCATTGCCGCGCGTGGTCTGTTTGGGCTTGGGTTTCGGCTGTGGCTTGGGTTTGGCCTTCTTGGCCGCTTCGGCGGCGCGTTCGGGGTCGCGGCGCTGCGGGCGCTGCGACAGGCGCGGCGCGTCATCCTCGGCCTCGGCGGTGAGGGTTTCGACCGGCGGCACCGGGGCGGCAGCCGTTATCGTTGGCGTGGCCTCAGTCGTCTCAGGCGGGGTTTCGACCGGGGTCAAGGCGGGCAAGACCGGCGTCTCTGTCGGCGCGGCGGCGGGCGGAGCCACGGGCATGGGCTCGGCCTCAACCGTCTGCACCGGCTCTGCGACGGGCGCAGGCGTGGGGGTGAGCGTGGGCTCGGGCGCAGGCGTCGGCGGCAGTGCCACTGCGGTCTCCAGCGGTTCGGGTTCGGGGGTTGGGGTGATCTCTTCCACCGGTTCGGCATCCAATGTGCCGACCGCCATATCCTCGAACCGCGTGCCAAGCTGGGCCGCGGCGGGCGCGCCGCCGCCTGCGATCTTGGCGCTGTCGTCGATCTGGGCGAGTTGCGACACGCCCACGACGAGGCTGGCCGCGACGCCGATGGAAAGTGTTTTGACGAGACCGGAACGAGGGATCATTGCAGCGCCCTTTCGGTGACAAGCATGACGCGCGCGGCCCCTGCCCCGCGCAATTCGCGGGTCAGTTCGACAAGGCGGCGGGCGGGCAGCGCGCGGTCGGGCAGCAGCCGCACGGTTTCGCGCTCTTCTTCGGGCAGCGCGTCGATGAAATCGGCCACGCTGGCGCGGTCTTGGCCTGCGTAGGTCATGCGGCCATCGGCATGGACCACCAGCGCATTGGGCGGGGCGCGGCCCTCAAGCTCGCGGGTTTCGACGAGGTTGAGATCGGAATCGAACGGCTGCGACAGGGTGCCTGCGACCATGAAGAAGACCAGCATCAGAAAGACGATGTTGATCAGCGCGATGGTCGGTTCGCGTTGCGGTTTGGCCTTGGCGATGGGTCGCATGGTCAGCCCTCCAGAACCGAGACGCTGAGCCCCGGCAGGGCGCGCAGCGCGATGAGCAGATCGGCCAGCGCCTGCGCCTCGACCTCGGCCCCGAGCGAGACCAGTAGCGGCGTGCCCTCCTCTGCCTCGGCCAGGGGGCTGGCGGTCAGCGCGTCGAGCGTCAGCGCATCGCCATTAAGGCGCAGCCCCTCGGTGGTCAGTTGCAGGAAATAGGGTTTCGCCCCCGTCTCGGCCCCTGCCCCGGATGTCGCTGCAGCCAATTCGATCTCGGCAAATTTTGAGAAGGTCGAGGTCAGCATGAAGAACAACAACAGCAAAAAGATCACGTCGATCAGGGAGGTCATGGAGAGGCGGTTGCGCCGCCGGCGTGGCCTAGCCATGGGCTGGCCGGGGCGCGGCGGCGGCAAAGGGGGTGGCGGCGGGCGCAGCGGCGGGGGCCGCGTTCTGACCGGGATGCAGCACGGTGAGGATCGCCTTGTCGGCGATGACGCGCTCGTTCTCCATGCGTTGCTCAAGCCAGCTGAGCACCAGCGCGGTCGGCATGGCCACGACAAGCCCCACGGCAGTGGTCAGAAGCGCCACCCAGATGCCACCGGCGAGGATCGACGGGTCCACCTGAGAGCCCGCATCCTGCAAGGCGCGGAAGGCTTCGATCATGCCCAGAACCGTGCCGAAGAGACCCAAGAGCGGGGCAAGCTGCGCCACGGAATCAAGCAGGCGGAAGCCGCGCTCCAGCTTGGCAAAACGCATCTCGGCCTCGGCCTGCAAGCGAGAGGCTCCCGCCTCAGGCGCGGACATGGCCAATTCGATCACCGGGGCGAGGTAGCTTTTCGACCGGCCCAGCGCCGCGCGGGCGGCGGCGGCATCGCCACGCTCCCATGCGTTGACCGCCTCGGACAGCGCCCGGTGGCGGCCCACGGCGGCGGCGCGGAACTGCCATGTTTTATAAAGCGCGACCGCAAGGGTCAGCACGGCCACGGCCATCAGGATCACCACCACCGGGCCACCGGTTTCGGCAATGCCCCGCAGCGGGGTCAGCAACGCGTCAAGTTGATCCATCAGCCCAGCACCTCGATCTCGGTCCGGGTCGCCGGGGCCAGCGCGCTTTCGCAGGTACCCGCCTCGATCCCCGCGCCGTCACAGCTTTGCACGCCATTAAAGAGGATGCGGCCAAGGTTTTCGCAGGTGGTCTGCGGCACCACGAACTGACGCACGCGCGGGCGGCCAACGGGCAGTTCGCCGAAATCGAAGAGCGTTAGCCGGTTCACGGTGCCTTCACGGTCGAACAGCACGGTTTCATAGACCGCCTTGTCGAGCGGGGCGGAAAGCTCGTTGGTGATGAGGAAGGTCAGCTTGCAATTGGCTTCCGTGGTGTCGGCGGCGTTCAGTTCGACCTTGAGCGCGGGCGAGGCGCTGGCCGGGGTTGCAGCGGGCGTCTCGGCGGCGGCGCCTTGGGCGATGGTCAGGGACAGGGCCGCGAGGAACGCGGAACGAAAATGCGGCATGGGGGTGGCTCCCGATGGGTTTGTCTTTGATCACGGCGCAGGTCTGGGGCGCCTGCCACAGCGGGGCAGAATCGTCGCAGCACCTCTTGCGCCAAGCGGAATTTCTGCCTGCTGCCTAGCAAAACCGGGCGGCGGTGACAATCCTGACTTTAATACTCAGATTATATCTGCGCAGCGCGGCCCGTTCCGCCAAGCGGGGAACAGTTGCGCCGGGCTGGGGTTGGGCCGCTGAAACCACCACGCGCGGGCGACCGCATCCGCGCAGAGAAGGAGGCCAGAATGACCGACGATAGCCAAAAGATCGCGACCATCGACCCTGCCCATAACGTGGCCCTGTTCACGCCGGACGCAAAAGCGCTGGAGCAGGCGGCCTCGGCCGGGATGAAAACGTTGGTGAACTTCCGCGCCTCGGATGAGAAAGGCGGCCTCTCCCCCGATGCAGAGCGGCTGGTGGCCGAGAAACTGGGGTTGAACTACCTGCACCATCCGGTGACGCCAGACACCCTTGGCCCCGAGACGGTGGATGAATTCCGCAAGTCACTGGACGACCTGCCCCAGCCGGTGTTTCTGCACTGCGCTTCGGGCAAACGTGCGGGGGCGATGACCCTGATGGCCCTTGCGGCGGATAAGGGTTGGGACGGTGACACGGCCTTGCAGGAGGGCAAGGCCCGGGGCATCGACCTGACCGAAGAGAAGATCGGCCAGTTGGTCAAATCCTACGCGGATAGCAAAGCGTGAGCGAGGCGCCCGGTTTTGCCGGGCGTTTTACTTTTGCGCGCAGTAGAGGCCATGCAGCGTTTCCAGAACGGCCACGGCTTCCTGCCCCTTGACGCGGTAAAAGATCGTCTGGCCCGCCCGGCGGCTGTCGACCAGACCGGCGTCTTTCAACTTTTTCAACTGCTGCGACATGGTGGATTGCGACAGACCGCAGGCCTGCGCCAAATCCCCGACCGAGCGCTCCCCCTCGATCAGACGGCACAGGATCTGCAACCGCGTCTCCGATGCAAGCATCGTCATAAGCGCCGCAGCCCCGGCGATATCGCCATCCAGAAAGTCGTCCGTGTTTTTCATATTAGCATCGTTGAATATTATGAGAGCGTAATATATACTGGTTTCCAGTCTGACACAAGCCAGCCGCTTGGCGGGCCCTAAGGAGTTGAGAGATGGAAACCGAATTCACACCTTGGCTGTCGCTGGGCGGCGGCGCGCTGATCGGGGCCTCGGCGGTGCTGCTGATGGCCACGAACGGGCGCATCGCGGGGATCAGCGGGCTGACCTCTCGGCTCTTCGCGCGTGACAGCGACGGCGAAGCGCGGGGCGTGTCGTTTTTCTTCGTGTTGGGGCTTTTGTTGGCCGCCCCGCTCTGGTTGCTCGTGTCGGGTGGCTGGCCGCAGCAATGGGTGCCTTCGAACCCCGTCCTGATGGCGGTGGCCGGGCTGCTCGTCGGCTTTGGCGCGACCTATGGCAATGGCTGCACCTCGGGCCACGGGGTCTGCGGGATCAGCCGTGGCTCGGCGCGGTCGATCGTGGCGACGGTGACCTTCATGGCGACGGCATTCGTGACCGTCTTTGTCATGCGCCATGTGAACGGAGGGTGATATGAAACAGCTTTTTGCTCTCCTCTCCGGCCTTCTGTTCGGCATAGGCCTGATCGTTTCCGGCATGGCCGACCCGGCCAAAGTGCTGAACTTCCTCGACGTTTTTGGCACATGGGATCCCAGCCTTGCCTTTGTCATGGGCGGCGCCATCGCGGTGACGGCACCGGGGTTCGCCTGGCTGTTCCACAGCCGTCAGACCCCCTATTTCGATCATAAATTCCGCCTTCCCACCCGCAACGATCTTGAGCCGAAACTGCTGACCGGCGCCGCGATTTTCGGCATCGGCTGGGGCTTGGGCGGCTTTTGCCCCGGCCCGGCATTGACCGCCCTGCCCATCGCGGCCAGCGGCACCTTGATCTTTGTCCCCTTCATGCTGGGCGGCATGTGGGTCGCCCGGCACAGCCCTGATTTGACCTCGAAAACCAAGAAAGGACCAGCCCGATGAGCGACCCTCTCAATTCACCCGTCGTGCGCCACTCCCCTTCGACCGGAGCAGGCAGCCCCGATGTCTGGGGCATCTATGAGCCTGACACCGGCTCGATCCAGTACATCTGTGCCGATCCGGCAACGAAGAAGGCCGCGCTGATCGACGTGGTGTGGAACTTCGACCCGAAGAACTACAAGTTCACCACCGAAAGCATGGATCAGGTGCTGGACCTCGTGAAGGAAAACGGCCTTACCGTGGAATGGGTGCTCGATACCCACCCCCATGCAGATCACGTCATGGCCTCGGCCCAGTTGAAAGAGCGCACGGGCGCGCCCAACGCCATCGGCGCACTGGTGCCCGAGATCGCCAAGATCTGGGCCGATCTTTACAACATGCCCGATGCCTTTGACCCGGACCGCGATTTTGACCACCTGTTTCAGGAGGGTGAGACCTTCAAGATTGGCGAGCTTGACGCCAAGGTGATGCTGTCGCCCGGGCATACGCTGGGGTCGATCACCTACGTCTGCGGCGATGCGGCTTTTGTGCATGACACGCTGATGCAGCCCGATGCCGGCACCTCGCGGTCGGATTTCCCCGGCGGCACGACCGAGGAGTTGTGGGACTCGATCCAAGACATCCTCGCTCTGCCCGGCGACACGCGGCTCTACATCGGCCATGACTACGGCACCGATGACCGCGATGAGCCGCAGTGGGAGGCCACGGTGGACGAACACCGCGCCCATAACATCCATGTCAAAGATGGCACCAAGCGCGAGGAATATATCGAGCGCCGTCAGAAGCGGGACGCGACCCTGTCGCTGCCCAACCGCATCCTTGCTGCCTTGCAGATCAACCTGCGCGGCGGCCGACTGCCCCCGGCGGAGGGTGATGGCCATCACTACCTGAAACTGCCCGTGAACCGTTTCGACTGAGCCAACCGGGTGGCCCCTCGGGGCCGCCCCTTTCTGACGGATCGCCGCCCATGCCTCTCCCTTCGCTTTCGCACTACCTGCCGATCCTCGACTGGGGGCGGCGCTATGACCGCGGCCAGTTCACCGGGGATATGATCGCGGCGGTGATCGTGACGATCATGCTGATCCCGCAATCGGTGGCCTATGCGCTTTTGGCGGGGATGCCGCCCGAGGCTGGCATCTATGCCTCTATCGCGCCCATCGTGCTCTACGCCATCTTCGGCACCAGCCGCGCGCTGGCGGTGGGGCCGGTGGCCGTGGTCTCGCTGATGACGGCGGCGGCTGTGGGCGAGATCGCGCAGAGCGGCACGGCGGGCTATGTCACGGCGGCGCTGACGCTGGCCTTTCTGTCGGGTGCGATGCTGCTGGCGCTTGGGCTGTTTCGGCTGGGGTTTCTGGCGAATTTCCTGTCGCACCCGGTGATCGCGGGCTTCATCACCGCCTCCGGCATCCTGATCGCCGCCAGCCAGTTGCGGCATATCCTTGGGATCGAGGCCGAGGGCCATACGCTGCCGCAGATCCTGTCGAGCCTCTGGGCGCATCTGGGGGAGGTCAATGTCATCACCCTCGCCTTGGGCGTGGCCGCCACGGCTTTCCTATTCTGGGTGCGCGGCGGGTTGAAACCGCTGCTGCGGCGCATGGGGCTGGGGCCGCGGATGGCAGATATCGGGGCCAAGACCGGGCCGGTGCTGGCGATTGCGGCGACGACGCTGGCGGTCTGGGGTTTCGATCTGGGTGCGCGCGGCGTCTCAATCGTGGGCCAAGTGCCGCAGAGCCTGCCGCCACTCACCCTGCCCTCCTTCTCCCCCGACCTGCTGTCGCAACTGTTTGTCCCGGCGCTGCTGATCTCGGTCATCGGCTTTGTCGAGAGCATCAGCGTGGCGCAGACCTTGGCCGCAAAGAAACGCCAGCGGATCGACCCGGATCAGGAGCTGATCGGTCTCGGCAGCGCCAACCTTGGCGCGGCCTTTACCGGCGGCTTTCCGGTCACCGGGGGCTTCTCGCGCTCGGTGGTGAACTTCGATGCGGGCGCCGAGACCCCTGCCGCCGGAGCCTTTACTGCCGCCGGACTGTCGCTGGCGGCGCTGTTCCTGACGCCGCTCATCCACTACCTGCCCAAGGCCACGCTGGCCGCCACGATCATCGTCGCGGTGCTGAGCCTCGTCGATTTCTCTATCCTGAAACGCGCATGGGCCTTCAGCCACGCCGATTTCGCCGCCGTCAGCGTGACGATCCTGCTGACGCTGATCTTCGGCGTCGAGGCCGGGGTGAGCGCGGGCGTCGTGACTTCGATACTCGTTCATCTCTACAAGACCTCGCGCCCGCATATGGCCGTGGTGGGCCGGGTGCCGGGGACCGAGCATTTCCGCAACGTGCTGCGCCACGAGGTCGAGACCCAGCCCCATGTGCTGAGCCTGCGGGTGGACGAAAGCCTCTATTTCCCCAACGCGCGGTTCCTGGAGGATCAACTGGCCCAATATGCCGCCGACAAGCCTGACCTGACGGATGTGGTGCTGATGTTCCCAGCGGTGAATGAGATCGACCTCTCGGCGCTGGAATCGCTCGAGGCGATCAACACGCGGTTGAAGGACGCCGACATCCGCCTGCACTTGAGCGAGGTCAAAGGCCCGGTGATGGACCGGCTGAAGCGTAGTCATTTTCTGGAAGAGCTGACCGGGGAGGTCTTTCTCAGCCAGCATGAGGCGGCCTGTGCGCTGGCCAAACACCCCCGGTGACGCCGCCGTGCAAAATTTCGGGAACCGCGCCGCCCGCTGCGCGTTTGCTTGCCATGAATAAGACATTTGCCCGCGCCGCCGCCCTCTCCGCCAGTATTTTCGCCACCACTGCCAGCGCCGAAGAGGTCGGCAAGGTGGATGTGGATTGGCTGGGCAATGACATCATCGTCGAAGCCGTGGCCGACCCCAAGGTGAAGGGCGTGACCTGCCATCTGGCCTTTTTCGAACGCGGGCTAATCGACCGGCTGCAAAAGGGCAACTGGTTCGAAGACCCGTCGAACTCTTCGATCTCCTGCCGTCAGACTGGCCCGATTGAGATCGGTGACATTGACCGTGGCGACGAAGGCGAAAACGTCTTTAGCGAACGCCGCTCGATCATCTTCAAGACCTTGAAGGTGAAGCGTATTTTCGACGAAGCGAACAACACACTGATCTACATCAGCCACAGCCAGCGGGTGCAAGACGGCTCGGCCAAAACATCGATGTCGACGGTGCCCCTGTACCAGCCCGGTCAGTAGCCGAAAGCCAAAGATCGCTTAGGCAAAGCCTTGCCATTAGGGCGATCCCGCCTTGTCGGGCGACCTGCCTGCGATATGCTGCGCAAAAGGCAACAACGCAGCGACAGGCAGGTTTTATGAGACATTCACGCAGAACATTCGCATTCGGGCTTGCCGCATTGGGGCTGACCTCGGCCTGTTCGACCGGGGGCGGCACGCTGGGCCCCGCGGCGGCGGCGGGGGTGCCGGACGATCTGCGCCCGGTGCCCAACGCGGGCTATGACGCATGGGTCGCGGCTTTCAAAAACCGCGCCTCGGCACAGGGGATTTCCGCCAGCACTTTGGCCCGCGGATTCCGCGGCACGGGCTATCTGCCCGGGGTGGTGAAACGCGACCGCAATCAGACGGAATTCAGCCGCAGCTTGGAAGATTACCTGTCAATCGCCGCCTCGGACGAGCGGGTGTCGAAGGGGCGCGCGGCCTTTGCCCGGCACCGCAGCACATTGAACGCGATTGAGAGCCGCTACGGCGTGGCGGCAGAGATCGTCGCGGCTGTCTGGGGGCTGGAGAGCTTCTTTGGTGAACGGCGCGGCAATGTGCCGGTGGTCTCGGCCACCTCAACGCTCGCCTATGACGGTCGGCGCGGGGCGTTCTTTGAAAAGCAGCTGATCGCCGCGCTGAAGATCCTGCAAAACGGCGACATCACTGCCGACCGGCTGACCGGCTCTTGGGCCGGGGCCATGGGGCATACGCAATTCATTCCCACCTCTTACCAAGCCTTCGCGGTGGATTTCACCGGCGACGGGCGGCGTGATATCTGGTCGGAAGACCCCAGCGATGCGCTGGCCTCCACCGCCGCATATCTGTCGCGCAACGGCTGGACGCGGGGGCTGAAATGGGGCGGTGAGTTAGGCAGTCTTCCCGCCAGCGCGGGGTCGGTGATCCAGCCGCAGGCGGGCGGGCCGCAGTTCGTGGTGACCAGCAACTTCCGCGCGTTGAAACGCTACAACAACTCCGACAGCTATGCGATTGGCGTGGGCCATCTGGCGGATCGGATCGCGGGCGGCGGGCCGCTGCTCGGCAGCTTCCCGCCCGATGCCAACGGGCTGACCAAGGACGACCGGATCGCGTTGCAGCAACGGCTGACCGCGCGGGGGTTCGATACCGATGGCGCGGATGGAGTGATCGGGCCGAACAGCCGCAAGGCGATCAGCGCCTATCAGGCCAGCGTGGGCCTGCCCGCGACGGGTGAACCTTCGGTCGAGTTGCTGCGCCGGTTGCAGTGACCGGGCCTAGCCCGGGCTGATGCCTGCCCGGTCGAGCATCCCTGCCACCTCGGCAAAAGAGGATTGCGGCGGGGTATGCTCGGCCTTGCGCTGGCTCAGGAAAGCCTCACACGGCCCGGCAAAGGCGATGGCGCGGTCAAGCTCGGGGTTGCTGCCAGCGCGGTAGGCCCCGATGCGGATCAATTCCTCCATATCCGCGTGGGCCGCCAGCGCCTTATGGGCGGCGGTGAGCAGCGTATATTCCACATCACTGTGGCAATCCGGCAACGTCCGAGAGACACTCGCCAGCAGGTCAATCGCCGGGTAGCGGCCCTTTTCGGCGATCTTGCGGTCAAGCACGATATGCCCGTCGGTGATCCCGCGCACGGCATCGGCGATGGGGTCGTTCATGTCGTCGCCATCGACCAAAACGGTGAAAATCGCGGTGATGTCGCCCTTGCCCACCGGCCCCGGTCCGGCACGTTCCAGCATCTGCGGAAGCTCCGAGAAAACCGTCGGCGGGTAGCCCTTGGCGGTGGGCGGTTCCCGCGAGGCGAGGCCGATTTCGCGCTGCGCCATGGCGAAACGGGTGACGCTGTCCATCAAAAGCAGCACATGCTGGCCCTGATCGCGGAAATGCTCGGCCACGGCCATGGCGGTCCAAGCGGCTTGGCGGCGGGTGAGCGGCGGCTCGTCCCCGGTGGCGACGACGAGAACCGCCTTCTCCATCCCCTCGGGGCCGAGGTCGGAGGCGATGAAATCCTGCACCTCGCGTCCGCGTTCGCCGACCAGTGCCATCACCACCACATCGCAATCCGTATAGCGTGCCAGCATGGCCATGAGCGTCGATTTCCCGACGCCGGAGCCTGCGAAAATGCCCAAGCGCTGCCCCTGACAAAGCGGCGTGAAAACATCCAGCGCGCGGACATGGGTCGCCAGTTTCGGCCCGATGCGCTTGCGGTCGAAAGCCCCCGGCGGGGCGGCGCGCAGCGGGCGGGGGTCGTTGCCCTCGGGCAGATGCCCCTTCCCGTCGAGCGGTGCGGCAGAGGCGCTGATCACGCGGCCCTTCCAGCTTTCATCGGGGCGGATCACATCGCGGCCAATCGCGACCTCAACCCGGTCGCCCGCCGCCACCCCGCGCCATGAGCCGAAGGGGAGCAATTCGGTGCCGTGACTGCCCAGCCCCACCACCTCGGCATGGACCGGCCCGTCGGAGCCATGCACGATGCAGCGCTCGCCGATGCCCAAAACCCGCTCCAGCCCCACGGCGGTCAGCGTGATGCCGGTGATCGCGCGCACTTCGCCGGTGATCTCGGCCTCGCCTGCCTCGCGGGCGAAACTGGTCAGCTCGGAAAAGAGTGTCTGCATGGATAAATTTCCTCTAGGAGCGCGGGGCAATATTTACTATACAAGGATTAAACAGGCTATAGGCAAAAAAATGAACTTGTCTAATCTTTCTATTCTTGGACTCGCTTCGGACCGGATGCAGTGGCTTTCGGCCCGGCAGAAGGTCGTGTCTGAAAACGTCGCCAATGCCTCGACCCCGAACTACAAGGCGCGCGATGTATCGTCCTTTGAATCGATGCTCAGCGGCGAGTTGTCGCGCGACACCGGGCTGGTGACCACCCATGACAAACACTTCACCGGTGTCGCCCACGGCACGCCCGGCGTGCGCGAGGTGACGGATGGCCACGCCACGGGCACCACTTTGGATGGCAATACCGTGAACCTTGAAGAACAGGCCGTGAAGGCCGCCGAGATCGGCGATCACTACAGGTTGGCCGCACAGCTTTACCGCAAAAGCTATGACATGCTGACCATGGCCGTCACCGGAAACAGGTAAGGAAAGCCCATGGATCCGCTTCAGTCCATCGCCAAAATCGCCGCCAGCGGGATGACCGCGCAGACCGCGCGTTTGCGGGTGATCTCGGAAAACGTGGCCAATGCCGATTCAACGGGCACCACGCCCGGCGCCGATCCCTTTCGCCGCAAGACCATCAGTTTCTCAGAGTTAATCGACCGCAATGGCGGCGGTTCTTTGGTGGAGGTCGACCGTATCGGGCGCGACCAATCCCCCTTTCGCCGCGATTATGACCCGGCCCATCCGGCGGCGGATGAAACGGGCTATGTCAAACGCCCCAATGTCGATCCGATCATCGAGATGGCCAACATGCGCGAAGCCTCGCGCAATTATGAGGCCAATATGAACATGTTCGAGTCAGGCCGCCGGATGCGCGGTCAGATGCTCGACCTGCTGAAGTGAGGCTGACCTGAGATGAGCGATCCCGCCTCCCTGATCTCGACCGCCGCGGTTCGCGGTGCCTATCGCACCTCGCAATCGCTGACGGGGCAAAAGGGCGAAGCCATCGCCGAAGAGGCCGGTGCCAGCGCCAATAGTTTCACCAATATGGTGCAGCAAGCCTCGGAAAGCGCGCTGGAAACGGTGCGCGAGGGCGAAGCCGTGGCCCAAGCCGGGCTGCGCGGTGAGGCGGATACCCAGCAGGTTGTCGAAGCCATGCTGGCGATGGAATCCACCGTCAAAGTGGCCGTCTCTGTGCGCGACCGCTTTGTCGAAGCCTATCAGGAAATTCTGCGGATGCCGATCTAGGCCATGACCGAAACCCAGACCTATGACATCATCTCCGCTACCGTCTGGGCCGTGCTTCTGGCCTCGGGTCCGGTGTTGGGGGTGGCGCTGGCAATTGGTCTGGTGATCGCGTTCTTTCAAGCGCTCACGCAGATTCAGGAAATGACGCTGACTTTCGTGCCCAAGATCGTGATGATTTTTGTCACCCTGCTGGCCGCGACGCCGTTTATGTATGCCACGCTGAAGAACCTGTCGGACACGATCTTTGACCTCGTGCAGAACGGTGGGCTGTGACGGGCTGGCGGCATATCGCGGCGGCGCTTTTGGCAGCCGCGCTCGCCTCCCCCGCCCTCGCGCAGGGCTGGGGGTCTTTCTATGAGCCGTCGCGCAAGGACAAGGTGACGCAGACCGCGCGCACGCTTGCCGCCAAGGGCGGGCCCGAAGGCGTCTGCATCCGCGAAATCCTCGCCGCCCAAACCCGGCATGGCATCCCCGACAATCTGCTGCTGGCCATCGGCCTGCAAGAGGCGGGCACCCGCCGCAACGGGCATTTCACGGTCTGGCCCTATGCGGTCAATGCCGCGGGCGAAGGGCGGCTGTTCGACAGCCGCACTGCCGCGCTGGATTGGATTGCAGAGCGTCAGGCAAGCGGCATCCGCTCCATCGACGTGGGCTGTATGCAGATCAACATGCGCTGGCACCCGGATGCCTTTGACAGCCCCGCCCAAGGGTTCGATCCGCGGGTGAATGTGGATTACGCGGCGCGCTTCCTCAAGCGGTTGCACCGGCGCACGGGCAGTTGGTTACAGGCGGCAGGGTCGTATCATTCCTTTGAGCCGGAATACCGCGACACCTACCTCGACCGGCTCCAAAAGAACATTTCCGCCGCCAATGCGCGGCTGCCGGAGTTTCAGGCGCTGGCCAGTGCCAGCCCCGTTCCCGCGCGTCCACGCAAGACCCCCCGGAGTACGTCAGGCAGCTATGACAGGCTGGCGGCCAAGGCCACATGGGGCGCGCAGATCGGCGGGGCGGCGAACGCGCGGCGCTCGCTTTACTCGGCGCATGAGATGCAGCCGGTCCTGCCGCAGTTCACCACCGTCCCGGCGGAGGATGCGGGATGAGCACGAAACCTAATACCCTTCTGCCGCAACTGAGCATGTTTGGCGCCAATAAGGACGTGAGCTTTGCCGTCGGCATGGCGCTGGTGCTGGCGGTGCTCTTCCTGCCGCTGCCGCCGATCCTGTTGGACTTCGGGCTGGCGCTGTCGCTCTCGCTCTCGGTGCTGATCTTCATGGTGGCGCTTTGGATCCCCTCCCCCTTACAGTTCAACTCTTTCCCGACGCTGCTGCTCGTCACCACCATGCTGCGGCTGTCGCTCAACGTGGCCTCGACCCGGCTGATCCTTAGCAAAGGCCATGCGGGGATGCATGCGGCGGGGGATGTGATTCAAGGGTTCTCCAAATTCATCGTGGCGGGGAATTTCGTTATCGGCGTGGTGATCTTTGCCATCCTCGTGATCATCAACTTCGTCGTGATTACAAAGGGTTCGACCCGCATCGCCGAGGTCGCCGCGCGGTTCTCGTTGGATGCGATGCCGGGCAAGCAGATGGCGATCGACGCCGATATGGGCGCGGGGCTGATCGACGAGGATGAGGCCCGCCGCCGCCGCAAGGAGCTTGAGGACGAAAGCGCCTTTTTCGGGGCGATGGACGGTGCCTCGAAATTCGTGCGCGGCGATGCGGTGGCGGGGCTGATCATCACGCTGATCAATGTGATCGGCGGCATCCTCATCGGCGTCGTGCAGCGCGGCATGGGCGTGGGCGATGCCTTCAACGTCTTTACCTCGCTGACCATCGGCGACGGGCTGGTCAGCCAAATTCCGGCGCTTGTCGTCTCGCTCGCCGCCGGTCTGATCGTGACCAAAGGCGGCACGCGGGGGGCCGCCAATGAGGCGGTGTTCGATCAGCTTTCGAACTTCCCCAAGGCGCTTTACATGGCCGCTCTGCTGCTCTTTGGCATCGGTCTTTTGCCCGGCTTTCCGCTGCTGGTCTTTGCCCTTCTGGCCGCGGCCATGGTGGGCTTGGGCGTGGTCATCCAGCGCGGCGCGGCGGAGGCGGCAGAGGCCAAGGCGAAAGCTGACGCCGAGGCGCAAAAGAAACAGGACATGCCCGAGACCGACAGCAACCCGATGCATCTGGATGAGCTGCGGCTGGTGCTGGGCGAAGGGCTGGTGGCGCTGGCCAACCGCCCCGACGCGGTACTGCCGAGCAAGATCAAATCCCTGCGCAAGCATTTTGCCGAAGAATTCGGTTTCCCCATGCCCTCGGTGCGGATCAAGGATGACGTGAGCCTGCCGATCAACAGCTACGCTTTCCAAATCCACGGCGTCGACGCGGCCAAGGGTGACATCCGCGCCAATCAGATGATGGTGATCAACCCCGAAGGCGCGCCGCTGCAACTGCCCGGTGAGGCCACGCGCGAGCCGACCTTTGGGCTGGACGCGCTTTGGGTCGACAGCAAGGTCGCCGATCAGGCCGAGGCGCAGGGCTATACGGTGGTGGACCCTGAAAGCGTGATCACCACCCATCTGACCGAAGTCGTCAAAGAGAACATGTCGGAACTGCTGACCTATGGCGCGGCGAAAGAGGCGATCGAGGGGTTGGACCGGAACTATCAAAAGCTGGTCAACGACCTGCCCGTCCCCTCCCCCGCCATTCTGGTGCAGCAGGTCTTGCAGGAACTGCTGCTCGAACGCGTCTCGATCCGCAATCTGCCGCTGATCGTCGAGGCGATGGCGGAGGCGACGCGCCAGACTTCCAAGCCCGCGCTGGTGCTGGAGAATGTGCGCCGCCGCCTGTCGAGCCAGATTTGCCAAGGGCTGGCCGATGGTCAGGGCTTCGTGCCGGTCATCACCCTGTCGCCCTCATGGGAGGCGGAGTTCATCGAGGCGGTCAAGATCGTGGGCGAGGACCGCACCTTTGTCATGTCGCCCAAACGCGTGCAGGAATTCGTGCTGCAAGCGCGCCAGCAGATCCAGCGCTTCGCCTCGGAAGACAGTTGGCCCGCGCTGATGGTCAACCCCGAGGCGCGGTCCTATGTGCGCTCCATGCTGGAACGGGTCAGCCCGATGACGCCGGTGATCTCCAACGCCGAGATCCATCGCAAGGTATCCCTGCGGACCGTCGCCACCATCGGGGGCTAGGGATGGACCTCTCGGCCCTCCTGACCGACGCCCTAATGGGGTATTTCGTCGTTTTCGCCCGGATCGGCAGCGCGCTTGTGTTCATGCCGGGGTTCGGGGAGACCTCGGTGCCGATGCGGCATCGGTTGTTCTTTGGTCTGATCCTGAGCGCCGCGCTCTATCCCGTGACCGGCCTCGGCCCGGTGGCCGAGGATCGCCCCGCCGCGCTGCTGCTGATCTTTGGCTCTGAGATCACCGTGGGGCTTTGGATTGGGCTGGTGGCGCGCACGCTGCTTTCGGCGCTGCAATTCGCGGGCTATCAGATGGCACTGATGTCGGGGCTGGCCAACGCTTTGGCCCCGAACATCGGTGCCTTCGAGGGGGCGACCTCTATGGCGGCGATGCTGTTGATCGGGGCCACGGCGCTGATCTTCATCACCGACCTGCACCACCTCATCATTGAATCGCTGCTGATGTCCTATCAGGTCTTCGTGCCCGGCACCTTCATGCTGGCCGATCTGACCGACCAATTCGCGCGGGCAACGCAGGTGAGCCTCTACCTTGGCCTGTCCATCGCAGCCCCCTTCTATGTCGCCGGTCTGGTGCTGAACGTCGGCATGGGTCTGGCCAACCGCATGATGGCGAGCCTTCAGGTCTTCTTTATCGCCCAGCCCCTGCTGATCGCCGCCGGGCTGGCCTTGATGGTGCTGGCGGTTCCGACCATGATGCGCGGGTTTCTTGAGCCTTTCGCGAATTGGCTCACCACCTACGGATTCTAGCCCATGTCGGAAGAGGACAAGAGCAGTAAGACCGAAGAGCCGACGGAGAAAAAGCTCCGCGACGCGCGCAAGAAAGGCGACGTGCCGCAATCGCGTGAGACCGGCACCGCGATGCTGGTCTTTGCCCTGCTGATGATCCTGATCTTCGTGCTGCCCGCCTCGATCGACGGTATCGTGGCGGCGCTGCAAAGCCCCCTTTTGGGGGCGGGTGTCACCGCCATTGGCACCGGCGGCACCGGCGTGGCCGAAGCGGGCCAAGTGTTGAAATCGCTTGGCTTTACGCTGGGGCTGGCGATGATGCCGGTGGTGGGGATCATGGTGCTGGCAGCCCTCTTCGGCGTGTTAATCCAAGGCGAGACCGTCGTCTCGGCGGAGCGGATCAAACCGAAATTTTCCAAGCTGAACCCGCTGTCGGGGTTCAAGCGGCTGTTCTCGGCCGAAGCTTTCGTGGAGTTTGCCAAGAATACGGCCAAGGTGCTGGTGATCGGTTTCATCACCGTCTGGGCCGTGCGCGACATCGCGCAGTCACTGGGCCAGACGCAGGCTTTCATCCCCGAGACGCTGCTGCAAGCGACCCTGCAAAAGGTGCGCTGGATTTTTCTGGTCACCACCGTGCTGCTGGTGCCCATCGCCATCGCCGACATCATCTGGAAGCGCGCCCAGTGGAAAAAGAAGCAGATGATGAGCCTCAAGGAAATCCGCGACGAGCATAAAGACAGTGAGGGTGATCCGCAGATCAAGGGCCGCCGTGCCGAATTGCGCCGCGCCCGCGCCCGTCAGCGCATCGCGCAGGCCATCCCCAATGCCAGCGTGATCCTGACCAACCCGACCCATTACGCCGTGGCGCTGAAATATGAACAGGGCGTCGATGACGTGCCGGTCTGCGTGGCCAAAGGGGCCGATGTCATGGCCCACCGTATCCGCGAGTTGGCCAAGGAACACGACATTCCGATGATCGAGAACCGCCCGCTGGCCCGCGCGCTTCACGCGGCGGTGGAGGTGGACGACCGCATCCCGATGGAGCATTGGCAGGCGGTGGCCGAGATCATCGGCTTTGTCATGGACCTGCGCCGCAATGTGCGCCGCAAGCCCCCTGCCGGGTCGTCAATCCGCGAGGAGTGATGCGCGCTCAGCGCAGGCGCAGCCCTTCGAGGTTGCGGTCGGCGGGGAGTTTGGAGCGCTCCAGCAGGATTTTCGTGATCAACCGCGCCCGGACAAGGCTGAACGAGCCCATGATCTGCGCCGCGTCCCGTTCGGGCATGGCACCGATGACCTGCACGGCGGTCTCCACGTCGATCTCATCCATGATGCCCGCCGCCACCTGCGGCTTCATGTTGCGGTAGAGTTCGACCAGTTTGGTCATGTCCTGATTGTTCGCCTCTTCGATCACCTTGAGCTGCGCGCCGATCTCGTCGCGCAGGCTGGCGAGGCGGGTCTGTTCGGCCTTGAGGCTCTGTTCGGCCAGCGCAAGCTTGGCTTCACGGTCGGCAATCGTGTCGCGCTGCTCTTTCAGCAGCGCACGCTCTTCGGCGATGGCTTCGGCGATCAGATGGCTTGGCTCGCACATGCCGCTCTCGCCCGGGGCGCTGGCGTCATAGCTGGGTGGCGCGGGGGCGGCGGCAAGCTCGACAGGGACCGGGGGCGTGTCATCGGGGGTTTCGGCGATAGCCATCATCGGCATGAACTCAACCGTGAGTTTGAGCACGCCAGCCACGCCAAGGCCAAAAAGCGCAATCTTGGGCAGGGAGATACGGCTCATTCCTTACGCTCCTTCGTGATGTCGAAAAAGGTGCGGACCAGTTCGGATTTGCCCTGCACCGCCGCTTGGCCCCGGACCTGCGCGCGGCCCTTGAGACGTGCGGCGCGCATCTGGGCCGGGCTTTGCCCCGCCGGGGCGGGTTCGGGCGCGGCTTGGCGGGGCGGCGTCGCCTCGCGCTGCACCGGCGGCTCGGGGCGTTGCACCTTTGTGCTGAGGTCGCGCAGGTCTTCGACCGATTTGGCCGATTGATCGACCGCATTGGAAAAGGCCCCGACCATCGGCTCCATCTCTTTCAGGGTCGCCATCAGGGCGCGGACGCGGCGATCAAGGATAAAGGCATAGACCAGCGTGCCGACCAACAGCACGATAATGATGATATCAATCAAGGCCGGCATCATCGTCGCTGTCCTCCTGATTTTCCTTAGGGAGCAGGGATTGGATCACCCGCAGCGCCAAGGCGCCATTGCTGCGCTGGCCGAAGGCCGCTTGGAACATCGGCTGGGCGTTCACCATGCCAACCACGGGGGTATCGACGGTCATGCCCAGATCGATCACCTGACCGGGCTTCCATTCCAGCACCTCATGCAGCGGGATCGTCACCTGCTGCAGCACGCCGGTAATGGTGACCGTGGTGCTGGAGATCTGGCTGTTCATATCCTTGCGCGCGTTGCTGTCGGTGGGCGAGCGCCCGCCAAGGAAGGGCTGCGCAAGCTGGGCGCTGACCTCATCCAGCGTGCCATAGGGCAAGACCAGCGCCATATGGCCGCTGCGGTCTTCGAATTGCATATGCAAGCGGACCAGCACCGTCGCCGTGCGCGGCGCGGCCAGCATGACCGACCGGGGGTTGGATTCGAGCGATTGAATGTCGAATTGCACCGGGCTGACATCCTGCAGGCAATGCGCCAAACCTTTGAGCGATAGTTCCGCCAGCCTGCGGCCCAGCTTCTGCTCAATCGCGGTCAAGCCGCGGGGTTTCCACTGCTGGCTGGTGGCGCGCCGGCCTCCCAGCATGATTTCAAGCACCGAGAACAGCAGGTCAGGCTCGACCACACAGGCGATCTGGCTGCCCCAGCTTTCCGCATTGGCAATGGCGATGAGCGAGGGCGACTGGATGCTCTCCATCGCGTCCTCATAGGGCATGTATTCAAGCGAACTCAGCTCGATCTCGGGGGCGACGGTGCAATAGGATTTGAGGTCGGGCACCAGCGCCAGCAGCAGACGGTCGATGATGATCTCAAGCGTGGGCAGGCGCTGGAAGCTTTCCCGCGCCTGACGGATCATCGTCTCTTCGAGGCTCAGCGCATCGGGGGAGGCCGCTATCGTCATTGCACCACCATATCGGCAATCAGGATTTCATGCGGCGCGTCGGTGTGCCCCACCGCCCGCGCCCGGCGCAGCAGTTCGGTCTTTAGCATCGCCAGCCCATAGCTGCCCGACAGATCGCTGACATGCAGCTGGCGCAGGAAATCTTGGAAACTGTCGCGCAGGTAAATCTCGCGCGCGATCAAACGGTCCGCGCCCTCGGCAGTTTCGTCATAGACCATCAGCATGTTAAGCTTGAGAAAGCGGCTGGTCTGCCCGCCCTGCGGGCCGGTGTCGGTGACGTTCACGATGATCTCAGGAAAAGGCATGACCGGCATTTTCACTTCGGTCTTGGACTTTGCGCCGTGGCCGTCGCCAACTGCGTCTTTGCCATGAGAGTCCTCGGCGGTCTCGACCGTATCCTCCGCCCTCTCATCACCCCCAAACCCTGCCATTTTCATCAGGCCCGAAGGACCGATGGCCAGCGTCACCCCACCCACGCCAGCGAGGAGGCAGAGCAAGACGATAGCAAGGATAGCAAGAGGCTTTTTCATTCTTTCACTCTTAATCGGATCCCGCGCGAAGCGCCACATGCAAGAACAAATACATCTTTAAACAAGCTTTATTGCAACAGAAACCTGTTTATTTTTTGGATCGGCCAAGTATAAATCGATATATGCTTGCATAGTGAGGGCCGAGTGGAGAATGCTCGGGCCATACAACCGAGTGAGGGGCCGTGAATCAGATCGTTGAAAACCTTAAGGATTTGGGTCCAAAGCGGCTGGCTCTTCTCGGTGGCATCGGTCTGGCGATCACCGCGGCCATCTTCATCGGCGCGCGAACCATCCTCGCCCCCACCTATGTCCCGGTCTACAGCCAGTTAAGCCCCGGCACGGCCTCGCAAATGATGCAGACGCTGGAACAGGCGGGGCTGACGGTCGATCTGTCGCGCAACGGCGATACCATCGCGGTCGCCGAGACAGACATCGCCCGCGCCCGCATGGCGCTGGCCGATGCGGGGCTGCCCGGCGAAGGCGTTCCGGGTTGGGAGATTTTCGACAATATGTCCGGCATGGGGATGAACTCCTTCATGCAGAAAGTGAACCGCCTGCGCGCGCTGGAAGGTGAACTGGCCCGGTCGATCCAGACGATCAGCGGCATCAAGGCCGCGCGGGTGCATCTGGTGCTGCCCGAACGTGCCGCCTTTTCGCGCAGCCGGGCCGAGGCCAGTGGCTCGGTCATCGTGCGCTCGCAGGCCAATACCAGCATGACCCGCCGTCAGGCGCAGGCGATCCAAGCGCTGGTGGCCTCCGCCGTGGCGGATTTGGAAGCGCAGAACGTGACCGTCCTGTCGGCCTCCGGCGAGACGATCCTGGCCAAGGATGAGGGCGGCAGCTCCGACTTTTCGCTGCAGGGGCAGCGCAGCATGATCGAAGAGCAATTGGCGCAAAAGGTTGAATCGATCCTCAACGCCCGGGTTGGGCCGGGCAATGCCCGCGTGCGGGTCAGCGTCGATCTGACGACCGAACGCGAAGTCCGCGTCTCGCGCAGCTTCGATCCCGCCCAGCAGGTCGCCCGGTCGATCGAGACCCGTGTGCGCAACTCGAACGAGACCGACCCGGCGGCGGCCACGGTGGATGTGGCCAACAACATCCCCGATGAGCTGCGCGACGATGCAGGCGGGGCCGCAGGCCAGTCCACCCGCTCGGAAAACGACGAGATCATCAACTACGAGATCGGCTCGGTTCAGAGCGAATTGGTGCGCGAGCCGGGCGATATCGAGCGTATCTCGGTCGCGGTGCTGGTCAACGGCAGCTACGGCACCCTGCCCGATGGCTCCGAAGGCTATATCGAACGCAGCCCCGAGGAGATGGCGCGCCTGACGCAATTGGTCAGCACCGCCATCGGCTTTGATCAGGCCCGAGGCGATCAGGTGCAGGTCGACAGTCTGCAATTCCTCGATTTCGATTCCGAGTTCAGCAACCCCGCCAGCCGTGGCTTGGGCGCGGTGCTGGCCGATAACGCCATGACCATCCTGCGCTCGCTCTTCGCCTTGGCGCTGGTGGCGATCATCATGGTGCTGGGCGCGCGCCCCCTGCGCATGGTGCTGGATGCCACCCTGCCCCAGCCTGCGCTGGCTGGTGCCGGGGCCGACGCGGCGCTGCTCGACGGCCCCGAGGAAGACAACGCGCCCAAGGCGCTGACCGGCGGCACCCAGAAAGAGACGCCGCAAAACCGCCTGCCCACCCCGGCGGGGGCACAGACCGGTGCGGTGCTTGGCCCGATGGATGAAATGCCCCGCGACATGGTGCATCTCGCCTCGGTCGAGGGGGCGGTTCAGCACAGCCAATTGCGCGCCGTGGCCGAACTGGCCGAGGACAACACCGATGACGCGCTGCGCGTTCTGGGCGAATGGCTGTCGGAAGGGGATGATCTGTGATCACGAGCCTCAAGCTTCAGAACTTCGACGAGGACGGCAAGAGCAAGCCGCAAGACCCGGCGCTGCCCACCCCCGAAGAGATCGAAGCAAAGATCAAGAAGGCCCATAAGCAGGGCCATATCGAAGGCTATCTGGCCGGGGCCGATGCGGGCCGCGCCGAGATGCATCAGACCATGCAGGCCGAACATGCCGCCATGGCCGAAAAGCTCGCTCAGGAACTGGCGCGGCTGGCACAGGCGATGCAGGCCCATCAAGAAGCGCTGATGGCGCAGATCGTGGGCTTTACCCTACAAACCTGCGAGATCGTCCTGCCCGAGGTGATCGAACGGCTCTCGACCGCGCGGGTGAAAAAGACCGTGACCCAATCGCTGAAAATGGCCATCGGGTCGAGCCATATCAAAGTGCGCCTGTCGCCCGCCACGCTGGACCAGATCGGCCCCGACCTGCGCCAACGCGCGGTCTATTACAAATGCGATGGCGTCTTGGACCTGCGGGCCGATGCCGACCTGCCCGATGGCGATGCGCGGATGGAATGGGACCACGGCAGCCTTGATTACGGGTTCAAAAAGATTTGCGACCGCCTGCTCGCCGAATTGCGCGACACCCATGCGCGGGCGCTGAAAGCACAAAAGGAGAAGGACGGAAATGGACAAGCCTGACCTGCAATCCCCCCAAGACGACAACAACGCCACAGACGGCAAAGCGCCTGACGCCACGCCAGAGCAGCCGCGCGCCGATGCCTTTGGCAACGCCGCCAGCGCGGGCGGCGATGATGCGGGCGTCTTCCCGCAGCTCGACACCGAAGATTCGCGCAACGCGCTGGCCCCCCGCCCCGATGCAGGCGGCGCGGGCATCAACGCGATGCTGAACGTCGGCCTCGACGTGCAGATCGTGCTGGGCCAAGCCCGTATGCCGATCTCGCGCCTGCTGGAACTCACCCGTGGCTCCATCGTGGAGTTGAACCGCAAGATCGGTGCACCGGTCGACCTTATGGTCTCTGACCGTCTGGTGGCGCGCGGTGATCTCGTAAAGGTCGGTGAAGACCGGCTGGGCGTGTCCCTGACCCAGATCGTCAAGGACTATGTCCCTGACTGACCGCCCCTCTCTGCGCAGCCATGCGTCGGGCCGGATGGGCCTTGCCCTGCTGGTGCTTCTCGCCAGCGGCGGCATGGCCGTGGCCCAAGACGGCGGGTTTCTCAGCACCCTGTCGGATGTGATCGGCGATACCGCGCCCGGCAGTGACGAAAACGCCAATCTTTCGGGCCGGATCGTCCAGTTTATCGCGCTGATCACCGTGCTCAGCATCGCGCCTGGGCTTTTGGTGGTGATGACCAGCTTCACCCGCTTTGTCATCGTCCTGTCGATGCTGCGCTCGGCCCTTGGCCTGAACCAGACACCGCCCAATATCGTGCTGACCTCGCTGGCGCTATTCATGACCTTCTTCGTCATGCAGCCGGTGTTTGAGGACGCCTATGAGGCCGGGGTGGAACCGCTGTTGGAAAACGCCATCGCCGAAGAGCAGGCGCTGGAGCGGATCGCCGCGCCCTTTAAGACCTTCATGTACGTCAACACGCGGCCCGAAGACTACGCCCTGTTCCTGCGCATCGCGCCCGCGGATGAAGAGGCCGAAGAAAGCCCCCTGCCCGCCTCGGCGGAAGAGGCCACCTTCCGCCATCTGGTGCCCGCCTTCATGATCTCGGAACTGCGCCGCGCCTTTACCATCGGTTTTCTGATCTACCTGCCCTTCGTCGCCATCGACCTCATCGTCGCCTCGGTCTTGATGAGCGCGGGGATGATGATGCTGCCCCCGGTGCTGATCTCCTTGCCGTTCAAGGTGATCTTCTTCGTGCTGATCGACGGTTGGTACATGCTGGCGGGATCGCTGATTGAAAGCTATGTGCCGCTTGCCGGTGGCTGACCTGCACTGAAAGGATCTCTCCATGTCGACCAATGCCCTTTCCAAATCCCGCAGAAAGCCCATCACGGTGGAGGATCTGAACGGTCCGACCAAAGCCGCCATCACCTTTCTCTGCCTCGGCGAGCAGACCGGATCGGAACTCATGCAAAAGCTCGGCACCGCCGAGATCGAGCGTATCACCAGCGCCATGAGCCGCCTCGGCCCGATCCCGGCGGAGGTGGTGGAACATGTGCTCAAAGAGTTCACCCAAAAGGTCGTCAGCGGCACCGGATCGGTCGTGGGGTCGCTGTCGACGGCGGAATCCATGTTGCGCAAATTCATGCCCGAAGAGCAGGTGACCAGCATCATGGAAGGCCTCAAGAACAGCGAGCGCGAAAGCGCCATGTGGCGCGGCTTTGGCGCGCTGGATGAGACCGTGATCGCCAATTACCTTAAGGGCGAGCATGACCAAACCGCCGCGGCGATCCTCAACAACGTCGATACCGGCGTGGCCGCCAAGGTGCTGCCGCTGCTGGGCCCTGAGCGGATGCAAGACATCGCCGAGCGCATGATCGCGATGGAGGCCGTGCCACTGCATATGATGCAGCAGATCGAAGAGACGTTGAAACAAGATATCCTGTCGAATGCGATGCACACCAATTCGGTCGAGACGCATCAGCGCATGGCGGATCTGTTCAACCAGTTGGATGTGCAGGCCTTTGAGGAGCTTTCCGGCGCGCTGGACGCGCGTATTCCGGACGCTTTCCAAGCCATCAAACAGCGCATGTTCGTCTTTGACGACCTGTTCAAACTGCCGATGCAGGACTTGGCGCAGGTCATGCGCGGGCTCGATGGGGCGACCCTGCCGATGGCGATGCGCGGGGCCAAGAAAGAGCAGCGCGACCACCTGATGGAATGCCTGCCGCAACGCTCGCGCCAAATGCTGATGGACGAGATGGCCGCCACCGGCCCGGTCCGGGGCCGCGACGTGCGCGCGGCACAGGCCGCCATGGTGGAATATGCCAAAAGCCTTGCCGATCAAGGCGTGATCGAACTGCCCTCGGCAGCCGATGACGACGAATTCATCGAATAATGGGGGTCAGCGGTAGACGCTCGACGCGCTATAGCCGCCGGTGATCGTGGGGATGTCAATGGTCGCGGCCGTAAAGCTGCCGCCCTGCCCGATCGAGACAGCCCCCTGCATCAGCGAAAGCACCGTGCTCGACGACGAAGAGACACCTTCGACCGCATCGTAAATCGCCGAGAACCGCGAGACGAGCTTGTCGACCTCCGCCGGGTCTTGCAGCTTTTCGATGTCGAACTTCTGCTCAAAGAGCGCGATCTGACGGTCGAGATCGACCTGAATCGCCTCATCCGGCACACCAAGCGCGCGGCGCATGAATTTGCCGAGGTCTTCGTCCTTCAGCACGTCGAGCCAAGAGTCGATCTCAGCCGCCTTAGCTTTGAACTCCAAGGCGATGCGCGCGCCTTCGTTGTCCTCTCCGGCCTCGTTCAGCACGAAACGTTCCTTGAAACGGTCGATCATCTCGGCCTGCCAATCGACCTTATCAAGGTTCGCACTGCTTCCCCCTCCGGGCGTGAAGCCCAAAGTGAGATACATCTCGCGAATCTTGGGGTCGCTGAGGCGGTTCACCAGCGCGGAACTGTCGGTGATATCGCTCTCTAACGTCTTGCGGATCATCGCCTTGCCAAAGATCTGATCTTCAAGGTCGAAGGCCCGCATGACGAAAGTATAGACTTCCGTATCGGCAATCAGTTCCTCCGGGGAAGAGATGCTGCCGATACGCTCTTCAAAGGCTTCGATCTGCCGGGCGTTCAGGGCGTTGCTGGCGGCAAGGTCGAGCTGTTTGTCGCGCGTTGCGTCAAACAGTTTGACCGCCACCTGCGTGCCCATGCCGCCCAGCGAAATCATGCGTGCGCGGCCTCATGGCTAGAGGCGGGCGGCACCGGGCGCAGCTGCATGAGTTCGGTCTCGTATTTCAGGACCGCGCGCAGTTCGCTCATAGCCTTGTAGAAATCGGCCATGGAGACGAAATTCGCCGCTTCCATGATCCGGCTGCGCATCTCGGCGCCAAAGCAACAGGCCAGATCGGCCAAGCCCTGCTGGATCATCGGCAGTATTTGATCGCGTGTATCGGGACGGATCAGCGCGGTTTGTACCAAGAAATAGACCTTGGAAACAGGCGTGGATTCCGCATCCGGCTTCAACAGATCGGACTCGCGCACGATGTCGGCGCGGTTCTCGACCGTCAGCGCTTGGCGACGGTCGCCGTTGCGGATGACGCAGCCGTTTACAACAACGCGTTCGCGGGGGCGGAGGGTGAGTTTCAGCATCTTACACCTCCTGCATCTGCGGCGCGGCCTGCCCGGCCAAACCGGCGGCAATATTGCCGTTGATCTCGACGAGACCCGCCAAGCGGCCTTCGCCGGCCATCAGCGCGGTGCTATGACGGTCCACCCAAAGCGCGATGGAAATGAGCGAGGCTTTCAACCCGTCGGGCATCTTGTTTTCCGGCTCGGACAGGTCAAAGCGCAGGGCCGACCAGAACCGTTGATTTTCGTAGATCGCGTCGCGCAGACCGGAGGCGAGGATGTTCAACCGTTCGCTCTTATCGTCTGTCGCATCGAAGCCTTGGCCCTTTTCGGCAAGGTCATGTGTAACGCGGCTCAGGATGCGGCGCTCGATCTGCCGCGGGGTTTCGCTTTCGCGAATTGTTCGTTTGTATGCTGCCAGCCCCATAGGAATTCTTCCTTGTTTTTATCGTTTGCTGCCTGCCAACCGCAAATTCTGAGGCGGTTGGATCGGGGCCAGAGCGCCAGGCTCCGGCCCCGAAAACCCTAATCCTTAACGGAACAGGCTCAGGATGTTCTGCGGCGCCTGGTTGGCAATCGACAGAGACTGCGATGCCAGCTGCTGCTGAACCTGAAGCGCCTGAAGACGGGCGGCTTCTTCTTCCATGTTGGCGTCAACCATCGCGCCAACGCCGGAGTCGAGGTTGTCGGAGAGCTTGGTCAGGAACTCTTGCTGGTTCTCGATGGATTTTTCAGCGATACCGAGGCTGGTCGAAGCATCGATCGCGGAGCTGGCAAGCGCGTCAGCTTCTTTCAATGCCCCATTCAGAAAATACTCCCCGCCTGCGGTTACAGTATCTATACCTTCATCGAAGGCGTTCGCATCCCCACCCGCTTCAGTATATGCAAATGCGGCGCTTGCATTCGTTTCGAAGTTCTCTGCGATGGCTTTGAACTTGCTCATCATATCATAAAGATCGACTGTTTGCACATCGAGAGACGTAGTGCCGATGCTCCCACCGGTTCGCGTAATCCCTGTGGTCACGGACCGAGTTTCAGTAGTTTCGATAGTGGGTGTAACTGCGGTACCTGCTGCAGCGGGATCTTCATACTGCAGTTCACCTGCAGCAGTCATTTTAACGACAACATCAACGTCATTTGTACCGTCGTTATATTGTTTTGCAGTTCCAGCCGCGTTTACCAAGTCATCACCGGCAAATGTTGACTGGGTAATCGTTGTCTCCATCGAAGCAACAAGAGCCTTTAGGTCAGTTTCGATTTCACTCAGACCTGTGCTGTTGTTCTTTGCAGTAAGAACTTTCTCAGCAAATTGTGCTGCGAGATCTTTGAACGAATCGGCCCCTACTCGGGCAGTGGCGATGGAGTTCTTTGTGAGAGTTAGCCCCTCGTTGACCGCTTTTGTCATCCCGCTGTCGCCTTTCATCCCTTCGGAAATCGCGAAATAGGATGCATTGTCTTTTGCCGAGCTGACCTTCAAGCCAGTCGAAATGCGGTCTTGCGTTTGGTTAAGGTTCGAGTTGACACTCCGCAGAGTCGCGAGAGCATTCATTGCGGAGTTGTTTGTATTGATCGAAGACATATTCTTATTCCAGACTATTCTAGTTCGTTATGTCGTCTTTCTGACAACTGCGGGGCGAACCCGCTTGATTACGTTTTTACGCGAAAAACTGGCAACATTGAGGCAATTCAGAAACTTTTGTCCACGGTTGTCATCAGTGTTGCGCGGTTGTCACGTTTTGCACCGCTTCGGCCGTAAATGCCTGCAATGCTGTGCTTTTCCCGGATTTGGGAAACCTGTGAGATCATCTCTGACGTGGCTTGGCGGGCCAATTGCAGGTGGTGATGATCGCGCGCAATCAGATCTTTCAGATCGCGCAATTTATCTTTGCTGACCGCCTCGGGGTCGTGGCTCAGTTGCTCTTCCAGCACGGCGGTGAGTCGGGCTTTTTCGCTGGCAAATTCGACCAGCTGGTTGAACCCCCCGCCCTCGACTGCGGCGATTTCGCGGCGCAGCAGATTGCCCAATGCGTCAACGGCGGCGAGTGCTTTGCGCGGATCGCTCATCGGTTGGCCCCCGTTTGATAGCGCTGCATGGCGGTTTCAATTGTGCGGGCGATTCCGGTGCTGTTCTGCTCGGCGATGCTTTCGCCAATCGCGTTGGACAGAAAGCTGCGCCAAGTCTCTTCGGCATGCCCCCCGCCGAAGCTGCCGATGTCCACGGTCGAGAGCATTTCATCGACCATTTGCCCGAGGAACATCGCCTCGAACTCCTGCGCCTTTTCGGCAGTGACGGCATCGGCCTGCGGTGCTGCCGGTTTGGCCGCCGGGGTCGGCGCGGGAATTGGGAAAGATGCGAATTCCATGACCTGCCCCTAGATGATCTCAAGGTCGGCATGCAGAGCGCCCGCCGCCTTGATGGCTTGAAGGATTGAAATCGTCTCGGTCGCGCCGACGCCGATGGCGTTCAGCCCGTCGACCAGACGTTGCAGGCTGACCGACCCGTCGATGACGGCGAATTTCGCGTCTTTCTCTTCGACGCCGACCGAAGAATTCGGCACCACGACGGTGGTCCCGCCAATCGACAGCGATTCGGGTTGGCTCACGTTAAAATCATCGCGGACGGTGACGGTCAGACCGCCTTGGCTGACCGCGACACGGTCGATGCGAACATTGGCCCCGATGACGATGGTGCCGGAACGCGCGTCGATCACCACTTTGGCGACCTGATCGGGCTGGACTTGCAGCGGCTCGATCAGGGCCATCGTCTCCATCAGCGATCCCTTGCCGTAGGCCGATACGGTGATGGTGCGCGAATCGATGGCCTTGGCAACCGGGCCCATGGCTTGGTTGATCGCGGCTTCGACCCGCTGTGCAGTGACGAAATCGGCGTTGCGCAGGGCCAGTTTGATGCTGTTCATCTCGCTAAAGTCGAAATCGACCTCACGTTCGACGATGGCGCCATTGTCGATCCGCGCGCCTGTCGGCACGCCTTCGACGATGGAGGCGTTCAGCCCCTGTGCCGCGAAACCGGCGACGGCAATCGGGCCTTGGGCCACGGCGTAGATCTCACCATCGGCCGCGGTCAGCGGGGTGACGATCAGCGTACCGCCGCGCAGCGAAGACGCATCACCCAGCGAAGAGACCACCACGTCGATGGTGCTACCGGCCCGCGCGAAGGGCGGCAGGGAGGCGGTGACCATGACGGCGGCGGTATTGGCCGTGCGCATCTGGTCTTCGGTCAGGTTGCCGATGCCGAGCCGCTCTAACATGCCTTCGATGGCGCGTTCGGTGAAAGGCGCGTTGCGCAGGCTGTCGCCCGTGCCGTTCAGCCCCACGACCAGCCCGTAGCCGACCAATTGGTTTGACCGCACGCCTTCGACGGTGACGATATCCTTGATCCGCACCTGTGCTGCCGCCGGCGCGGCAAGCGCGAAGGTGAGGCCGATCAGCAAGAGTTTAAACAAGGCGTTCATGGGGCGGTTCCGGTTAGAGGTAGTTCAGGAAGGACAGGCGCGAGAGCCGCGCGGTGATGGCAAAGCTGGAGTCGAGTTGGTTCTGCAATTGGGTCAGACGGGTGGCCGCGTCATATTGGTCGACCCCTTCAAGGTTCATCACCTCTGCATCCAGAAACAGCGCCCGGCTTTCTTGCGCCGCGATCGTATCGGCGAGCTGTGCGCGTTTCAGACCGGTCTGGGTTTCCAGATCGGTCAGCCCTTCAAGCCCCGCCCCGATGGCGCTGCGCGCCTCGCTCAGCCAAGCATCGCGGGCGGCCTCATCGGGGATGTCGCTGGGGTTTACCGCGCTCAGCATCGCCAGACCGCGGACCAGATCGCGGATTGCCGGATCATTGGCTTGGGCGGTTTGGGTGAGGGTTTGCGTCTCTGAGGTGCGCGAGGTCAGCGGCGGATTGCCCGACGGCGCGCCGTTGTAAAAGGTGTTCTCGAAATTGTGGTTGAAGAACACCGAACTGTCGCCAAAGCCCGCCTTGAGATCATCGATGGCGCGCTGCACATCCGCCACATCGGTCAGAGGGCCGCCGATCATGTGATCGACCGCAATCGCCGGGGATTCGCCGGTGCGCGGGTTGATCTCATCCCACGCTTGCAGCGGGTTGGTGTCACTGCGGGTGCCCGACATCAGGAAACCGGAACTGTCGCTGACCGCCGCACGTTCCAACACTTGGTCAAGCGCCGTGCGCGCGGCCTGCGACAGATAGGTCGCCGAAAGCCCGCCCGCGTTGTCGGTGGTGAAGGCTTGCTCAAGCACCTCTTGGCCCACGTCACGCATGGCCCCGAGCGATGTTTCCACGGCGAGGAAACGGCGGTCCAAAAGCGCATTGGAGGTCAGGAAACCATCGTTGCGGGTGATCTGCATGCGAATGGCGATGGCATCGGCAGAGCGGTGGCCCAGATCGTCATAGGGGTTGGCCTTCAGCCCGGTCGTCACCTCTTTCGACACGTCCGAGATCTCGGCGGCGAGGCGGCTGGTCTGTTCGCGCTGGCGCAGGCTTTGCAAGGCGGTGGAGACGGTGCGGGAAATCTCGGTCATCCTATCCTCACACGCTGGCCAGAAGGGTATCGAGCATATCGCTCAGGCTGGTAAGCACCTGCGAATTCGCGCCATAGGCCTGTTCGATTTCCAGAAGCTTTTGCAATTCGGTATCGACGTTCACGCCCTCGATGCTGCTGCGGTTGTCCTCGAAGGTGATGAGCCGCACGCGCGCCGTCTCGGCCTGCCCATCTGCCCCGACCCGCAGCACATTTTGCTGACTGACCAGATCGGCGGCGTAATCCCCCAGACGCGCGTTGGTGCTGAGACCGGTGGCCGCGTCAAAGGCCATGCCCGTCTCAAGCACATCGACGAAGGCATTCAACTGCGTGGTGTCGCCCGGCTCTCCGGGGAATGTGGCACCGGCACCGTCGCGCAGCCGCCAAAGCGCACCGCCCTTGTCGGGCTGGACGCTGTCATTGAGTGCAAGCCGCCCGGCCAGCCCGTCCAACTGCGCCGGATCGAAAGCCCCGCCTGCATCAGTGAAAAGCCCCGGCTGCCCGGCCCCGACGGAGGCATCTGCGGCCTCGAAACTCTGCACCAGCCCGCGGGCGAGTTCATCCAGTTGCAGCTTCATCTGCGGCAGGTCATTGGCGATCAGCCCGCTCAGCCCCGCAAGGCGGCCACTGTCGGACCCGCGCGCGGTGGCACTGTTTGGCGTGATGTCGATGTCCCCGGCCATCAGCCGCCCCGTCTCGGGATTAGCGCTGAGCGGCACGGCGGTTTCGCCATGGACCAATTCCGTGCCGCCGGTGGTGTGCAGCGTCAGCGTTCCATCCGCTTCCCAACGGCTTTGGAAATCCATCTGACTGCCCAAAGCATCAAGGCGGCGGTTCATCTCATCCATCAGCCCGCTGGTGCCGGTGGGATCGGTCCCGGCAAGAGCCAGACGTTCGTTCAACGCGGCGATATCCGAGAGCGCCGCGTTCACCTCGGCCACGCTCGCCACAAGACTGTCACCAGCCTGCGCGCGGCTGGCCTCAAGCCCGATGGCGGCCTCGTTGATGCTGTGCACCAAGGTCTCGCTGCGCGACAAAAGGTCGTTCTGCGCGGCGGGGTCGGAGGGGTTGTTGGCCAGAAGGTCGAGCCCCGCCTGAAACTCCGCCAGACGAGCAGCGGGGGAGACTTCATCGCCCGGCTCACCCAGAGTGATCAGATAGCTGCCGAGTATCTCACTGGTGGCAGAGGCGCGGCCCAATTCAGCCGAAGCATTCCGCGACATGCCTGCAAAGCGTTCATCCACCTGCCGCGCGATGCGCAGCTCCACCGTGCCACTTTGTCCGTTGGTCGTGACCTGTGCGGCCTCGCGCCGGACGTAGCCTTCGGTTTGCGCATTGGCGATATTGCCCGCAACAAGGTTGGCGCGACCCTCTGTCGTGCTCAGCCCGCTGCGGGCAATGCTAAAGGCAGATGAGATGCTCATTCATGCACCGGGTTAGCGCTTGATGCTTAGCGTTTCACTCAGCATCTCATCGCTGGTGGTGATGATCTTGGCGCTTGAGGAATAGGCCCGCTGCGTCTGGATCAGGTCGGTCAGCTCTTCCGCGATATCCACATTGGAGCTTTCGAGCGCCCCGCTGTTGATGCTGCCGAGACCGTTCAAAATCGGGTTGCCGATGCTCACCGCACCGGAATCGCGGGTCGCGACATAGGCGTTGCCGTCGACCGAGCGCATCTGGTCAGGGTTGGCGACATTGGCAAGCGGCACTTGGAACAGCGCGCGGCGCTGGCCGTTGTCGAAGACGCCGTAAAGGATGCCGCTGTCGCTCATCTCGGCCCGCTCGAGGCTGCCGGTCTCGGTGCCGTCATCCGAAAAGGCCGGGGGTGTGTAGTCGCCCGAGAATTGGGTCATCCCCTCAAAGGTGCCGGGCGCGCCGAAGTCGATCTCAAGCGGTTGTGGGGTGCCGCCGTTGTTGATTTGCAGGGTCACCACACCGGTCGCGGGATCAATCGGCAGGCTGCCGGGCGTGTAGCTCGCCGGGCTGCCCGCGTTGACGCCGCTGTCGGTGAAATTCACCGTCGCATCACCGTAGCTGTTGCCCGCTTCATCGCTGATGCTGACAGTCCATTCGTTGGCCGTGGCCCCCGGTGTCCAAGACAGGTTCAGCGCATCGCTGCCGCCCAATTGGTTCACATAGCGCAGGGTGGATTCAAAGGCCGTGCCGGTGGTGCCAGCGCCGGTCTCCTGCGCGGGGACATTGCCCGAAACGCCAACGCGGGTGCTGGGCGTCCCCTGCACCTGATAGCTCGCCACATTGACGGTGCTGAGGTCGTTGTAACTGGTGCTGCTGACGCTGCCCGTGGCGCCACTGGCATCCGTCGGAAAGCCCGAGAGGAAATAGCCCGCCGAGTTGCGCAGGTTGCCGTCCTGATCCGGGGTGAAGGAACCGGCGCGGGTCAGGTAGTAGTTGGATTCGACAGGATCGTTGGGGTTGCGCGAGACAACGAAGAAGCCGTCACCCTGCACCGCCAAGTCGGTCGAGCGCCCCGTGCCCATGATATTGCCATTGGCCGAGATATCGGCGCGCACATCCGTCAGCACCCCCGCCTGGGTCGACCCGGTGTTCTGTGTCACGAATTCCGAGAAGGTCCGCCGGTAGCCCACGGTATTGGCGTTGGCGATATTGCTAGAGATATTCTGGACGCGGGAGGAGTTGGCCTGCAACCCGCTAACCCCGATCTGAAGGGCGCTTGTAATGCTCATGACTTGATCCTGCTCGTTCTTGTTATTCTTGACTTATACATGAGAAAGCCGATTCTTCATGACTAAAGCAAGAATAAAATTTGTATTTGATATTTATGTCACTGACTTTCCTTGACGTCCGTCACTTTGGTCACGGCATCTAGGATACGGTCCGCGCTCTCCATGCTCAGCCGCATCACGTCTGACCCCAGCTGCCCCTCTTCGGCAGGGCGCGCGCCCAGCCCTGTGGCGATCTCGGCCCAGCCGGGCAGGTCGGCCAGCGCAGGAAAGGCCGTGGCGGCCCTTGAGACCGTGGCACTGTCGCCCGCCTGATAGGCAGCAAGGGTCAGGCGCGTGGCATCGGCAAAGGCAAATTGCTGGGGGTGCGCCTCCCACATCTCAAGATAGGCCTGCCGTGCAGCGCCCCATTTGCCGGTCTCGTAGAGGGCCACGGCGCGGCTGCGGCGCAGGTCCATGTCTTGGGCGCGCAGGCGCAGGGCGGCGAGTTCATCCGACCGGCCCGCCTGCGCCAAGGCTTCGACCAAAAGCGCTTCGGCCTCGGCGCCCTGATCGTCGGCATAGCCGCTGAGCAGGTCCACTGCCGCATCCGCCTGCCCACCTGCCAAAAGCGCGCGGGCCTCACCGCGCCGCAAGCGGGCCATAAGACTGGCATCGGGGGCAGTCGCCCCGCCCCGCTCCAAGGTCTGGGCCATTTCGCGCAGGGCGCGATACTCCCGCGCGGCAAGGGCGGTCATCCCGGTATCCAGCAGGCGTTGCGGCACGGCCATGGCATGGCCGACAAAACCCGGATCGAAACGCCAGCGGGCGCTGACACGGGTGTGCCCTTCAAGGAATGGCCCAAGGTCGATCTCCCCCGCCGCCCCTGCGGCATAGAAGGCACCGTAGATCGCCCGTGCCTGCACGCGTAGCCCCCCGGCCTCCTCTTCAGGGGCGGTGCGCAGCAAATTATGCAGCGCCCACAGCGCGGTATCGGTGTCGCCCTGCTCTGCGGCGACCTCTGCCAAAAGCCGCGCGCCTTCGCGCCCGAGGGCATCCCCGCTCCACATCCAGCGCGCGGTTTTCAATAGCGACAGCGCGTCTTGTCCCGGCAGGGTCTCGGTCTCGCGCCCCATCCGGACCAAGGCCAGTCGCGCCCGTTGCGCATAGGCATCGCGGCCCTGTGCGGCTTGGACATAGCCTTCGAAAGCCATCAAAAGATCGCCCGACACTTCGGAGGCGCGGGCCAGAAGGTAGCGATAGGCGGGGCCATCGCGCAGCTCGGCATGGTCGGGGAATTGCGCGGCCAATGCCTGCGCCACCTCCCAATCCTCGGCCTCCAGCGCCGCTTCGAGCAGATCGGGCAAAACGGCGGCTTGAATGGCTGGCGACAGGTCGGCGAGGCTTTCCAAGGTGCGCGGCATCAAGCGGGCCGCCTCCTCCACCGCGCCAAGCCGGGCAAAGGCCGCTGCGCGCAGGGCCTGCCCCTGCCCCCAGCCGACGGACCATGACACCGCCTGCCCCAGATCGCCACCGGCGCCCCCGCCGAGCAGAGCGAGCGCGAGGCTCAGGGTCCGGTGCCGCCGCGCCGCGTCGCCGGTGAGGGTTTCGGCGTCGAGCGCTTCCAGGAAGCCCGCCACCTCGGGGCGCATCATCCAAGCAAGGTGCAATTCCGCCAGCCCCAGCAACACCTCGGTCCGCGCAGGATCCTCCGGCGCGGAGACTTCTGCCAGCCGCGTCATCAATCCTTCGCGCGCGGTTAGAAAATCCTGCCCGCCCTGCTCGGCCAAAGACAAAGGCGCAAAGACAGCACCCTCATCCGCCGTCGCGGGCGGAGCCAAGAGCAAAGACAGGCCAAGAACAATGTTGTGCAGATGCTTCATTATATGAATAGATGCACTTTATTCTTGTAAAGATCCATTCTTTATTTCACACTGATCTTCATAATGTCACGCCATCCTTGCCCAAACTGAGGCCCGTTATGACGGAAACCAGCCATATCAGCATGTCGCTGGCGACTTCCCTCCAGCGCCAACTGGACATCACCGCCAACAATATCGCCAACGCCAGCACTGCGGGCTACAAGGGCGAACATGTGGTGTTCGAGGCGCTGTTGCAGGACAACACCGCGCTTGGCGACGATCAGGCGGCTTTCGTGAGCGATACCGGCTCCTACATCGACACCCGCCCCGGCGCGCTGTCGCAGACCGGCAACCCGCTGGACGTGGCCCTGCATGGTGAGGGGTGGTTCAGCTATCAAACCGCCGACGGGCAGCAGGCCTTTGGCCGCGATGGCAGCTTTGCGATCGACCCTGAGGGCAATCTGACGCTGCTGTCGGGGGCCAAAGTGCTCGACGCGGGCGGCGCGCCGATCCAACTGCCCCCTGCGGGCATGGGCGATATCAACATTTCCGAAGATGGCACCATTTCGGGCAGTGAGACCGGCCCGCTGGGCCGGATCGGCGTCTTCGATATCCCCGAGATTCAAAGCTACAAACGGCTTGGTGGCGGCATGCTTGTCGCACCTGAGGGGGCCGCCAAACCGGGCGTGGCCGAAGCCGTGCAGGTGCGCCAAGGCACGCTGGAGCTTAGCAACGTGAACCCGGTGCGTGAGATGACGCGGCTGATCGACGTGCAGCGCGCTTATGAGCGCACCAATACCATGATGGGCAATGCGGACGACCTGCGCCGCGACTCGCTCAAACGGATCGCGCAGGCGGTCTGACCCGGCATCCGTAGAACGGAAGGAACGAGACAATGAAGGCACTCAGCATCGCCGCGACCGGCATGATGGCGCAGCAGACCAACGTCGATGTGATCTCGAACAACATCGCCAACGCGAATACCACCGGGTTCAAGGCCAGCCGCGCCGCCTTTCAAGATCTGATCTATCAATCCATGCAGCGCGAAGGCGCCGTCACTTCCGAGGCAGGATCGACCCGCCCCGTGGGCATCGACATCGGCATGGGCGTGCAGACCGCCGGCACCGTGCGGCTGAACACCCAAGGCGGCATGGTGGCCACGGAAAACCAGCTTAACGTCGCCATTGACGGGCGGGGCTATTTCTCGGTCACGCTGCCCGATGGCGGCACCGCCTATACGCGCGACGGGTCATTCCAACTCTCCCCCGAGGGTGAGATCGTGACGATGCAGGGCTACCGCGTCGAGCCCGGCATGGTCGTGCCCGAGAACACCACGGCGGTCGAAATCAACGAACAGGGCGTCGTCATGGCCTATGTCGAAAACGATCCCGTGCCGGTGGAACTGGGCCAGTTCAACCTGACCACCTTCGTTAACGAGCCGGGGATGCGTCCGGTGGGCAACAACTTCCTGCTGGCGACCGAAGCTTCGGGCGAGGCGCAGGTGGTGAACCCGGGCGACCCGGGCGCGGGGATGATCCGTCAGGGCTATCTTGAGGCGTCCAACGTGAATGTCATCCAGCAGATCACCGATCTGATCTCGGCGCAGCGCGCCTATGAGATGAACTCCAAATCCATCGAGACCGCAGACCAGATGCTCTCGGCTGCGAACCAAATCCGCTAATGCGACGGCTTGCCGCCCTCTTCCTCGGCTTGATGGTGCTGACGGGCCCTGCCCTGCCGGCCCCCATCGGCGTGTTGGTCGAAGAACGCGCGCGGGTGGACTACGCCGACAGCCTGCCGCAAGAGGGTGCCTTCGAGATCACGGTCAAGGACGCCCCCGCCGAAGAGGTACTGACGCTGGCCGAGTTCTGGATGGACCCGCGCAGCGGCAAGTTTCTGGCCAATGCGGTGCTTGAGACGGGCGAGGTGCAGCGCATCGCGGGCTACGCCCTTGTCACCATGCCGGTCCCTGTCCCCATCACCCGCCTGCTGCCCGATGACATCATCATGGAAGACGACCTGACCGTCATGCGCCTGCCCGTGGGCCGGATCGGCGCCTATGTGATGACCGATCTGGAAGAGGTTGTCGGCAAACAGGTGCGCCGCGTGCTGACGCCGGGGCGACCCATTCAGACGCAGTCCATCATTCAGCCGCTGGTCATCAACCGGGGCGAGAGGGTGGAGATCTATTTCAGCGACGGGCTTCTGGCCCTCTCCTCACCCGGGCGCGCGCTTGATGACGCACATGAGGGGCAGGAAATCCGTATCGTGAACCTTGTCAGCAACAAAACGGTCACCGGCATCGCCACCGGCGAAGGGACCGTGGAGATCATTCGATGACCACCGCTTTCGCGCGCCCCTCTGCCTTGATGTTCGGCGCCGCCCTTGCCCTGTCCGCCTGCGATACCGCCGATCATTTCGACCGTGATCCGCAGCCCTCGCCAATTGTGGTGGATGGCCAAGCCATCCCCGAAGTCGCCCGCGTTCAGGTGCCGATGCCCGCCGTCGCGATGGAGCCGCCCCGGCGCGGCAGTGCCAAAGCCTCGCTCTTTACCGCGCGCAGCCAGCCGCTGTTTTCCGACCAGCGCGCCGATGACATCGGCGATATCGTCACGGTCGTGATCTCCATCGACGACCGGGCGCAACTGCGCAATTCGACCGACCGAGAGCGCGAGGGGGCAAGCTCGGTCGGATTCCCGACATTCTTTGGCTATGGCGCGAAAATTGCCGCAATTCTGCCCGGAATCAGCGCCGCCGATCTGCCGAGCGGCGATATCGTCGAGGTCGGATCGGCCTCGGAGGCCAGCGGGTCGGGCGCCATTTCGCGCAATGAACGGATCGAACTCAAAGTCGCCGCATTGGTGATCGACAAACTGCCAAACGGCACGCTCGTCGTCGCGGGACGCCAAGAAATATTGGTTAACCAAGAGCTGCGCGAGCTGCGCATGGCCGGGATCGTGCGCCCTGCCGACATCCGCGATGACAACACCATTTCTTACGACAAGATCGCCGAGGCCCGCATCGCCTATGGCGGCAGAGGCACGCTGTCGCGCGCGCAAGAGCGCAGCTACGGCGAAGACGCGATGGATGTGATCCTGCCCTATTAATTCCTGACTTGGTCACAAAGTGAGACCATTGCCGTCGCAATCGACCGTTAAACCTGACGAAAGCTCAGGAAAGGTCGAACATGAAAAAGGCAGCAATCGCATTCGTAGCACTCCCCTTGCTTTGCATGGGTGCAGGCTATGGCGCCGGTCTGGCCCTCGCCCCTGCCCCAGCCGAAGCGGCGGGGACAAAGAGTGATGACAAGACCGCTTATGACGCAAAGGAGACGGCAAAGGACGCCGCCCATGCGCCCGAGAAAGACGCCCATGGCGATAAAGGTGAGAAATCCGCCAAGGGTGATGATCACGCGCCGCTGGACAGTTATGAACTGGCCAAGGACCGCACGGTGGTGCGTCTTGGGCAGATGACGATCCCGGTGGAGAAGACCAACAGCGTCTCTTATGTGGTCGCGGATTTCGCGCTCAAGATGGGGTCACTGGAATTGGCCGAACGCTACCGCCGGGTGGAAGATGCGACGCGGATGCGCGATTCGCTCTTGCAGGCGATGAACCTAGCCGCCGAAAGCGCCGTGCTGCGCGGCGTGGCGATCGACAGCGAAGCCCTGTCGCGGCTGCTGCGGGATCTGATCAGCAAAGAGCATAAGGGCGTCGATGACGTGATGTTCGTGTCACTCTACAAACAAGACGTGGCGCGGCTCTGACACGCGCCACAGCGCAGGTTTACAGAACCGAACGCACCACGTTCGACAGCACGGATTCCCCGTTATCCAGCTCCAACTCCGGCCCGTAGGCAGTGAAGTTCACCCGCGTCACCTCGGACCGGGTCAGCGGGGTGACACCCACATCGTTGCCCTCGGCATCCGTTGCCGTGATCTCAACCCGGAAGGTATCGGGCGGCACCGGCAGGCCCACGGAATCGAGGCGGTTCCACTCCACGTCGATCACCTCCCCTTCGGCGGTGGAGGGGCCGGGCATCTCACGGATCAGGGTGCCGTCTTCGGAGAAGATCCGAACGGTCACCTCCTCCGCCCCGGCGTTGAGCTGATAGCTCAGCGGGAATTCATCTTCGGTCATGCGCACTTGGGTCGAGGGCACCAACACGTCGCGCCCGATCAATTGCAGGTCCGACATTGCACCCACGGTGGAAAGCATGGTCGAGATTTGCTCAAGGCTCGCGTTGGTGGCGATGCTCTGCTCCACTTGGGTCAACTGCGCCAATTGCGAGACGAACTGCGTCGAATCCACCGGGTTCAGCGGGTCTTGGTTCGAAATCTGCGCCGTCAGCAGGGTGAGAAAGCTGTTGTAGCTTTCCTGAAGCTCGGCTGAAGAGGTCGCCGCCGCCGAAGTGTTGGCGGTGCTCAGGGTGCTTGCTGTGGTCGCGTCGATCATGGTCTCGCCTTTCAGGTGAGGATATCTAGCTGCCCGGCGCCGAGGCGCGGGCTGGGGGTCTGGGCCAAGGGCGCGGCGTCACCGCCCTGCGCGTCATCGGCCTGTGCTGTGGTCTGGGTAAACGCAGGGCCCTGTTGCTGCCCGCCATTGCGGCCCCGGTCGCCGAAAGTCTGGAAATCGAGATCTGCATTCTCGGCGCTGATGCCGCGCGATTGCAGCGCGTCCAGCAGTTGCTCACGGTCTTGCCGCAGCATGTTCAGGACCGAGGCGCTCTCGGTGGTCATGGCGATTTGCATGCGCCCCGCCTCACTGCGCACGACCTCGATCTCGATCTCGCCCATACCGTAAGGGGAGAGCGAGAAACGCAGCTTGTTGTCCGCCGTATCAAGGCTACGGATCTGTTGACTGACGTGCTGGCGAAGCTGCTCTTCCGGCGCGGCGGCAGGGTTCGGCGCGGGGGCCGGCGTGGGCTGCGGCGGGCTGAGGCGTAGCCCCTCGCTCTGCGGCGCCTGCGGCGCGGTCAAAGCGGCGACCTCGCGCAGGACGGCTTCTGCCGCCGGTGCATTTGTGCCGGGCTGGGCGGCCTTGGCGGCATCAACCGCTGCGCTGAAACGCTCGGCGGCGGCGGTGAGGCGCGGGTCTGCGGCTTCAATGCTCAAGTCAACCTTGGCGGCGGCGGTCGTGCTGGCCTCGGCCTTCGCGGCGAGGGGCGGTTCTGTCGCTCCCACGGTGGCGGCTCTCGGGGCCGGTCCCTCACTCGGCAAGACCGTTTTAAACCCGCTCTGTTCGGCAGGGCCTTCGGCCTGCAACACCGGCGCGCCCCCTTCGGAGGCCATCACTCGCGCCCCCTGCTGGGCCTGGCCCATGGCCATACGCCCCACAACCGGCAGCGCCGCCGAGGCGATGCTCAATTGGCTGGCCGGGGTGGGCAGGCGCAGGGCACCGGCGATCCTCTCCTCCAATGCGGCTTCAAGGCTAGGATCATCCAACTGCGCCACCGCCTCCAGCGCACCGAGGTTTTCGGGCGGCGCTTCGCCCAAGGCTTCGGCAAATGCGGCGAGAGCGGCTTTCGGGGTGATTTGCTGGCTGGTCTCCTCCAACCCCGCGAGGGTGTGATCCATTAGGGCCATCAGCCCCTCTGCCGTCTCAAGGTCGATGTCCTCGGGCAGCGTATCGGGAGCGGCTGCCGCTGGCGCGGCGGCTTGCAGGTCTTGGCCCTGCGCCTCCGACGCGCCCCCCTGCCCGGCCAACCCCTGCATCAGGGCGGCAAAGCCTTCGGCAGCCCCCTTCCCCGAGGGCTGCCCGAGACCTGCGGTATTCGGCACCGCAGGTGCTGCCTGAAGTTGAGCGATCATCTGACGTCCTCCAACTTGGGATCCACGGCGGGATTCCGAAGGCTCTTGTAGGATCAGGAGATCCGCACGTTCCCGCGCTGATCTTCAAAAGCGCGGCGTGCGCTGCGGGCCTCGACGAGGGCTTTCAGCCGCAGGGTCCACTGGTTGAGGGTCACGGGCGTCTCTGTCCCGGTCAGCGCCCGGAGCGAGATCTGCGCGCCCTCGGCAGGGGCTGCAAAGACCGAATGACTGTCGACCGGACGGCCCCAGTACTGCCCCAGAACCGCGCTCAGCCCCATGCGGAAGGCCGCAGGCTCAAGCCCCAGCTTGAGCAGCTCATCCGCCTCAGCGGCGTGATGGTAGGCCTGCCCCAAAGCGTGCAGAACGCTGTCTTCGTCCATCATCGGGAACAGGCCGCGCCCGATGATCCCGATCAGCACTTCGCCCACCAGCGCACCGGCGGCTTGGGAGATATTGGTGAAATTGTCGCTTTTGCGAATAACGACGAGCGAGCCATAAGGCACATCGGCGTCGAGTTCTTCGGCAAGGATATCGCCAAGGCAAATGCCCGGGATCGGTTCGATGCAATCTGGCATTGCAACCGGATGACCGGCCCAATCCTGCATCTCGAAGACCGAAGCTTGAACCGGAATCAGCGCCCGGATCAGCATGTTGAAATGACGGCCATCGGCCGATGAATCCATGCGGCAGGCACCCTTCCAGATGCCACCTATAAGTGAGTTTACCTGCATTTCCGCCTCGTTCAGGACGTTCTGTCCATGGTTTATCCGGGCGATTTTTAAAGATTTTTTAGGTGCCCGGTGCTCGATTATTACATAAGGTCTAGATCGCAAGACCTTGACCGTCAACAATTTTACAAGACCGTGCCATTTTTTTTGGGAATCAGCGGCAGGGATGTCGCACTTTTGCCAAGGATGGAAATCTCGCACAACCGGGCCGATAGAGCCTTGAAAACAAGGTCTACTCGGCTTGATAGACCAAGCGAATTGAGATGCGACGGTTTTCCGGGGCCAAGGGATCGACCGTGTTGATCGGTTGCGTGTCGGCCACACCCGACACCCGCATAAAGCGCGCGCCTGCGATGCCCGCGGCCATCAGCGTGCGGCGCGTGGCATTGGCGCGGTCTGCCGAAAGCTCCCAATTCGTGTAGCCATTGTTCGCGCCAAAGGCGGCAGCATCGGTATGGCCCACAATCTCGACCGGCTGGTTCTGCTCGGCGATCACATCGCCGATGGCCAGCAGCAATTCGCGGGTCTTGGGGGTCACGTCCGCACTGCCCCGCGCAAAGAGAGACCGCTCATCCTGATCCAGCACCTGAACCGTCAGCGCCCCGTTCGATTTCTCCAGCCGGACATTGCGCGCCAGATCGTTCAAAGCGCTGTCCGAGGTGATCCGCTCGGCGATGTCCTCCGCCATGCGGTCGATCTCGGACTGGCGGCGCTCGGATTCCTCGATCGCGGCGAGCGTGGCGGGATCGGCGGGCGCCGCGGGCTCGGGCGCTTCGGCATATTCCACGACCACGGCGGCAGGCTTGTCACGCAGGCGGCTGTCGAAAACCATCATCGGATTGTCACGGCCAAAGGTCGGCTTTTGCACATTGCCGGTGTTGTCGACCGCGCCGGTCATCACCCCTGCGGCCATCAACGGGCGCAGGTCCGCCGCCGCATCCGAAGAGGATCCGCCGTCCGACACCGTGGGGGTAAAGTAATTGGCGAGCCCGCGCAGCTTTTCCTCATCCGAGGCGGCGAGGATCCACAGCAGCAGGAAAAACGCCATCATCGCGGTCATGAAGTCCGCATAGGCCACCTTCCAACCGCCGCCATGGTGGGCGTGGCCGCCCTCCGCGTCGTAGCGCTTGATGATGATCATCGCGTTCTTCTTGTCAGCCATCACGCGGCCTCCCGATTACGCAAGACCGGGCACGGGGCCAGATCAGGAAAGCTCTGCGTTGTTGTCCGATTTGTCGCGGCTGTATTTGCCCAGACCTGCGCGTTTGGCGTATTCGGCCTTGCGCTTGGAATAGCTTGGCGCGACCAGCGGCGTGTCGGCAGGCAGATTGAACATCACGCGGTATTCCGCTTCGGTCAGCCCATGTTCGGCCCCGAGGTGACGCTTCAGCATCTTGAACCCCTTGCCGCAGCACAGGCAAAAGATCGTGTCTTCGGTCATCGGCTGCTCGCCCGGTGCAGCGGTCATGCCCTGCGCCTTGGGCGCGACGGGGGCCACGGCGGCGGCGGGGATATTGGCCAATGCGGTGGCGGGGGCCTCAGCGGGGGTCGCGCGCAGACGCTCGACCAAGGTCAGGATATCGTCGATGGTCACGTCGTTGCGGCTGGCGAACCCCGAAACGATGGTCGCAATCGCGGTATCGCTCAGATTCTGCTTGGGGGGTACATTAGGCATGAAGCAACTTCCTTGTTAAGTTAATCTTGCCTTCTGCAAGGTTCGCGAAGCATTCAAAGAGCGCTTCGCAAGGGACGCAGCAAAGATAAATAATTCTTCGCCGTTTATTCTTATCACGATTCGAATTGTATTTGGAACCCGCGCAAGCATTGGCAAGCACTTTTTCGCCATATCGTGCGGAATGCATCACGGCTCCATCTGCGCGACGGTTTTGAAGATCGCGCTTTTCGGGGCCGGATCGGGGGCTACGTCATTGCCGGTGGTCTGGGCGATGATTGTGCTGAACAGACCGGTCACCCCCAGCCCTGCCACCGCGATCAGCGGCACATGCAGGGACTTCCACAGGCTCTTGCGGGGCGCGGGCGGCTGCGGGGCCAATGCCGCGGGGTCGAGCAACTCAGGCTCGGGCGCCGGGGGCACCTCGATCGGCGCGCCGAATTCGACAAAGATGCCGCGCGGCATGACCGCGACCTTCACTTCGCGCCGCGCGCAACTGTCGCTGAACCCTGCGGGGAAGAGCTCAGCCGGGATGTCGATCACCATATCATCCTTGGGCCGCCACTCTGCCGCCAGCGTGTCACGGGGGATATAGACCGATGCGAAATCATCCCGAAAAGCGATATCGCGCACCAAGGTCGGCACCATGGGCAGCGGCTGCTCCGGGTTGGAGGCGATTCGCATCCGCCCCCCGGCAAGCCACATCTCAAGACGGACATAGAAACACTCCCCCGACTGCACCTCGGCAGAGGGCATATAGCCATCGGGCGGACCCGAGCGCAGCTTGCGGCGCTTGCGGTTGCCGATGGGAAAGATCTTGTTGGTGCTGACGCGCTGAAACTGGTCCAATTCGGGCCGCTGGCGCATCAACTCGTCAAAATCCAGCCCCTCTTCGCGGGCGAAATTGTAGTTGATCAGATAATCCGCTGCCGTTTCCTCAAGCGTTTTGCTATCTTGAATGGCCTTCAACAGCGCATTTTCCTCAGAAAACAACAGCCTACGGCAGGGGTGGCCCTCAACCTCGGGGCTGACGGCAAAGCTGCCCACGGGACGGTCGAGGATATCCGCTACCCGATCGAAAACCGCATGTTCTTCGTCATTGTGAAAGACCACGAACTCGCAAAGACCGGCGGCATCCATGCACAGCAGCAGCCGCATCTCTTCGGGCCAGCCCGGCACGAGCACCGAAAGCTCGGAGGGATCGACGAAATAGGCGAAGGCATCGGACTCTTGCAGAGCGTCGATATCACCCTTCAACTCTTCTTTGACCGAAAAACCACTATTCATCATAGAAACCCAAGTTCTTTCCTAGATAATACTTGTATAGGCCCATTCACTCAAGGATAAAGTAAGAATAGTTTCTTTTTGGAGGCGTGTGCAGCAATGACACTCTTGCTTGGTCTTGTAATGGTCTTCGGTCTGGTCTTTGGCGGCTTCATGCTGTCGGGGGGCAATATGGACATCGTCCTGCACGCCCTCCCCTACGAGGGCATGATGATCGGCGGCGCTTCTCTGGGGGCCTTCGTGATCGCCAACTCCTTCTCGGTGGTGAAGTCATCGCTGGCCGGGGTGATGCGTGTGATCAAGGGGCCGCGCTGGAAGGCGGCGGATTACAACGATCTGCTGGCGCTGATGTTTGAACTGGCACGTCTTTATAAGACCAAGGGCATCGTCGCGATGGACGAGCATATCGAAAACCCCGAGGCCAGCCCGATCTTTCAGCGCTACCCCAAGCTGATGAAAGACCACTTCCTGACCGACCTCATCGCCGATAGCTTTCGCATGATGTCGATGCAATTCGACGACCGCTTCCAGATGGAAGACGTGTTGAACCGCAAGATTAAAAAGCACCACCACGAGGCGCTCGTTTCGGCCCGCGCGATCCAGAGCATGGCGGACGGCCTGCCCGCCATCGGCATCGTCGCGGCGGTTCTGGGGGTGATCAAAACCATGTCGTCGATCGACAAGCCGCCAGAGATCCTTGGCGCGATGATCGGCGGTGCCTTGGTCGGCACTTTCCTTGGGGTTTTCCTTGCCTATTGCATGGTGCAGCCCATCGCAGGCCGGTTGGAGCAGATCGAGGAAGAAGACGGCGCGATGTATACGGTGATCCGCGATGTCATCGTGGCCATCGTGGCGGGCCATCCGCCCAGCATCTGCATCGAATTGGGCCGGGGCAACATTCCCACGACGAAACAGCCGAACTTCTCCGCCGTGGAGGCCTCGCAGCGCGAACTGCCTGCGGTATGATGCGCCCCCTGCCCCTGATCGCACTGATCGCGCTCCTTGCCGAGCCGGGGCTGGCGGCGGGGCCGGCCAAGGAAAAGGACGCGGAAGAGGTCGACGCAGCCGCCGAGGCAGAAGCGCGCCTGCCCAATTCCATGCGCCGTCACGGTGTCATCGGCCATGTCCCCCCGATGGAGGGGCTGCCGCTGCTCGACGCCGAGGTTCTGGAACGGATGCGCGAGCGGCTCATCGTTCTGTCACAGGGCGCAGAGCAGTGAAGCCAAAGCGCGGCGACGGGCTGGCCGTGCTCTCACGGCTGAAACGCTTTGAGATGGAGAATGTCGCGCTGGAGATGGCCGAGGTGAACCGCGCGCTGACCCAGATCGAGAACGAACGCCACAGCCTGATGGAACAGCTTAACGACCGGGGCGACCCCGACGCTGTGGAATCGACGCGCGTGGTCTCGGCCTTCATCCGCAATGTCTCGGAAACGATCCACCGCAAGGAAGCCGAGGCGGAGCGGCTGCGCGCCGACAGCGCAGGGATCCACGACAGGCTGAACGGGCTTTTTGCCGAGGCCAAGCGCATCGACCTGATCCGCAACCGCCGGGCCGAGGCCCGCAGGCATGCCCTGCAAAAAGCCGAGACCGCCGCCCAAGCCGAAGGGTTTCTGTCGATCTGGCTGGACGATCAACGATAATTACACGGCCATATCCATTTACGGGAACTATTTCCAAAAATTCCCCTAAATAGCGAATACCGGACAAGAAAAAACCGCAATTCGATTCCATCAAAGCCCCATTGAAAATGCCGCCCAGGGGAGGGGGGCGCCGAGGCCACCGCGTTTTTATTCCGGCTTCGGCATAGTTTGTGAGGATTTACGATGAAGCGAAGAGGATTTTTCACCGCCGCCGCGATCGGTGCCGCGTCTTTGAGCGTCAGCCCGCTCTGCGCGCAATCGGCGGAGGTGACCCTTGCCGAGGTGCGCGCCCTGTTCCAAAGCCGCGACCTTGGCGCGCGCCGGATGGTACAGGACAGCCTGAAACACGAGGGCTATTACAAGGGGGCCATCGACGGCGCATGGGGGCCGGGGACCGAAGCCGCCTTTCGCGCGCTCATGGCCTCCGACCGCTACCAACGCCACGCGCCGACATGGACGTTTGCCCATGAGGTTCAGGTCAGCGAAACGATGTTTTTCCTGACCTCCGACGCCTATATGTGACTGCGCCCGAGGCCCTTTCGGGCCTCGGGCTTACCCCGCCTCCGCGACCGCCAGTTCGGCCATGCGCAGCGCCGCGTCGCGGCTTGCCGCCACGGCGATGAACCGCGCGTTGTGACAGAATTTCGCCCCCGGCACGCCGCTTGCGGCCTCCAAATCGGCATCCGTTAGCCCGGCCCAAGCCTCGGGCAGATCGGCGCGGGCCTCAAAGCTATCACCGCTTTTGCGGATCGTGGTCAGGGCCCAATCGTCCCCGCGCGGATGCACGACGAAGAGCAGGTGATCGGCCCCGGCCTTTTCCACCGCCGAGCGGAAGGGCATGCCCGAGGGCAGTTCCAAGACGCGCCCGCTGCCTGCCGCCGCGATCGCCTGCATCACCATCGCCTCGGCCCGGCGTTTGGCGGCTTTGCCCTTGATCGCGGCCTCCACAAAGGCCCGCGCGACAGGCAGGGCGGCAATGAAGGCGCGGTCGTCGGCATCCTCACCACGTTCGTCGAAAACGGGCTTTAGCGTCTCCAAGAGCACCGGCAGGGTCATGCCCGCCAGCGGCCCCGCGACCGAGGGTTCAAGCGCGCCATTATCGATCAGGTCGACCGGCAACACGAAGCCTTGGTCGAAACTCTGGTGGATATCACCCACATCCGCCTCGGGCACGTCAAAGCTGCGCAGATAGTCGCGGCCATAATGCTGCCAGATCAGCCCGAAAGAGCTGAAGGGCTGGCCATCTTCGCGCAGCGGGCCGGGGCGTTGGTGGTGGTCGAAAATCAGCGCGTCGGCGTCATAGTCGCGGCCCACGTCATAGATGATCCGCCCCGCGCCGGGGGTGATCCACTGGGCATCGCGGCTGCGCACCAGCGTCGCCTCCGGGTAGAGCCGCGTCAGAATGACGGAGGACAAAAGCTCATCCGCGTGAAAGCCGCCCGAATGGGTAACGAGATGGGTGATGGTCATGGGGCTGGCTCCGCTGCGGCTGGGGAAATCGGTCAATGGTGGCTTGCGCCCCCATACTGCGCGGCGCGGGCCAAGTGCAAGCCGCCCGCCCTAGCGCGACAGCGCGACCAGCGTGGCCGAGACGGGGTCGAGGATGAAGGCCCCCACCTGCGCCCGGGCCTGCGCCAACCCATCGCGCCGCTCGGGCATCAACTGCACGAGAGAGGCAAAGCGGTTGTGATGGGTGCCGTCCACCGCGCCAATGGCCGAGATATCGACCAGCAAGACGCCATAGCGTTTGGCCAGCGCCTGCACCGCGGGGGAGCTGGCACTGGTGCGCCCGATCCGAGGCCGCGCCCCGGCAAGCCCCGCCGAGATGCGCAGCGCCCGATCATCCGGCGCGACAAGGATGGCCATGGGGGGATCAAGCGGCCCGATCACCTCGACCTGTTTGCGAAAGACATCCACGTCAATATCGGGGGCCGCGAGCACCACATCGCTCAGCCGTGCGATCACCCTGTCCTGCCCCGACAGGCGCAACTGCCGCAACGCCTCTACCACCAGCCAGCCGCCCATGCTGTGACCAAAAAGCGTGATCTCCCCCACGTCGGGATCGGCGGCGAGGGTGGCAAGCATGGCGGCCAGTTCATCGCGCGAATAGGCCGCCGCGTCCTTATCGGCGACGTAGCCCACCACGGTCCCCGCAGAGGGCCAAGCAAACAGGATCGGCTGCTCGGGCAAATGCCCATCCGCCGTCACCTGCGCCAGACGGAACAGAGATTCCGGAAAGGTCTGGTTATAGCCGTGGACAAAGACCATCACATCCTGCCGCCCCCGCCCGCTGCGGTGGATATCGAGCGCGGGCAGCGGATCGCGGGCGGTCACCGCAAAGCTGCGGTTCGGGTCTGGCTTCTCATTGGGCCATTCGATCTTGCTGGCCTCATGGTCGGGCGGGATGGCGATGGTGAACCGCTCGTAATTCAGCGCCCGCGCGCGGGCGTCGGTATAGGTGCCGGTCTGCGGATCGCGCCCGCGGGTCGAGGCCACGGTGATCGCCAAACTCTGCGCAGCTTCGGCCTCGGGCACCACGGTCAAAGTCTCCCCGCCCGGGCGCGGTGCGCAGGCCGACAGCAAGACCACCGCAACCGCGCAGAGCGTCTGTAGCCCCCGGCCCCCAATCCCATGTCCCTGCATAACGCCCCCCCGGCCCTTCGTTCGGCGCAGTTCTAGCCCAATCGGCGCATAAAGTCATAGACGAAAGGCCCCTGCGTCTGCGACGAAACAGCCCCGCTTTTCACCTACGGAAGCCCCATCTCTCTGCCCCCCTCTGCCGCCAGCAGCTTGCGGCCCGTGTCGAGCACCCCGTCGACGATGTCATTGGCAATCGCGGCGTTCAGCGCCGCGCCATCGCGCGCGGACAAGGCCGCCAACACCTCTTTGTGGCGGTCGATCTGATAGTATTCCGCCACCTCGGTGATGACCTGCCGCTGGAAAGGGCCGAGTTGCAGCCAGATGCTTTCGATCATCGGCAAGGACGCTTGCGCGGGGTTCACGGAATAGAGCATCCGGTGGAAGGCTTGGTTCAGCAGCGTCAGTTGATCTGCGTCCCTCTCGGCCACAAAGCGGTCCATGCTGCCGTCGATCTCGGTCAGCCGGTCGATCACGATGTCCGAGATATAGGGCAAGGCGCGCAGGGCGGCGTGGGTCTCAACCGCGATGCGCAGGGCGACCAGTTCCTCGAACCGCTCGGGGGTCATCAGCGGCACGGTCAAGCGGCGGTTGTCCTTGATCTGGATGGCATGTTCCGAACTCAGCCGCCGCACCGCCTCGCGCACCGGGGTCGGGCTGGGGCCGAGCCGCTCCGCAATGCCGCGCATGGTCAGCGAGGTGCCGGGCGTGATCGCGCCCAGCATGATCGCGTTGCGCAGCCGCTCATAGACATATTCCTGCGTCGTCCCGCCCGGGATTTCGGGGATTTCGGGAATGTTGAGCGCATCGTTATCGGTGTCGATCATCTGGCCGCCTTTGGTCTTTCGCCGCTGACCATACGCGCGGGGACAATTGACAGACAAGCGGATAGCGATATGACATTACAATAAATGGTATCACATTTTTAGGTTCGATATCGAAAGGAACCCCATGTCCGAGAGCAAAGCCGAAGCGTGGTTGGCGCAACATCCCGAGATCGAATCGATCTTTGCCTGCGTTTGTGACCTCAACGGCACCATGCGCGGCAAACGGGTGCCCGCCGATCAGGTGTCCAAAGTCGTCGAAGGCGGGCTCCGCCTGCCGCTGTCCATCGTCGGCATGGATATCTGGGGCGAGGATGTCGAAAATAGCGAGTTGGTGTTCGAGACCGGGGATTCCGACGGGCTCTGCGATTTCACCGGGCGGCCCCTGATGCCGATCACATGGACCACGCGCCCCACGGCGCTGGCCATGCTTTGGATGCGTCAGGAAAACGGCAAGCCCTTCCCCGGCGATCCCCGCCGCGCGCTGGCCGAAGTGGCGGCCAAGTTCAGGGCACGCGGTCTGACCCCCGTGGTCGCCACGGAACTGGAGTTCTACCTTTTCGACCCGACCGAGGATCACCCGCAGGCCCCCTGCTCTCCGGTCACGGGCAAACGGCTGGATTCCGACGGCGCGCTGTCGCTGGACGAGTTGCAGCATTTCGACGAGTTCCTGAACGAGGTCTATGACGCCTGCGAATTGCAGGGCATCCCGGCGGATGCGGCCATTTCGGAAAACGGGGCGGGGCAGTTCGAGATCAACATGCGCCATGTGGACGACCCGCTGCGCGCCGCCGATGACGCGGTGCTGTTCAAACGTCTGGTGCGCGGCATCGCCCGCAAACACGGCTTCGCCGCCACCTTCATGGCCAAACCCTATGGCGATCTGGCGGGCAGCGGCTTTCACGTTCACTTTTCCTTGGTGGATGAAAACGGCGTCAATGTCTTCGACAACGGCGGGGAGGAAGGCACACCCCTGATGCTCAACGCCGTCGCCGGTCTGCTGGCCACAATGCAGCAAAACACGCTGACCTTCGCGCCGCATGAAAACTCCTACCGCCGCCTGCTGCCGGGTGCCCATGCGCCAACCAATGTCGCTTGGGGCTATGAGAACCGCACCGCGGCAATCCGCATCCCGGGCGGCGACCCCAAGGCCCGCCGCATCGAGCATCGCGTCGCCGGGGCCGACGCCAACCCCTATCTGGTGCTGACCAGCATCTTGGGCGGCGCGCTGTTGGGGATCGAGCAAGACATGCAGCCCGTCGCCCCGATCACCGGCGACGCCTATACAATGAAGCTCGACAACCTGCCGCTCGACTGGGCCACGGCCATCGATGCCTTCCGCAAGGGGCCGGATGTGCCCGGCCTGTTCTCTGCCCGGTTGCAGACCATGATGGTCGAATGCAAGACGCAGGAGTTGCGCAAATTCGCGCGGCAAGTGACCCATTTCGAATATGACACCTATCTGGAGATCGTCTGATGTCGCGCCATCCCTACGCCGGAGACGGCAGCCATACGTCAAGCTACTACGCCGCCTCGGCCAACCCCGCCCCCGCGCGCCCCGAATTGCAGGGCGATCACGAGATTGACGTCTGCATCGTCGGCGCGGGCTACAGCGGGCTTTCGACCGGTCTGCATCTGGCCGAAAAGGGCTATAGGGTCGCCATCATCGAAGGCGCGCGCGTGGGCTGGGGGGCCTCGGGGCGGAACGGCGGGCAGATCGTCAACGGGCTGAACGCGAGCCTGCAAACGATCAAGCGCCGCTACGGGCAGGACACCGCGACCTTTGTCGCCGGCCTCGTGCAAGAGGGTGGCGAGATCATCCGCGAGCGGGTCCGCACCTATGACATCCAATGCGACCTCAAGGACAAGAACATCTTCACCGGGCTCACCACGGCGCATATGCGCGAGTTGGAGGAGCGGCAGAAGCTCTGGCAAAGCTACGGCATCGACAATCAAGAGATGCTGGACAAGGAACAATTGCGCGCCCACGTCAATTCCGACCTCTACGAAGGCGGGCTGATCGACCATTCGGGCGGCCATATGCACCCCCTGAACCTCGCCCTCGGTGAAGCGGCGGCCTTTGAGAAGAACGGCGGCACGATCTATGAGATGTCCCCTGTCACGGATGTCGATCACGAGGCTGCCCGCCCTGTGGTCCGCACGGCCAAGGGGACGATGACCTGCAAGACACTGGTGCTCTGCGGCAATGCATACCTCGGCCATGTGGTGCCCACCCTGGCCCCGCGGGTGATGCCCGTCTCGACCCAAGTGATGGCCACCGAACCGCTGAGCGAGGCGCAGGCCCATGCGCTGCTGCCCACCGATGCCTGCGTCGAAGACATTCGCTATATCCTCGACTACTACCGCCTGTCGGGTGACAAACGGATGCTCTTTGGCGGCGGCACCGTCTATGGCGGCGCGGACCCGCGCGACATCAAGGCCAAGCTCAAACGCAATATGGACAAGGTCTTCCCCCAGTTGAAAGACGTGAAGATCGACTATGCTTGGAGCGGGAATTTCGCCCTCTCCTTCAGCCGCGTGCCGCAGATGGGCCGGATCGGTGACAACACCTATTTCGCCCATGGCTACAGCGGCCACGGCGTGACCGGATCGCATACCTTCGGGCGTATCCTTTCCGAGGCGATCGACGGCGACCTCACCCGCTTTGACGTTTTCGCCAATGTGCCATGGTTCCCCTTCCCCGGCGGGCGCATGTTCCGCGTGCCCTATTCGGTCGTGGGGTCGTGGTGGTACGGGCTGCGCGACCGTTTGGGTGTCTGAAACCTTTTGACAGGGCTGGGGGTTTCTTCACAGTGGCGGGCACGGCGCACGTCATGAGTGGAAGGACCCCCATGCCCGATCAAAAGCCCGCGTCCGTGATCGTCTTCGACGTGAATGAGACCCTGCTCGACATCACCACGTTGGAGCCGCTCTTCACGCGCCTCTTCGGCGACGCCTCGGTGCTGCGCGAATGGTTCGCCGAGCTGATCCTCTATTCCCAGACCATGACCCTCTCAGGCCGCTACGCGCCCTTCGGCGCGCTGGCGGGTGGCGTCTTGCGAATGGTCGGCGCGAACAAAGGCGTGGCGGTGACGGAGGAGGACCTGGCCGAGTTGAAATCCCGCATCGGCTCCATGCCCGCCCACGCGGATGTCGCCCCTGCCCTGCGCAGGCTGCAAGAGGCGGGGTTTCGGCTGGTCACGCTGACCAATTCGCCCCCGTCCCCGGCCCCGACCCCGCTGGAGAAAGCCGGGATCGCCGATTTCTTCGAGCGGAGCTTTAGCATCGACGCGGTCGCAAAATTCAAACCTCATCCCGCGACCTATCAGATGGTGGCCGAGGCGCTTGATCTGCAAACCGATGATCTCTGCATGGTGGCCTGCCACCTGTGGGACACCATCGGCGCGCAGGCGGCGGGCTGTCAGGGGGCTTTTCTGACCCGCCCCAACAACAATCTGATCGAGGCCGAAAACGTGCCGCAGCCGCACTACCTCTCGGACGACCTGGACGATTTGGCCGAGCAGATCATCGCCGCGAACGGGCGCTGATCCTCAGCCGCCCATGCGCCGCGCCAGCCGCGTTTCAAGCTGGACCATGGCGTCATAGATCAGAACCGCAAACAGGCCGACCGCCAGCCCGCCCTGCACCACAAAGGCGGTGTTATTGGTCAAAAGCCCCGCGATAATTACCTCGCCCAAGGTCCGCGCTGCCACGGTCGAGCCGATGGTCGCCGTCCCAAGCGCGATGACCACCGACAGCCGAATGCCCGTCAGCGTCACCGGCAGGGCCAGCGGCAGCTCCACCCGCCAGAGCCGCTGCCAACGGCTGAGCCCGATGCCGCGCGCGGCCTCCATCGTGGCGGGCGGCAGGTTGGTGAGGCCCGTGACCGCATTCTCGAAGATCGGCAGCAGGCCATAGAGAAACAGCGCCACCAGCGTTGGCCCTGCGCCAAAGCCCAAGGCGGGAACGGCCAACGCCAGAACAGCGACGGGCGGAAAGGTCTGCCCCATGTTGGTGATGGTGCGTGACAACGGGCGGAACGCCGCCCCCGCAGGCCGGGTGACAAGGACCGCCAGCGTCACCGCCACCACCGTCGCTGCAGCCGAGGCCATGGCCACCAGCGCCAGATGGCTTAGCGACAGCGACAAGAGCGAGGCTCGGGTGTAGATCACCGGGCCATTCGCCGGGGCCAAGGGGGCCAGCAGCGGCGTGAACCACTCAGGCCGCAGGACCAGCGCCAGCAGCACCGCCACCAGAAGCGGCCGCAGGATCCAGCCGATCCTCATGCGTGCTGCCCGGCCCGGGCGCGGATTGCATCAAGGGTCACCCGGCCCATCGGCACCCCGTCTTTCGCCACCGGCACCGCCGCGCGCCCTGTCCACAGGCAGGCCGAGAGCGCGTCGCGCAGGCTGGCATCGGCGGGCAGCGCTTCGCCTTCGGCGCTGCCCTCTTCCACCAATTCGGCGACGGGGATCAGTGAAAGAAGCCGCAGGGGCCGCTCCACATCGCCCACCATATCCGCCACGAAATCCGTTGCGGGTGCGGCGATGATCTCGGCAGGCGTGCCGTGTTGCACCAGATGCCCCCCGTCCATGACTGCCACCCGGTCGCCCAGCCGGATCGCCTCTTCCATGTCGTGGGTCACCAGCATGATGGTCGACCCCAGCCGCTGCTGGATGTGCCGCAGGTCTTCCTGCGCGCGGGTGCGAATGATTGGGTCGAGCGCGCCAAAGGGTTCGTCCATCAGCAACAGATCGGGCCTTGAGGCCAAGGCTCGCGCCACGCCAACCCGCTGCTGCTGTCCGCCCGAAAGCTCCGCCGGATAACGGTCGCGGAATTGCGCGGGGTCCATCGAGAAAAGCGCAAGCAGCTCATCCACCCGCGCCGCGATCTTCTCGCGCGGCCAGCCCAACAATTGCGGCACCGCGCCGATATTGCGCCCCACCTTGTGATGCGGGAACAGCCCGTGGCCCTGAATGGCATAGCCGATGCGCCGCCGCAGGACATGCGGCTTGACCGACAGCGTGGAGTCGCCGTTGATCCGCACCTCGCCCGAGGTCGGTTCCTCCAACCGGTTGATCATCCGCAACAGCGTGGTCTTGCCTGAGCCTGAGGTGCCGACGATCACCGTGATCGTGCCCGTCTCAACCGTCATCGACACGGAATCCACCGCGCGGATGTCGCCATAGGTCTTGGTAATGCGGTCGATCTCGATCATGCGCTGTCCTTTGGGGTCTTGCGGGTCAGTTCGACCAATATGTCCATCACGATGGCCGCCGTCAGGGCCAGCACCACGGTTGGCAGGGCACCCAGCAGGATCAGGTCGGTCGCCGTTTGGTTCAGCCCCTGAAAGACGAACGTGCCGAACCCGCCGCCGCCGATCAGCCCGGCGATGACGGCCAGCCCGATGTTCTGTACCAAGACGATGCGCAGCCCGGTGAGGATGATCGGCAGGCCCAGCGGCAGTTCCACCCGCAACAGGCGTTGCAGCGGCGTCATCCCCATGCCCCGCGCGGCTTCAAGCGCCGCAGGCGGGGCAGAGGCCAAACCCGCCACGGTATTGCCGACCACGGGCAGCAGTGAATAGAGCACCAGCGCCAGAAAGGCGGGCGCAAAGCCGATGCCAGCGATGCCAAGCGCACGCGCGCCCGGCAAATTGGCCCCCACCCAGCCGAGGATTGGGATCATCAGCCCGAACATGGCCAGCGAGGGAATGGTTTGCAAAAAGCTCAGTACTGGCAAGGTGGCGCCGCGCAGCCCGACAAGACGGTGACAGAGCACGCCAAGCGGGAAGCCAATCACCGCCGCCGCGGCGAGAGAGCCGAAGGCCAGCCCGAGATGGCGCAGGAACTCCCGGCCAAAGGCATCGGCCCGGCTGGCGTATTCCTGCATCACCGAAAGCTCCGACAGCGCCCCCGACCACAGGATCGCGCCAAGCACCGCAAGCACGCCCGCCAGCACGGCCCCGCGCATCAGCGGCCCCGGTGCCATTGCGGCAAGCGCATCTGCCATGAGCAACATGAAGACAACCAGCAGACACCAAAAGCCTACTGAGGGCGAGACACGGGCATAGTCACCCGCTTCGGCCAGCAGGCCGGAGGCGCCTTGGGTCAACAGCCACAACAGCCCGCCCAAGCCCAAAGCCGCCCCGGCAATACGCAGACCATTACGGCCCGCAGGCAGCCCCATCAGCAGCCCCGCCCCGATCGCCGCAAGCCCCGGCAGCACCACCGGCAGGCTGGCCACGCCCCATGCCATCACCCCTTCGCCCGCCACGATCCGGTTGGCGGCAAGGGTCATGAAAGGCACGCAAAGCGCTGCCGCGCCCAGCACAGCGAACAAAAGCCCCGGCGCAGAAATCCCTGCGCCGGGGCCAGTTATTGTGCGGGCGGCGGAGATCAGTCCAGCACCCCGGTCTCGGTCAGATAGGAGCGTGCCACGGCTTCCGCCGGCTCCCCGCCGACTTGAATCCGACCGTTCAGCTTTTGCAGCGTCGCCATGTCGAGCCCGGAGAAGATCGGGTTCAGCACTTCGGCGATCTGGGGGTATTCCTCCAACACCTCGGCGCGGACGATGGGGGCGGGTTCATAGACCGGCTGCACGCCCTTGTCGTCTTCCATCACGACCAGACCCGTGGCCCCCACGCCGCCATCGGTGCCGTAGACCATCGCCGCGTTCACGCCCGATGTGCCACGCGCCGCCGCCTGAATGGTCGCAGCCGTGTCGCCGCCCGACAGGATTACGGTCTGATCTTGGCTGAGCTCGAAGCCATAGGTCTCCTGCATCGCGGGCAAGACAGCCGGAGAGGACACGAACTCGGTCGAGGCGGCGAGCTTCACCTCACCGCCCTCGGCCACCCATGCGCCGAAATCGGACATGGTGGTGAGGTCATTTTCCTCGGCCACCGGGCCGGTCACGGCGATGGCCCAAGTGTTGTTGGCCGGTGCGGAGTCGAGCCATGTGACGTTATTCTCACCGCCGTCCAATTCCTTGGCACGAGCATGGGCCTTGGCCGCGTCTTTCCAAACATCGCTTTCCGCTTCGTTAAAGAAGAAGGCCGCGTTGCCGGTGTATTCGGGGTAAATGTCGATCTGGTCCGACAGGATCGCTTCGCGCACGACCTGCGTGCCGCCGAGTTGCAGACGCCGCTCTACCGGCAGGCCCGCATCTTCGAGCGCCAGTGCGATGACGTTGCCCAACAGGCCGCCTTCGGTGTCGATCTTCGACGATACGGTGATCTCAGCCGAGGCGGCAGAGGCCAGAGTGGCGGCAAGGCCAGCGGCGGCGGCAGTGGAAAGAATGCGGGGACCCATGGGCGAGAACTCCTTGAAACAATGGCCTGACACGGCGACATGCCGTTTGAAAACGGTAAGGTAGCTGGCCATTTCGCGAAACCAAGGCGGGATTGCACGGCGGCGCGGAATTTTTACCGCCCGGGTACGACAAAGGGCGCGCCCGGAGTGGCCGGACGCGCCCTTTGCCTTGCCGCCACGCGCCGGTCAGGCGGCGCGGGCAGCCTCCGCCTCCCGCGCGGCGCTGCGCTTGAAGAAGAGGAAGTAGAGCACCGGTGCCGCGATCAGCGTCAGGACCGAGGCAAAGGCCAACCCGCCCATGATCGTCGCGGCCATCGACTGGAAGAAGGCATCCGACAACAGCGGCAGCATCCCTAGAATGGTCGTCGCAGCGGCAAGGAAGACCGGACGCAAACGCGAGGTCGAGGCGGTAACGATGGCCTCTTTCAGATCCATCGCCGGATCGGCGGCGCGGGTGAGGTCGATCTCTTCGACCAGCACGATGCCGTTCTTGATCAACATCCCCGAGAGCGACAAGAGCCCCAGAAGCGCGGTAAAGGTAAAGGGCAGCCCCGTCCCCAAGAGCGCCAGACTGACCCCGTTCACCGCCATCGGCACCAAGAGCCAGATGATGATCGGCTGTTTCAGCGCGTTGAACAGCAGGACCGAAATCAGCACCATGATGATGAGGCTGAGCGGCAGTTGCTTGCCCAAGGCGGCCTGCGCCTCGCCCGCGCTTTCCAACTCGCCCCCCCATTCCATGGCATAGCCTTCGGGGATTTCCATCGCCTCGATGGTTTCCTGCACCTCGGCCTGCACCTGCGCCGCCGTGACGCCGCGCGGGATATCCGCGCCCACGGTGATCACATCGGCCCGGTCGCGGCGGTAGAGCAGCGTGTCCTGCGGCTCGAACCGGAAACCGTCGATCACCTGCTCCATCGGGACCAGCGCATTGGTGTTTTGGGCATAGATCACATGATCCGTCAGCGCCAAATCGGCATCCTGCGGAGCGCGGATCACGATTGGGATCTGACGATCCCGCTCGCGGAACGTCCCGCCGCTGGTGCCTTCGGTGGCGAATTTGAGGGTCTCGGTGATTTCGGTCCGCGAGATGCCAGCGTCCTGCGCGCGTTCTTCGGCATAAATCGGACGCAGCACCAATTCACGCTCGCGCCAGTCCTGACGCGGGCTGATGATATTGTCCGACACCGCCTGCATACGGTCCATCGCCTCATCCGCGAGATCGCGCAGCACATCGGGATCGCGGCCCGAGAAGCGCACCTCGATCGGGGCACCGCCGCCGGGGCCAAAGGCCAAACGCTTGGCCCGGAATTCCCCTTGCGGCACCGCATCGGCGGCGAAAGCCTCAAGCGCGTTCATCTCGTCTTGGATCACCTCAAGCGAAGACACCCGAACGATCAGATGCCCATAGCTGGGGTTGGGGTCTTCGGCCTGATAGGTCAGCATGAAACGCGCAGCCCCCTGCCCCGCGTAGGAGGTCACGTCTTCGACATTGTCCCGCGCCACCAGCCAGTCTTCGAGCACGGCCAGATCGTTGGATGTCTGGTGGATCGACGACCCTTGGGGCAGTTTGTAATGCACGAAGTAAAGCGGCGTGTTGCTGTCGGGGAAGAACTGCTGCTTGATCTGACCAAAGAGGGCATAGCACACCGCCGTCCCGGCAATCAGCGCCACGATCACTAGCCAGCGCAGCTTGAGCGAGGCACGCAGCACGGCGGCATAGCCCTTGAAGATCGCGCCATCATAGCCGCCAGCCCCACCTTCGACGCCGCGTTTGAAAAAGTAGTGCCCCAAGAGCGGCGTGGCGGTGATGGCTAGCACCCAAGACAGCAGCAGCGAAATCGCGATCACGGCAAAGAGCGAGAAGAGGAATTCGCCCGTGGCATCGGGGCTCAGCCCGATCCCGGCAAAGGCCATGATGCCGATGACGGTCGCCCCCAAAAGCGGGATCTGTGTCTTGCTCGCCGCCTCAGTCGCCGCTTCGCGCGAGCTTTTGCCCTGCTGCATGGATATCTGCATCCCCTCGGCCACAACGATGGCGTTATCGACCAGCATCCCCATCGCGATGATCAGCGCCCCGAGTGAGATACGCTCCATCTCAATCGCGCCGAGCGCCATGAAAAAGAGCGTGCCCACCACCGTCAGCAACAGGGTGGAACCCACGACCACCGCCGCGCGCCAGCCCATGAAGACGGCCAGCACGGCCACAACGATGGCGACGGACATGGCGAGGTTCAGCAAAAAGGCGTTCGACGCCTCTTCGACCACCGCGTGCTGGCGGTAGATGGATTCAATCGAGATGCCCAAGGGCAGCGTCTCGCGCAGATGCGCAAGCTTGTCATCCACCCGTTTGCCGATATCGACGATATTCTCGGTCGCGATCCCGGCCACCCCGAGGGTAAAGGCCTCCTGCCCGTTGTGGCGGATCACCAGATCGGGGTTGGCCTCGCGGGTGCGGTAGATGTTGGTCACATCGGCAAGGTTGATCACCTGACCGCCAACACCGACCGACAGCGCTGCAATCTCCGACACGCTGTCAGAGCCTTCGGGCCGCTGGATCAGGGTGCGCCCGTCCTCGTCCTGAATGGCACCCCCGTCGACGATCTCATTGGCGCTGGAAACCGCGCCGACAATCGCCGTGGGCGGAATGCCGAGCGTGGTGCTGAGCGCAAGCTGCGGCTCGACGTAGATAACCTCATTGGGCACGCCCGAGAGCGCCACATCCGACACGCCATCCACCAGCAGCAATTCCCGCCGCAGATAGCTGGAGAGTTCATTGACCTCGGCATCGGAATAGCCATCTGCGGTGACGGCGTAGTACAGCCCGTACACATCCCCGAAACCGTCGTTCACATAGGGCTGCGTCGCCCCGCTTGGCAGCGCCGCCTCGTTCACGCGGTTGCGCAGTTTGGTCCAGATTTCCGGCAGTTCGGACCCGTCAAAGGTGTCCTGCATATTGACCGTGATCCACGACAGGCCGGGCTGGTTCATGGATTCGATGTCCTTGATCTCGGACATCTTCTGAATTTGCGATTCCAGCGGTTCGGTCACCTCAAGTGCGACCTCTTCGGCAGAGGCACCGGGGTATTGGGTCACGACCACGGCGGTTTTGATGGTAAATGCCGGATCTTCGAGGCGGCCAAGGGTCGCGAAACCCCAGATACCGCCCAAAAGACAGGTCAGCATGATTATCCAAGTATAAATCGGGCGGTTGATCGACAGACGTGCGATATCCATGTGCTCAGTCTCCGAAACCGACGAAGCGGCGCACGGCGGCACCGTCTTCAAGCTGGTTTGCACCGCTCACGACGATCTCTTGCCCATCCGACAGCCCCGCTTCGACTTTGACATCGCCGCGCGCGGTGGGGGTGATCTCAACCGCGGTGCGGGTCACCGTGCCTTCGCGCGCGCCGGTGGGGTCAAAGACCATGACATAGGTGCCGCGGTCATTGCCGACCACGATGGCGGTATCGGGCACGAGGATGCTCGACCCGCCGATGTTCAGCGTGGCGCGCACCTCGACCGAGGCGCCGGGCAGCGGCACGAAATCTTCGGGCAATTCCGCCCCAAGGGTGATGCTATAGGTCTGGCCGACATCCGCTGTCTCGGCGTTGTATTCGCGGATTTGCATCGGGTAGGTGTTGGCGTTGGCCGGGAACTTGGCCATGAAACGCACGCTGGGGTCGCGGCCTGCGCGCAGGAACAGGGTTTCGGGCACGTCGATCTCGACCCGCAACTCGGACATGTCATGCAGACGCACCACCGGGGTGCCCGCGCTGACGGTCGAGTAATTGGGCACCAACCGCGAGGCGACGATCGCATCGAAGGGCGCATGGAGGGTCGCGTTCTCAAGGTCGCGCTCGGCGTTACGCACGGCGATATCGTTGACCGTCACGGCGGTTTCGGCATCTTGCAGATTGACCTCGGCCACCGAAGACCCGGCGAGCTTTTGATAGCGCTCCATCGTCCGGCGGGCCTGTGCGTCATTGGCCTGCGCCTGTTCTAGCGCCAGTTGAAACGGCTCCAGATCCATCCGGGCGACGACCGTGTCCTCACTGACCGTGGCCCCCTCTTCGACCGGGAATTCCTCGATCTGACCGCCGACTTGAAAGGCAAGGTCCACGGTTTCACGTGCAACCACCTTGCCGAAGAACACGCGCTCCATCTCGGCCTCGCTGGCCTTGACCGTTTCCAGCTTTACCACCGGCATTTCGGCGGCAGCCACCATCGGCGCGGCGACACCGGCGGCCAAGGCCAGCGCAAATCCCAACACCCGCCCCGCGCCGGTCCCGCGCGTCGTCTCAACAAGCCAATTGGCCATGGTCAGTCTTCCTTATGAATAGCATCCGGCACGGGCCCAAGGGCGGCGGTCAGACTAAGTTGTTTGAGGGTGCGCAGCTGCGCGAGAAAATGGTCACGGTCCAGCGCATGCATGCCAGCGGCCTTGGCGGAACGTTGGATGAAATCGGCCAGCGCCTCGACACTCAGGCCATTGCGGGTGATCGACGCCTCATAGGGCATCAGCACCTTAGCGATCACGTCGCGAAAGCGCCCGGCGGAACATTGCAGCGCCTCTTGGCTGACGGCATTGGCCCCGGCGATGAAATCCTGCGCATTGGGCATCGCCTGCATCGTGTCATAGCCGCGCACCACCATCCGATCAAAGATCAGATCAAGCTGCGCCGCCAGATCGGGCGCATTGGGCATCTCTTCGGCAATCTCTTCCAGCGCCAATTCTGTGTAGCGCCCAATCAGCCCGCGCAGAATGTCATCCTTGTTGCGAAACCGATTGTAGAGGGTCTGGCGCGAGACACCCGCCTCTTCGCACAGATCACCCATGCTGGTGCGCTTGACCCCATAGCGGGAAAAGACATGCAGCGCAGCGTCAAGCACGGTCTTTTCGAGTTCGGTCATGCGGGCTCCTTGGCATTGGTCAAGGCGCAATTGGACATTCGAACCAAATATGTCAACCTGTAAATCCGCCGCCATGCGGCCTGCGCAGATCACAATCGCGTTTTGCACATGGAACGGGGTCTAGGGCGCGGAAATCAGGCTGCCGAGGTACAGCGTCAGCGGCAGGGTGAAAAAGCTGAGCAGCGTCTGCGTGGTGATGATCGCGGCCATCAAGGGCGCATCGCCCCGCATCTCCCGCGCCAGCGTATAGCTAGCCACCCCGGTTGGCAGGGCCGCGAAGATCAGCGCGATTTGCAGCGTCAGCGGCGCGGGGTTCAGCACCAGCGCGGCCAGCAGCACCGCCAGCGGGTTCACCAGATGTTTGCCGATGATCGACAGGCCGATGACCGAGACCGAGCCCGACAACCCGCGCAGCCGCAGGTTGGCGCCGACGCAAAGCAGCATGATCGGCAGCGCCGCATCCCCCAAAATGCGCGCGCTTTCATGCAGGACAGGCACATGGTGAAGCCCCGCGAAGTTAAAGAGCACGCCTGCCAGAATGCCCAGGATCAGCGGGTTCTTGACCAAGCCTTTAAGGATAGATTTGCCGCCGCCGCCCAACTGCCGGGTCATCAGCGTCACCACCGTCACATTCACCACCGGCACCAGCAGGGCCGAACCGAGAACGGCGATCTGTAGCCCCGCCGTGCCAAAGACGGCTTCGGCAATCGCGAGGCCGATGAATGTGTTGAACCTTGCGCTGCCCTGCATCAGCGAACTGCCCTGCGGCGCGGCATAGGCCCGACCGAACAGCCAGCCGCAAAAGATCGCTGCAAAGAACCCAGCGTAGAGCAGCAGGGCATAGTCGCCCAAGCCACCACTGAGGTCCGCCGCCGAGATCTTGGCAAAGAACAGCGCGGGCATCAGCACCCAATAGACCAGCCGGTCATTCAGGTTCCAGAACTTGGTGGAGGGGATACCGCCCCGGCGCAGGCCATAGCCCATGAGGATCAGCGCGAAGACCGGCGCGATGGCCAGAAAGATAGTGAACATATTAACCGCCCGGAAGGATCGCGCGGACCCTAGGCGCGGCTTGGCCCAGATGCAACAGGGAGCGTTGCCTCAAACGGGCGGCCCCGGCCCCAAAGGGCCGGGACATGGATCAATCACGGATCAATCGCTGCCGTGTACTGCGATTTGGGCGTCGGGTGCGGGGCGGAACTTCCACTGCACCGCAAAGATCACCGCCGCCACTGCGATGCCGATAAGGTCGGTCATCAGACCACCCGCGATCATGCAAAGCGCCGCGAGGATCAGACCCAGCCGGATGAACCAAGCCGCCCCGCTGCCCGCGAACCAGCCCTGCATACCCGAAGACAGCAGATAGACCCCAAAGATCGCCGTGACGCCCGCGCGGATCACCTCGAACCACGTGCCGTCCATTAGGATCGCGCCGTTGTAGAAGAACATGAAGGGCACGATGAAGGCCGAGATGCCGATCTTGAAGGAGGCGACCGAAGTCTCCATCGGGTTGGCGCCCGAAATCCCCGCCGCGGCATAGCTCGCCAGCGCCACGGGGGGCGTGATGGCCGAGACGACGGCGAAGTAGAAGACAAAGAAGTGTGCCGTCAGCAGCGGAATGCCCAGTTGCACCAGACCGGGTGCCACGACCGAAGCCGCCACCGCATAGGCCGCCGTGGTGGGCATGCCCATGCCAAGCAGAATGGCGATACACATGGCAAAGAACAGGGCGAGGAATTGGCTCGCCTCCGCCAGCCCCAACAGCACGGAAGAGAAACGCGCGCCGACACCGGTCAGGCTGATAACACCCACGATGATGCCCGCACAGGCGCAGACCGCAATGATCTGGATCGACATGATCCCGGCCAGGTCAAAGGCTTTGACGATGCTGCGCGGCCCCATGCGGAAGGGCGTGAACCACGACACCACCGCCGCTGCCGCCGTCGCCAGCGTGCCCGCCCGGATGATCGAATAGCCCATGAACAGCGCGTAGATCAGGATGATGATCGGGATGAACAGAAACACCCGGCGCAGCATGTCTTTGAGCTTGGGCAGTTCCTCGGAACGCATCCCGCGCATGCCCAGCTTGGCCGCTTCGAAATCCACCATGAAGTAGATCGACACGAAGTAGAGCACCGCCGGGATGATCGCCGCCACGGCGATATCGGTATAGGGGATGCCCGTGATCTCGGCCATGATGAAGGCGCCCGCCCCCATGATCGGCGGCATGATCTGCCCCCCGGTCGAAGCGGCGGCTTCGACCGCGCCTGCGGTCCGGGCCGGGTAGCCCACCTTTTTCATCAGCGGAATGGTCAGCGAGCCTGTCGCCACCACATTGCCCGCCGAGGTGCCGTTGATCATCCCCATAAGACCCGAGGCAAAGATCGCGACCTTGGCTGGCCCCCCGCGGGAGCGGCCCGCGGCGGCAAAGGCGAAGTTGACGAAATAGTCCCCCACCTTCGATGCCTGAAGGAAGGCCGCGAAGATGATGAAGAGGATGATATAGGTCGACGACACCGCCGTGGTCGGCCCCAGAATGCCCGCATCGGTGTAGACTTGGCTAAAGAAGCGGGTCCACTGGATGTTGGGCGCGTTCAGGAAGCCCGGCAGCATGTCCCCCACGAAGACATAGACCAGAAAGACACCCGAAATTACGATGAGCGCAAGCCCCGCCACGCGGCGCGTCAGCTCCATGATCAGCGCGGTGCCTGCAACTGCGGCGATAGAGATACCGATGGGCGCAAAGGGCGTGCCCGTCGAGTTGCGCATCAAGGTGCCGTACATGGTGATCAGGTAGATCGCCACGGCCACCCCGCAGACGGAAAGCAGCAAGTCCGCAGGCGAAACCTGCCCCCGCTCGCGTCCGCGCAGCCACCCCACGACGATGCCGATGGCCGTGGCCGCCACCAGCGGCAAGCCGTAGTGGTAAATTTCGAGGTTCTTGAACTCGGGGCTCATGCCGTTCCACTGCACCCCGGAATTGATCTGGCTGGCGATGCTCCACGCAGTCCAAATCGAATAAAGCGCCGGGATCATCGCGGCCCATGCCACGAAATCCAGCGGGTGACGGCCCTGCCCTGCGCCCTCATCCACAAAGGCGCGGGCGGAATAGAGGGTAAAGCCAAGAATCAGCGCGCCCGCGATGTGCACGATGCGGAAATTCCATGTCTCCATCGGGAAGGTCGGCAACAGCGGGATGCGGATGCCTGTCAACTCACCGATGGACATGCCGTTGAGTGCCGCCATGTGAAAGAAGGCATAGATCGCCGACATGGCCGCAACGACCAGATAGGTGCGCCCGGTGAATATGCGGCGATTGCTTTCTACCGGTTCGTCATCCACCCCTTCGGCGACAATCGGGCCCTGCGGATCGGCGGCGCTATGCTGGTCTGTCATGGAGGCTTCCTTTCCCGATATCTGCGCGGGATCTGTCCCGACAATCAGGCGGGATGATGGCAAGATGCCGCCCCGATTAGGGACGGCATGCAAGTTTGTCTAGGCGTTCGCTTAGTTGCCGTAGATCATATCGTCGGAAATATCGGCATCCGCGTTCTCTTTGAACCAAGCTGCCGCACCGGGATGCCATTTCAGAACGGTGTTCTTCTCCCAGTTCTCAGGCAGGGTCGAGGCCGCCGCCTTGTGAATGCCTTTCATCCGCTCATTGTCGGACATGACGACATCCACAGCCGCTTTGACGAAGGATTCCGGCAGATCGCAGTTGGCAATCGCGAAGTTCCACATGGAGACCGAGCGCGCGCCCTCTTCCAGCGTGGTGTAGGTGCTTGCGTCGATGGTGAACTCGGACACCGGGAATTCTTCGAGCAGTTTGGCCTGCTCTTCCTCGGTGAACTCGATGATGTTCACATCCGTCTGCACCTCAAGCTGGCTGACCGCAGGCACCGGCACACCGGCAGCAAAGGCGATCACGTCCAGCAGACCGTCCTGCAACTGGCCGCCCAGATCGGTCCAACCGCCGTTGCGGCGCTCATACTCGACGCCGAGCGTGTCCATCATGCGCGGGAAATAGGTGTCTGAGGTGGAGCCCGCCGGACCAAAGCCGATCTTTGCACCTGCCGGAATGTCGGCGACCGAGGAGATACCCGAGGACGACAGCGCGGTCACGGAGAAGGGTGTCTGATACATCGGGAACATCGCGCAGGCTTGGGTCATTTCCAAACCGGGGGCGATGGGGTTGGTGCCAGCCAGCGATTCCGCCGCCGGGCCCATTGTGGTCATGCCGAAGGCCGCCTCGCCGGTGTGGACCAGCGCCATGTTCTGCATCGGGCCGCCGGTGACTTCGCCACCACCGGTCAGGCCCAGTTCCTTGGCCACAAGGTTCGCCCAGCCCGAACCATAGGCGAAGTAGGTGCCGCCTTGGCTGGCCGTGCCCACGGTGAAGCTGCTCGGCCAGTCGGATTTATCCATGTCCTGAGCGACGGCAGCGCCTGCCAGAATGGTGCTTGCGGCGAGGATTGCGGTGAATTTCATGTCTCTCTCCCTTGGTTGCTCTTAACGGGCGTCGGCACAGGGTGCCGCGCGCCGCCGCTGTATTCAGCTTGTCCGGCCAATTAACTGTACACTGACAGGCAGAGGCAAGTCCGAATTTGCCGTGAAACCGGGGATGAGAGAGAAAGAGGCAGCCTACCGTTGGGTCAATGGCGCATTCTTTGGCAGTTGCGCGCCAGCGGCAGTTGTTGAGGGAAGGCGCAGGCCGTTAAAAGCCCCGCCGCGCGGGAGGCGCAGCGGGGCGTGATATTAATCAGTGTTCGGCCTGACTTAGACGTCGACCACAACCTTGCCGATCGCCTGCCCGCTTTGCAGCCGCGCATAGGCATCGCCAACCGCGCTCAGATCAAAGGTCTTTTCGTCGAGCAGCGGCTTCACCGCCCCCTCGTCGACCAGCGTGGCGAGATTGCTAAGGATTTCCCCATGAACCGCGCGGTTCACGTCATGCAGCATCGGCAAGAGCATGAAGACCACATGTAAGGACAGCCCGCTGAAATGCGCCGGGGTCAGGTCGATCGCCGACAGGGCCACGGTCGTGACCACATGGCCGTTCAGCGCAGCGGCGGCAAAAGAGTTCGGCAGATTGGCCCCGCCCACAGTGTCGAAAACAGCATCGAAACCGCGGCCTGCGGTATGGGCGGCCACATAGTCTTCGATCTTCTCGGCTTTGAAGTCGATGGCCCGCGCGCCATAGCCTTCGATCACCGCCATTTGGTCACCCCCGGTGCCGGTCGAGGAGACCTCGGCCCCCATGTGCTTTGCCAGTTGCACCGCCAAATGGCCCACGCCGCCCGCGCCGCCTTGGACCAGCACCTTCTGGCCCCCTGCGACGCCCGCGCGGTGCAGCCCTTCCCAAGCGGTGATGCCTACCAGCGGCAGGGCCGCCGCCTCGCGCATCGACAGCGACTTGGGTTTATGGGCAATGAGCCGCGCGTCGGCGCGCATGAATTCAGCCAAAGCCCCTTGCAAATCGGCCAGACCACCGGCGCAGCCGTAGACTTCGTCACCCACGGCGAAACCGGTGACACCTTCGCCAATCTCTTCGATCACCCCGGCGAAATCCATGCCCAGAACGGCAGGCAGGTCAGGCGACAGAGGCAGGTCTTTGCCCGCGTTCTTGATCATCGTGTCGATGGTGTTCACGCTGGTCGCCTTGACGCGCAGCACCACATGGCCGGGGGTGGCCAAGGGGCGTGGCAAATCGGCTTCGACAAAAGGCGCCTCTGCGCCATAGCTGGTGAGGGTCATGGATTTCATCGGTCTATCTCCCGTTAACATTGCGTTGAGACAGAGATAGGCCAACATGGCGTGCCAGATAATCGGATGAAACTTGAGTTCAGTTTCTCGTTATTGAATATAATACCAAGCCCTATATACTGCCCCGGCGGATGATCCGCAGCAAGGACCGCGGCCCATGGATATCGACAACCTTCGCCTTTTCGTCATGGCTGCCGAACGGCTGAACATTTCAGCCGCCGGGCGCGCTTTGGGGATGGCCCCGGCAGTCGCCAGCGCGCGTTTGGCCAAGCTGGAACAAGAACTTGGGGTTGAGCTTTTGCGGCGCACGACGCGGAAGGTCTCGCTATCGCTCGATGGGTCTGACTTTCTGCCCTATGCGCGCGAGATATTGGCCCAAGCCGATGCCGCGCGGGCCATTCTGGGCGGGACCAAGGCGGGGCCCAAGGGCATCCTGCGCTTCGCCGCCCCCAGCAGTTTTGCGCAGCGTCACATCATGCCGCTGCTGCCGGAATTCCACGAGACCTACCCCGAGCTCACGCTTGATCTGCGCCTCTCCGACACCCGGTTCGACGCGATCGAAGGCAGTTTTGACCTTGCCCTGCGCAGCGCGCCCTTGACCGACAGCAGCCTGCGGGGGCGCAAGCTGGCCGATGACACCCGCGTTCTTTGCGCCGCGCCGTCTTATGTGGAGGCCCACGGTTTGCCCAAGACCCCCGCTGCGCTGCGGGATCATCACCTGATCGCTTGGGGCGATCTTGAGCCCCGCGCGCTGATCGGGCCGGAGGGCGAAGCCGCCACGCTCAACCCGCATGAGATGACCTGCCGCGTGATCATGGACGATGGCGATGCGCAACGCGAAGCGACCATCGCGGGGGCTGGCATCTCGATCAACTCGCTTTGGAGCGTGTCGGACGAGCTTGCCTCGGGCCGATTGCTGCGGCTGTTGCCGGGCTGGCGGATGAACGACCGGTCGGTGCTTTGGCTGGTCTATCCGCGCTCGAACGTGCTGACACCCAAGACGCGGTATTTCATCGACTTTCTGATTGCCCACCTCGGCAACCGCCCCGATTGGCGGGATTAAGCAGACCCGAAGCGCGTCAGAAGCTGTGCCAGACCCCGACTTTGACCTTGGTCACAGCGTCGGTGAATTCATGCGAAAGACCCAGTTCCAGAAAGCTGTTTTCCGAGACCTTGATCACATGCGACGGCGCAAAGGCCAATGTCTCATCTCCGTCTGACGGGGCCGCGAACTCCAGCTTGAAAATCGACAGGTTGCCATTCTCGTGGTTGATGCCGAAGGTGCTGTCGATCTTGCCCAGTGTTTCGCCGTCCTCGTAAATGGCAAAGGTGCTTTCCACCCCCAGCCAGCCGCTGCCCCAAGCCCCCGATACCGGACGCCCCCAAGACAGGCCGGGCCGCAGAGCCGCCACCGCGCTGCCATCCCGTTCGGCCCAGCCAAGACCGACTTCGGCGGCGAAAACATTGTCCCCGCCAGAGAGCTCAAGCGGATAGCGCAGAAAGGCGATGGCGCTGACCTGCCCCCCACTTTGACTCTTGCCGATGTCGAGGCCAAAAGTCAGTTTCTCGGTCACCCCGTATTCGTAGTAAAACGCACCGAAATTACCAAAGTCGGGGCCGTCTGCGGTGGTCTCATAGGACAGGGTGACAAAGCTTTTGTCTTCGCCCCGCGGCCACGCCGCCGATGCCACCTCACTTGCCGGGAGGGCGATGGTACCGATGGCCGAGAGGACAACAAGGCGGGGTAAGAACCGCCGCGTGAGGTCAGAAGGCATTTTCGCTGTTTTGCGCATGGTAAGTTCCGCGTGTTCAGAGCCGCGAGAGGCTGAGCGATGAGGTATTAAACGATCGACCGAATGAAATCCGCGAGCTTCAGCGGTTTGAACGGTTTGTGCAGAATGTGATCTGCCCCGAGGTCGCGAAACTTCTTCTCCGACTCGGGCGAGGTTTTGGCGGTGCACATCACGATCTTCGTGTCGTCCAAATCCGCATTGGCCCGCGCACAGCGCAGCACCTCCATGCCGTCGGGGGGTGGCATCATTACATCCAGCATGATCACGTCGAACGCCTGCGTTTCCATCGTAGCAATCGCGTCGAGCCCGGTCGCCGCAAAGGTCGGTTCGATGTCATCTTCGGTCATGATCGCAAACTCGATCAACTCGCGGATGTCATCCTCGTCATCGACGAACAACACTCTCATGCCGATGCCCCCTGCTTGGGCGCGGCGTCTGTATCCCGGGCGAAACGCACATAGAACGTGGTGCCGGGGTTCTCATCGCCGTCTTCTTCCGAGCGTGTCTCAAAGCTCACATCGCCATCTTGTCGCAACACCAACTCCCGCGTGATGGCCAGCCCCAGCCCCGTCCCATTCGCTTGATTTTCACGGGAATGCACGGGGTCAGCGAACCTTTTGAACATACGATCATGGGCGGCTCTGGGTATGCCCGGCCCTGCATCGCAGACATAGAACGTGACCCATTGGTCGTCCACCTCGGCACCGATTTTTACCGTACCGCCGCGCGGGGTATATTTCACCGCGTTGGAAATGAGGTTGGAGAAGATTTGCTGCATGCGCACGGTATCGACCCGCACATAGGCCTCCTGCGCCGCGTCGGGGCCTGTGTGGATGTCGAGTTGCACGTCGCGGTTTACCCCATAGCCGGTGTTGGCCGCGATGGCTTCCGACAGCACCTCCGACACCGCGACCCGCTCAGTCTGGATGCTGAGTTGGCGTTGGTCGATCGCCTGAAGGGTCAAGATATCGTTGACCAGTACCAACAGCCGGTCGGCATTGCGGGTGGCCATCGACAACAGCTTGCCCGCGTTCTTTGGCATGCTGTCGCCAAAGCGGTCATGCAGGATTTCGAGCGACCCGGCGAGGGACGTGAGCGGCGTGCGCAGCTCGTGATTGACCGAGGTGACAAAGGCCGTGCGCGCCGCCACCAGCCGCTCTTCGGCAGAAATGTCCTGAAGCACGTTATAGGCGATGTAATCCCCATGCAGATGCAGCTTCATCACCCGGCATTGCACCGCAACGCTCTCGTTCTCGGCGGTGGTGATCTGAATACGGTGAACGGCGACGTCTTCGTCCATCTGCGAAAAGGGCGGGACCATGCCGCGCAGCTTTTGCACGGCTTCGATATCTGAGGACACGCCCATCAACTCACGCGCCTTGCGGTTGGAGCGGTGCAGCTTGTTGTTGTCGTTATAGACGATCAGCCCGTCGCCGACATTTTCAAAGATCGCGTCAAATTCGCTCTGCGCCACGCGAATCCGTTCGCGGTGCCGTTCGGAAGTGCGCAGGGCCTGCGCCAATTGGGTCGACTGCCGCCGCGCGCGGATCGCCGCGTTGATCACCGTCAGAAACAGGATCGTGGCAAGCCCCACGAAAACCAAGGTGCGCTGCCAGTAATTTTGCAGCACCGCCGGCTTGCTGCGCGTCACGTCGATATAGAGGTCCAGCGCCGGAATCTCCTTGCGGGCGCGGAACACGGGCGTATCGGGGTCGCGTGGAGGCCGCCCCGAAACAAAGGCCCGCTCTCCGTTAGCGGTTACCACCTCGACATACATGTCCTGTTGCAACCCATCTACCGCCAGCAGTTGGGAGTAGTAATCCTCCCCCAGCGAAGAGGCCAAGACCCCGCGCGACCGGCCATCTATCCCGATCAAGGGCCATGCAATCGGGGTCAGACGCCGCCCCGTGGCCCGCGACACGATGGGCACCCCGACCGTATATTCATCGACATCAAGACCAATCGCCGCCTGAAAATAGGCCCGGTCCCCAAGGTACTGCCCCATGAGCGGTTTCACCGTGGCCCAAAGCACGACCCCATCGGCGCCGATCAGCACAAGCGCATCGACCTGCTCGGTCTCCTGCACGGCGGCATTCATCAGATCACCGTATTGCGCCTCGAACTGCGCGGGGTTGCTCAGACGCGCGGTCGATAGCTCATCGATCAGCCCCCACATCCGCACATTCGCAACCGAGAGAGAGGCATCGACCGCCTGCTCGTAAAGCTCCGCGAAATGCTCAAGCTCCACCTCTGCCCGGGTCGTGGCGCGTTTGTAGTCCGACCAGGTCAGGACCGCGAGCCCCACGAAATAGATCAGCACGGCAGCCGAAATCAGCGCCCAGAACAGGGTCTGCGCGCGCGAAGACGGTTCCGCATCAGCTTTGTTGGTGGGCTCAGTGCTGACCATTCTCGGCTTGGTGTCCTATGTCATTGGCGGCAAGGCAAATGCTGCCCGGCGCGCTTGTTATTCCAGCACTTTCGACGCCTTGGATGCCCCGCGCGAGCGAGGTGGCGACAGCCGCGTCCGAGGGCGGCACGACACAAGCGCTGACGCTCAAGGGTCGCGAGGTCCAGCCTTCTTTCACGGTGGCCGAAGCCTCCGCCACGGCTGAGATAAACTGCTGCGCCCGCGCTTCAAGCTGGGCGCGATCCGCGTGGAGCGCGCCATAGACGAAAAGGTCATCTTCCCAATGGGCGAACCCGTCTTGCGCGGGGATTTCGACCTTGCCGAAAAGCCCGGCCACGCGGCGCTGAAGCTCTTGCCGCTGCGCGCGCGCCGCATCGGATTGGTCACGGTCGCCATCAATGCGGAAGACGATCAGGCCAAGGTCTTTTTGCATCGCGGGCGACAGCGACATCAGATGCCCCTGAAACCCCGATTTGCTGCCCAAAAGGCTGGGCACCGTGGCCTCTGACACGCTCGGCGCGGCACGGCGGCGCGCGCCGCGGTTTTCGCCCGAACGGCGGCGGTCCAACTCGGATTTCAGCCGCAGGCAACTGCGCATACGGGCCTGAAGCTCGATCCGGTTGAAGGGTTTCGTGACATAGTCGTTGGCCCCCGCCATGAAGGCTTCGGAGAGAGACCCCATGTCTGTTCGGCTGGTCAGCATAATGATCGGCACATCGCTCCATCTGTCCAAGGCACGGATACGGGCGCAAAGCTCGATACCATCGATATCGGGCATCATTATGTCCATCAGGATCAGGTCCGCCGTGGCCTCATCGCTTTCGATCGCGTCGAGTGCGCTGCGCGGATCGATGAAACTGACGACATCGTCAAAGCCAAGCTCCGAAAGCGTCGCGCTGATGAAATCCTGCGCGATATCCGAGTCGTCGACTGCGATAATTCGTGGGCTCATGATTTTAATTCCACTCGTTAACTCTTTCAAAAACACGCCAACGGCTGTTTTGAAAAACCTCCTCATACCCCGGCATCTGCGATTGCTTCAGCTGCGGGAACCTGCGCAGAATTCTGTCTGCTGTGGCCTGCCCTTCCGCCTGTCGCGGGACCACGATGTACCTTGTGCGCGGCACGCCCCCCTCAAGCGCCCAGTCGTAGGCAGGCTCTCCGGCGATCACCAGCCGGTCGATATTCCCCAGACCGACGACGATCTCGGGGTTTCTCTCAACATCTACCATAATATCAGACTTGTCGCGCAAGAATGAAACGACCTCTCGCGCGGGGCGGGACGCTGCGTTTTCCGCGCCGAGCATCGCGTTGCTCCAAGCGCGGGTTTCGTCATGGGCGACATGGCGCATCACAACCGCCGAGGTCGCCAGCGACAGCGCCAACAGCGCGATGGCAATCGGCTCGCGCAGGGACAGGTTCGGCCAAAAGCGGATCGCGGCGACCAAGACCCCCAACATGGGCGCCAGCGCCATGGCCGGGTCGCCTTCGACATGGAAAAAGACGTTAAGCGTATAGCCGCCCAGCACCGCCCCCACCGCCGCCAAGAGCGGCATGAACAGACGCGGCACCATGATATTGCGCAGGATCGCGATAAGGGCCGCCGGGCCAAGCCCGGCCAGAATGACCAGATGCTGCCGCAAGGTCAGCGGCGTGGCGCTTTCCGACAATAGTGGGATCAGGCGGCTGTCGAAGATCATGCTGACGAACATCAGCGCCCCCACGGCAGCGGCCACGGGATAGAACATCGCCACCAGATAGCCGGTCGATGAAACCGCGATCATGCTAGGCCGTGCCGCGACGATCATGAATGGCATCGCCCCGAGGCAGAGCATCAGGCCATAGCTGTCCGACAGGGCCACCACCAAAAGCCCCACGGCCACTTTCATCATATCCGGCGCGTTGCCCGTGAGTCGCAGATTGACGATCCCGCGCGCGAAAAGCCATGTGCCCAAGATGCAAAACATCGTCTCTGGCCCATCGGCCAAGGCGCGCAGGAAAAACGGGTTCAGCGCCAAAAGCAGCACCACCAGCGCCGAGGTTATGCCCGAAAAGCCGCCCGTATCGCGCAGGTTGAGGAACCACAAGACCAGCAGCCCCGCCCCCACCAGCGCGGAAAGCACGAAGGGCACCGGCACCTGCGTATCGGGCAAGACCGCCTGCCCCAAAAGCGACAGCGCATAGGGCACGGGCGGGTAGAAAGCATCGCTTGCCTTGAACTGCGCCGGCCCCTCGATCTGTACGATTGATTTGGCCCAGAGGTCGGTCACGTCCATCGACAGGAAGCCATGCGCCTCAGTCCAGCCGAGGGTGAGCAAAAGCAGCAGCGCCAGCGCGACAAAGCCGAAAGACCATGAGGCGGCGCGGATCATTGTGCGGCCTCCGTCGCTTCGGCACTGGCTTCGGCCACCTCATTGGCGGTGTGTTTGGACAGGCCGTGCTGGGTCTTTTCCCAATAGAACGGGTTAAAGATCAACTGCGACAACGCCTTGTAAGAGGCCACGGTCATCAGCACCCAATAGCCCACCACGGTGATCCCCCAAGGCGCCAGATCGGTCCACCTGCGCCGGAAGGGTGCGACCATCGTGAGGTAGATCAGCAGCCCATTGCCCGCCAAGAGGTTCACCAACGACAGATAGAGCACCGGCAGCGGGAAATAGGGGGTGATCACCTCGGTCCCGAAGATCAGCCAAATGGCAAAGATCGACCAAAAGACCGGGTTCAACAGATGGAGTGGTTGCCGCCCTCCCCAGACGGCATCGCAATGTGCCAAGGTCGTGGTGTTGAAAGCCACACAA
>NZ_JBIFFO010000014.1:0-116097 GCF_043557115.1 Sulfitobacter sp. 1A13679
GGGACGGTGTTACAGTAGGACTGGATGAAACCGTCGCGCGCGGGCGTCCAGTTGATCGCCCATTCGACCTTGCCCGGCACGCCGAAACGCTCTCGGAACTCGACGGTGCCGGCAAAGGGGTTCTCGGCATAGGTCGTGGCCTTGCCCAGCGTCTCGCGCAGGTAGTCGGCCAGACCGCCGGGGAAGTGGAAGGTCGCCTCCATCGGGGTGTCGCCGTCCTCGATCTCGGATTTCCAGCGGATTTCGACGCCGGAGAAGAGATAGGCCTTGGAGCGGACCATCTTGAGCAGACGCGAGGGTTTGAAGCGGTGCGCGCCAAAAATCTGTTCGTCGGCGTGGAAGGTCACGGTGGTGCCGCGGCGGTTGGGGGCCGCGCCGATCTTCTCCACCGGGCCTTGGGGGATGCCGCGGGAGAAGCGCTGCTCAAAGAGTTCACGGTTGCGCGCCACTTCCACAACCATGGAATCCGACAGCGCGTTGACCACCGAAGCGCCCACACCGTGCAGACCGCCCGAGGTCTGGTAGGCCTTGCCCGAGAACTTGCCGCCTGCGTGCAGCGTGCAGAGGATCACCTCAAGCGCGGATTTGTCGGGAAACTTCGGGTGCGGATCAATCGGAATACCGCGACCGTTGTCGCGGATGGTGACCGAGTAATCGGCGTTCAGTTCCACCTCGATCCGGTTGGCATGGCCCGCGACCGCCTCATCCATCGAGTTGTCGAGCACCTCGGCCACCATGTGGTGCAGCGCGCGCTCATCCGTGCCGCCGATATACATACCGGGGCGCTTGCGGACGGGCTCCAGCCCCTCCAGCACTTCGATGGAGGAGGCATCGTATTCGGTGGGTTCCTGGCCGGAAAGAAGGTCGGTCATGCGGGCCTGCTCTTTGTTTGTGGGTGGGGGCCATTTTGACAGCCCCGCGCGCCGGGGGCAATCGCGGGTTTGTCTTGGGCTGCTGTTTTGCCCGGGTCAGCCAGCTTTGGCGCGCAGCCAGTCGGCAAGGGTCTCTTCATCGATGCGGCCTTGAGCCACTTCGCGGATCAGATCGCCTGCCTCGATGGTTTCGTGGTCAAGCTGCACCCCATTGAGATCAAGGCAGATATCGAGAACGAGATGCGCGGTTCGCTTGTTGGCATCGTTGAAGACATGCCCGGTGGCAACTGCCACGCAATAGGCCGCGGCAAGGTCGAAAACATCTTCGATCATGCCGTAGACCAGCCGGTTATCGACCCGCGCCAATGCCCCTTCTAGCGATTTGTCCAAGGCCATGCCGGCCAACTCGCCTGGGTTTAGTGCGGAATCGTGAATCCTGACGACGAGGTCAGGTGAAAGCAGCACATAGGTCATTTATCTTTGAGGTAGTCCAGAACGGGCTGATTGATGTGCTTCCTGCGGGCGATGCTCTCCATCACCTCATCCAGCGTGGCCACGCGCGGCTCTTCTTGCAACGTCGCCTCGGCGGGTACGAAATAGCCCACGCAGCGCGAGTTCTTCATCACCGCCACGGGCTTGCCGCCCGAACGTTCCAATACCTTATGCGGTTCGCGCATCTCGGTCATGGTGGCGATGTGGTTGGTGTGAATGCGGGTCATGGCGCGGCTCCTGAATGCATATCTGAATATACATTCTTTCGCCCATTTTACAAGGGCCGCTGCCCACACCAGTCGAGCACCGCCGCCGCCACCTCCGACGGTTTTTGGTGGTGCAGCCAATGATCCGCCCCTTCGATCTCGACCCGGGTGAGGTCCGGCGCGAAAGCCTCCAACCCGGCGGTGGCTTCGGGCAGAAGGGCGGTGTCTTCCGTTCCCCAGATCAGCAGATGCGGGCAGGGGACGCGCAAACGGTCGACCGGGAATTCTGGCAGGTCGCGCAGAGGCTTGCCGGGCGCGGCGACTTGCAGGGGGGAGGCGCGATACCAGTTGATCATCGCCCTGAGCCGCCCAGGCCGCCCCCATTCCGCGCGGTAGTCCTCAAGCCGCGCGGGCGTCAGCCAACTGAGGTCCATATTGGCGGAAAAAAGGTCGAGCAGGCCCGCGAAATCGTCCCGCGCCAGCCGCACCGCGCTGCCTTCGGCGCGCAGGGCGTTAATATATTGCGAGGCGCGCGACTGCGCACCGCCTGCGGCCATGGCGCGCTGAAACGGCACGGGATGCACGCCGTTGAGGACGACCAGCCGGGCCACCAGCTCAGGCCGGAACATCGCCAAAGCGTAGCCCACGGAGGCCCCCCAGTCATGTGCCAAGACGGTCACCGGCCTGTCGCCGATCAAAGCGGCCATATCGGCCATGAGATGCGCCATCGCATAGGGTTCGATCCCCTCGGGCGCGCTGCTTTGGCCATAGCCGCGCTGGTCGGGCGCAATGCAATGGAAGTCTTGGCACAGCAGCGGTGCCAGATCACGCCACGCGCCGCCGTATTCGGGAAAACCGTGGAGCATCAACAACGGCGGCAGGCTCTCATCGCCCCAGTGGCGAATGAAAATCTCCTGACCGTTCAATCGGCGGGTTTCGGTCCGTGTCGGTTCCATCGCGAGCCCTCCTGCCACCAGCTTTGCTGTTAAGGGCCGCGGACGCAAGGATTTCATGGCAAAACAGTGGCATCGACCCCGCGCAAACCCATGGCAGAGCGTAAAAACCGCACTTCCCCTTTGCAGCGACCCGGCGTAAGGCTCGTGCCATGACCAAGACAATGACCAACCGCAATCACGTCCGGGCGATCCTGACACTCGGCCTGCCGCTGATCGGCGGGCATCTGGCACAGATGGCAATCGGCGTGACCGATACCGTCATGCTCGGCTGGTATTCGGTTGAGGCGCTGGCGGCGGTGGTCTTGGGCAGCACCTATTTCTTCGTGCTCTTCATCTTTGGGTCGGGCTTTGCCATGGCGGTGATGCCCTTGGTGGCCGCCTATGACGCCGAGGATGACGAGATCGGCCTGCGCCGCGCCACGCGCATGGGGCTGTGGCTCTCGGTGGGGTTCGCTATGATCGCGCTGCCCGCGATGATCTGGTCGCCCGCGGTGCTGGACCTTTTGGGGCAGGGGCCGAACCTTGCCGACCGGGCGGGCGATTACCTCAAAGTGGCGGGCTGGGGCATTCTCCCTGCGCTTTTGGTGATGGTGTTGAAATCCTACCTCGCCGCGTTGGAGCGCACGCAGGTGGTGCTGTGGATCACCCTGCTGGCCGCCGGGGTCAATGCGCTGGCAAATTACGCGTTGATCTTCGGCAACTGGGGCGCGCCGGAGCTTGGCGTGATGGGGGCGGCTGTGGCGTCTGTCACGACGCAATGCGTCTCGTTGATCGGGGTGGTGATCTATGTGCTGATCGCCCTGCCGCAGCACAGCCTGTTCGTGCGCCTCTGGCGGGTGGACGGGCAGATGCTGCTGCGGGTGTTCACGCTGGGGCTGCCGATTGGCCTGACCACGCTGAGCGAGGTTGGCCTTTTCGCCGCCTCCTCGCTGATGATGGGCTGGCTGGGAACGATCCCGCTGGCGGCGCATGGGATTGCCATTCAACTCGCCTCGCTGACCTTCATGGTGCATCTGGGGCTGAGCAACGTCGCCACCATCCGCGCAGGCAACGCCTATGGCCGCCGCGATGTGCCGCATATGAAGCGCGGCGCGGTGATCGTGTTGGTGCTGTCGCTGGTCTTTGCGCTGATCACTATGGTTGGTTTCGTCGGCTACCCCGAGCCGCTGATCTCGGTCTTCATGCAAGAGAATGAGCCTGCGCGGGCCGAGATCCTTGCCATCGGCACCGGCCTTTTGGTGATGGCGGCGCTGTTCCAACTGGTCGATGGGGCGCAGGTGGTGGCCCTTGGGCTGTTGCGCGGGGTGCAGGATACCAAAGTGCCGATGGTCATGGCCGCGGTCAGCTATTGGATCGTCGGCATGCCCTGCTCCTACCTGCTGGGCTTCGTGCTGGGCTTCGGGGCCATGGGCATCTGGGCCGGGCTGGTGGCTGGGCTGGCGGTGGCCGGGCTGCTGCTGAATGCGCGTTTCTGGGGCGTGATCGTCAAGCAGCTGGCGGTTTAGACCTCAGCCCCGGTCAATCCGATCCGCCTTTTTGCGCACCAGCGTGCTGCGCAGGTCGTGCATCGCCAGCAGCAACTCATCCGTCACCGTCTCAAGCTCGGCATCCGTGGCGCGGGACTGCGCCCATTGGGTGGTGAGGTTCAGATGCTCAACCGCGCGGCGGATGTCGTCGATCTCTCGCGCCGCAAGGGTCGCGCGGCGGGCCTTGGTCCAGCGGGCAATCTCGGCCTGATCGGCCTCGGTCAAACGGTGCTGCCCATGGGGCTTTACCTCTCCGTTGCGGATGTTGACCACGGCGATCTGCTCCATCTCGATCCGGCGCTGGCGGTTCGCGGCATCCAGCCGAAACACCGCCGCGCCATTCTCGCGGACCCTGAAGTAATAGTCGGGAAGATCGCCCGCCATGGTGTTGTCCCTTACGTCAGCCCGGCGCAGAAGCTCTGGATACGGCTGCACGCCTCTTTCAGCGCCTCATCCGAGGTAGCGTAGCTGACCCGGAAATTCGGCGAAAGCCCGAAGGCCGCGCCAAAGACGACCGCAACGCCGGTTTCCTCAAGCAAAGCGGTGGCGAAAGCCTCGTCATCCGTGATCTTGGTGCCCGCCGCCGAAGTCTTGCCGATCAGCCCGGCGATGGAGGGATAGACGTAAAACGCCCCCTCGGGCGTGGGGCAGGTGATGCCCTCGATGGCCGAGAGCATCTCAACCACCAGATTGCGGCGGCGCACGAAAGTCTCGTTGTTTTCGGCGATGTAATCCTGTGTGCCGTTGAGCGCCTCCACCGCGGCCCATTGGCTGACCGAACAGGGGTTCGAGGTGCTCTGCGACTGGATCTTACGCATCGCACCAATCAGCTTTTCCGGCCCTGCGGCATAGCCGATGCGCCAGCCGGTCATGGCATAGGCTTTCGACACGCCATTGACCGTCAGCGTGCGGTCGTAGAGCGCGGGTTCCACCTCTGCCGGCGTGCAGAACTCGAAACCGTCATAGGCGAGGTGCTCATACATGTCGTCGGTCATCACCCAGACATGCGGGTGGCGCATCAGCACGTCGGTCAGCGCCTTCAGCTCGTCGCGGCTGTAGCCCGCCCCGGTGGGGTTCGAGGGGGAGTTGAAGATGAACCATTTGGTCTTGGGCGTGATCGCCTCTTCCAGCGCCTCGGGGGTGAGCTTGAAATCGTTCTCCAGCGTCGCGGGGGCGATGACCGGCGTGCCGCCCGCCAAAAGCACCATGTCGGGGTAGCTGACCCAATAGGGCGCGGGGATCACGACCTCTTCGCCGGGGTTCATCGTGGCCATCAGCGCATTGTAGAGGATCTGCTTGCCCCCGGTGCCGACGCTGACCTGCGCGGGCGTGTAATCGAGCCCGTTGTCGCGTTTGAACTTGGCGCAGATCGCCTGTTTCAGCTCGGGGATGCCGTCGACGGGGGTGTATTTCGTCTTGCCCGCGTTGATCGCGGCCACGGCTGCGTCCTTGATGTTCTGCGGCGTGTCGAAATCCGGCTCGCCCGCGCCAAGCGCGATGATGTCGCGCCCCGCGGCCTTGAGTTCTGCCGCTTTGGTGGTGACGGCGATGGTGGGCGACGGTTTGACCCGATCAAGGGTCGCGGACAGCAGTTCCATTTCAGCCTCGGGTTGCTTATGAATATCTCCACGTTCATAGGGGGCGTCCCCGCACCCGGCAAGGGTGTCTGGCAGGAGATAAAGCATGACCGACGAGATTGACTGGTACGGCCCCGAGGCCGCCACCTTTGGCGACCGGGTCGCGGCGGCCCGTGAACAGACCGGCATGACACAGGCGATGTTGGCCAAACGGCTGGGCGTGCGACTGTCCACGCTGCGCGGCTGGGAAGAGGACTTGTCCGAGCCACGCGCCAATCGGCTTTCGATGCTGGCGGGGCTGCTCAACGTTTCGATGATGTGGCTGATCAATGGCGAAGGCGAGGGGGTCGATGCCCCCGAAGCGGGCGAGACCGCGCGCCGTGTGGACCTCGAAGAAGTGCTGGCCGACATGCGCGCCCTGCGCAGCGACCTGCTGAAAAAGGCCGAGACTGTCGGCAAATTGGAAAAGCGCATTCGGCGCCTCATGATGGAGCCCGCAGATGGCTGAAGCCCCCGAACACCGGATCAAACGCCTGCAAATGCGCTCTATGCGCCGGGGCATCAAAGAGATGGACCTGATCCTCTCGGCCTATGCCGAGGCGCGGTTGCCGCAGATGGATGACGCGGGCCTCACACTTTACGACCAAATGCTGAACGAGAATGACCACGACCTCTATCTTTGGGTCAGCGGACAGGCCGAGGCTCCGGCGGAATATGCGGCTCTGATCGCGGATATCCGCGGGCAATTGGCCGAGGCGCGGAGTTAATTCAGAAAACCCGAAAGGGTTTAACGAATTATTCTGATTTTTTAGCGAGTTTCCGGTTCAAACAAAGTGAACTGGAGATTTCGCATGAGCATTCAAGACCCCGCCACGCAGCCGATGGCCATAAAGGGTTTCATGGCAGGCTATCTTGAGTCTCTGTCGCTGGTCGAGCGGCTGCACCGCTTGCTGCTGGACGTGATCAAGGACGAATTCGAACGCGTCGGCGTGTTGGAGATCAACGCCGTGCAAGCGCTGCTTTTGTTCAACATCGGCGATAATGAGGTCACCGCGGGGGAGCTTAAAAGCCGCGGCTACTATCAGGGCAGCAACGTCAGCTACAACCTCAAGAAACTGGTCGAAATGGGCTATATGCACCACCAGCGCTGCGAGATTGACCGCCGTTCCGTGCGCGTGCGCCTGACCGAAAAGGGGCGCTATATTCGCGATGTGGTAGCCGATCTATTCTCGCGCCATGCGGATGGGATGGAAAGCAAGGGTGCCTTAGGGGATGCGGGGATCGAGGATATCACCCGCTCGCTCAAACGGATGGAGCGGTATTGGACGGATCAGATCCGCTATATCTATTGATCCCGGGCAGGGGGGAGCTGGGCATAGGCCCGCCCGTCCAATTCGCGCAGCAGTTTTCGCGTCATGGCGCGGGCGTAGTCTTCGAACCCCTCTGCCGTCTCAACGAATGCCCCGGGGCCGAGGATAACTTCGGCCCGGTAGTATGACGCCAGCGCGCCGACCTCGGCCTGTCCGCCATCGTCAAGGCCCGCGTATTCCGCGCCGATCACCAAGCCGTTGATGGTCAGCTCCTGCGGCCCAAGGGGCGTGTTTTGCAAGCTGTCGCGTATATCCCGGGGCCGCGGCCCGAAGTTCGAGATACCATCGCCCGAGATATCCAACGTGTGTTTCCGGCAGTCCGAACGCGCCGCCAACTGCCGCGCGCCGAATTGCATCGCATCGCCCAAGGCCGTACCGGGCGACGCCGCGCGCCGCTCGGTGCTGCGCAAAAGGGTGATGGCATCGTCAAGCGTGGCGGTATCGCGCGAAGGCGTCCAAGGTAGGACCACCCGCTGATCGCCGGACCCGCTCCACTCATAGACCATCAGATCGACGTGATCTCCGGGCCGCGCCAGCAGGGCATCCCGCAGGCGCGGATCGTCCAACGCCTCGGCCAAACCGCCCAACTGCAACCGATACTCCCGCGCATCGACAGAACCGGAAACGTCCAGCCCCAAGGCCAGCGCCTGCCGACAGGCGGCCTCGGCCCATTGCGGGCCTGATAGGGTGAGGAAAAGGGCGAGGGCGGCGCGGATCATCTCTCTGCCTTCGGCAGGGCATCAGAAAAACGCGGCTCAAGCGGGGGAGGCGGAAAAGCCCCCCGCGCTACAATCATCAGCGCCGGGGCGGCGCGGGGGCTACCCCTTACCAATGGCCGGTGTTTTCCATGCTGGCCCATGGCTCCTGCGCGGGCAGGGCGTCACCCTCTTGCAGCAATTCGACGGAGATATTGTCGGGCGAGCGGACAAAGGCCATGCGCCCGTCGCGCGGCGGGCGGTTGATGGTCACGCCGTTGTCTTGCAGGTGCTGGCAGGTCTCATAAATATTCTCGACCGTATAGGCGAGGTGGCCGAAATGGCGGCTGTCGCTGGGCAGCGCGTCGTCGCCGTCCCAATTGTAGGTCAGCTCAACATCGGCATGACCGTCGTCCATGCCCGGGGGGCAGAGGAAAACCAGCGTGAAACGGCCCCCTTCGTTGTCGATCCGGCGCCGCTCGACCAGGCCCAGAAGTTTGTAAAATGCGATGGAGGCGTCGAGATCTTTCACGCGCACCATGGTGTGCAGGTATTTGATGGGCATCGGTTTTCCTTTGGTTGGCTGGCCTGAACGGGGCGGCGCCCCTTCCAAGCTTGAATGTCGTTCAAAGCGGGCGGGGGCAAATTAACCCTTCGCGCTTCGCGGTGGAGTTTAGGGGCGAAACCGCCGGTGTCAAAGTGGGCGGACGATGTCAGTTGATTGCGCAATGATTGGCTGTAGGCTAAAGGCCCGGAAGGCAACGCAAAGGCAAATGCCAAGATTGACGAGGGTCGCCGCATGAAACAGTACCATGATGCGCTGCGCGAAGTGCTGGAGCAGGGGGTGACCTCGACCGACCGCACGGGAACGGGGACGATCTCTCATTTCGGGATGCAGCAGCGTTACCGGTTGGCCGATGGCTTCCCGCTGGTCACCACGAAAAAGCTGCATCTAAAATCCATCGTGCATGAGCTTTTGTGGTTCCTCGCCGGGGATACGAACATCGCCTATCTCAAGGAAAACGGTGTTCGCATCTGGGACGAATGGGCCGATGAAAACGGCGATCTCGGCCCGGTTTACGGCCACCAGTGGCGGCGTTTCCCGATGGTGGGTGAACCGATGCCCCAGCCCGATGGCACGCTGCTCCATCAAGCCGGGCAGGTCGATCAGATCGCCAAACTGGTCGAGGCAATCCGCAAGACCCCCGACAGCCGCCGCCTGATCGTTTCGGCGTGGAATCCGGGCGAGGTGGACCAGATGGCGCTGCCGCCCTGCCATACGCTCTGGCAGGTGCGCATCGCGGGCGGCAAGCTGCATTTGCAGCTTTACCAGCGCTCGGCGGATATGTTCCTCGGCGTGCCGTTCAACATCGCCTCCTACGCGCTGCTCTTGGAAATGCTGGCCCATGTGACCGGCTACGCCCCTGGCGATTTCGTGCATTCCATGGGTGACGCGCATATCTATTCCAACCATCTAGAGCAGGTGAAAACTCAACTCGCGCGGACGCCCAAGCCGCTGCCGAAACTGCGGATCAACCGCGAGGTCAGCTCGATCTTTGATTTCCGCTATGAGGATTTCACCTTTGAGGGCTATGATCCGGACCCCGCGATCAAAGCACCGGTGGCCGTCTGATGCTGAGCCTGATTGTCGCCCGCGCCCGCAACGGCGCCATTGGCAAAGGCGGGGATATCCCTTGGTCGCTGCCCGAAGACTTGAAATTCTTTCAGCGTGAAACCACCGGTGGGGCCATCATCATGGGGCGCCGAACGTGGGAGAGCTTGCCCTTCAAGCCGTTGAAAAACCGTTTGAATTGCGTCGTCTCCAGCAGCGAGGTCGAGGGCGTCCATGTGGCGCGCGACCCGCAAGCCGCTTTGGGCTATTGCGCGGCAGAGGGCTATCGCCGGGTCTACGGCATCGGCGGCGAAGGCATCTACCGCGCGCTTTTGCCCCTCGCGGACCGGCTTTTGGTGACCGAAGTGGATGTGGAAATCGACGGCGCCGATGCGTTCTTTCCCGCGTTCGACCCAGACGAATGGATCGAATTGGGCAACCTTTGCCTGCGCACATCCGGTCCGCGTGCCATCGCGCGGGAGTGGCTGCGCCGCTGCTGACCGGCCATTGACATAGGCCGCGCGGCGGGCATCACTACGGGCCATGTTTGATCTATCCGCACCGCCCGAAGGGTTTGTCGAGAACCCGTTCCCCCATTACGACCGCCTGCTGCGCGAAGCCCCGGTGCTGCGCCAGCCTGACGGCTCGGTCCTGATTTGCCGCCATGCGGATCTGAACGCGATCTACCGCGACACCACGCTTTATATCTCGGATAAGAAACTGGCCTTCGCGCCGAAATTCGGCCCCGGCAGCCCCCTGTTCGAACATCACACCACCAGCCTCGTTTTCAATGACCCGCCTTTGCATACCCGCGTGCGGCGGATCATGACCTCGGCCCTTACGCCCAAGGCGCTGGCGCGGATGGAGCCGGGGTTGATCGATACGGTGGACCGGCTGCTTGAGGGGCTGGGCCCCACGCCGGACCTGATCGAGGACTATGCCAGTTGCATCCCGGTGCAGATCATCGGCAACCTGCTGGACGTGCCGATGGAACAGCGCGGCCCGCTTCGCGATTGGTCGCTGGCGATCCTCGGCGCGCTGGAGCCGACCTTGAGCGATGCAGAGCTTGAGACGGGCCATGCGGCGGTGCGGGAGTTCAAAGCCTATCTGCAAGACCTTATCGCGCGACGCCGGGCCGCGCCGGGGGATCCCGAAACCGATGTGTTGACCCGACTGATCGCCGGGGATGACGGGGGGCAGCTGACCGAGATCGAGTTGATCCAAAACTGTATTTTCATCCTGAACGCGGGCCATGAGACGACGACCAATCTGATCGGCAGCGCCCTTGCGCTGCTGCATGACCATCCCGACCAAAAGGCCCGGCTGCTGGCCGAGCCTGCCCTGATCGGGCCTTGTATCGAAGAGGTGCTGCGCTTCCGCTCGCCCAATCAATTCGGCAACCGGGAAACCACGGCCCCGGTCACCATCGGCGGGGTCGAGATCGCCGCGGGCAGCAACCTGCACCTTTGTATCGGGGCTGCGAACCGAGACCCGGAAGTCTTTGAGGAGCCGACAAAATTCGATATCGGGCGCAAGCCCAATCGGCATCTGGCCTTTGCCGGTGGCCCGCATGTCTGCGTGGGGCTGACTTTGGCGCGGATGGAAGGGAAGATCGCGCTTCAACGCTTCCTGAACCGCTACCCGGATTATGAAATCAGCGCGGCGCGCCAAGGGGGCGGGCGCATCCGCTTTCACGGCTACGCAACACTTCCGGCGCGGCTGAACTAAAACGGACCTGCCATAAAAGACTGGACTAAAGGAAATCGCCCCGGCAATCTTCGTTAATATTATACATAATTACGAGGGTTATCATGCGTCTAATGACAGCTATTGCAGTGGCGGCAGGGCTTCTTTCAGCCGGGCTGGCCAGTCAGGTCTCGGCAGAGCCCAAGGTCTACGCCTATCCCAGTTCCGCAAATTACTGCCCGGCGGGGCTGCAGCCGGTGACCCTTGGCGGGGCGATCTGTTGTGGCACGCCGAACCAGACCATGACCTATGCTGAGGTCAAGGCGCACCCCGTGCAGCGCCGTCACCGCGTGGTCACACCGCGCCGTTCAGCCCGCGTGCCTTGCCCGGTTGGGGCCAAGGGCTGTTCGTATAACTGATTTTTCAAGCAACGCCCGGCGCGGGACGCCGGGTGTTTTCTTGCAATATCGTGGCTAGAGCAGCGCGAGGTCGGTGGCCATCTGCCGTCCGTCGCGGCCTTCGGTCAATTCATAGCTGACCTTTTGATCGTCCGCCAAGCCGGTCAGGCCAGACCGTTCGACCGCCGAAATATGAACAAATACATCGTTACCGCCGCTTTCGGGGGCGATGAACCCGTAGCCTTTGGTGGTGTTAAACCATTTCACGGTGCCAGTTGGCATAATCTCCGCGCCTCCTTTGTCTTTGCGTCTCTGCGTCCAGCAGAATGGCGAAAGCGATTGAATTGCGACCCGCCATAATAGAAAGATCGCGCGGACTGGAAAAAAATCAAGCGATCAGCTGCGAGATCCGCAACTGGGCGTGGGATCGCGAGGCTGAGGGAGACGGATGTGCTAATTTATGGGCTGAAAAATTGTGACAGCTGTCGTAAGGCGAAAAAGGCGCTGCCAGAGGCGCAATTGGTCGACGTGCGGGAGGAGGGCGTGCCCACCGCGGTCTTGGAAAAGGCCCACGCGCAGTTTGGTGCGGCCTTGGTTAACACCCGTTCGACAACCTGGCGCGGGCTGGATGACGCGGCCCGCAAGGAAGAGCCGCTGGCCCTGATTAAAGCCCATCCGGCCCTGATGAAGCGGCCCCTGATTGCGGTGGGTGATCGGCTGTTTATGGGGTGGAACAAAGAGATACAAGCCGACGTTCAAGCGATGCTTTAACCGCGGCTCGCCAAAAGCCGGTCCAGTGACAGGGGGCCGGCCCCTTTGATGACGAGCACCAAAAGCAAGAAGATCCAGAGCGCCCGCTGGTCGAGGATATTGGCGTCGGGGAAACGGTCGAACCACGCGCCGAGGGCGCTGCCGTGGCCGTAGAGATCGGTCAGCGATTGCACCACGACAAAGCCCACCATCGCCAGCGCGGCCAATCGGGTCAGCAGGCCGATGACGATGAGCAGGGGCAGGATGAACTCCGCCACAGTTCCGGCGACGACGACGAGCCAATGAAACAGCCCAAGCGCGTCGGTGTCATAGCCGACCGCCTCGAAAACGCGGGGGAAGATCTGGGCGTAGGCGCCGGTGGAAGGGGTGAAGATGCCCAAAGGGCCGGGGCCAAGTTTGGTTAGACCGGCGTTCAGGAAGTAGACCAGCAACACCGCGGCAAAGAGGAACCGGGCAAGGGTCGGAAGCAGCCAGTCGGCCCGCTCCAGTCGGTCGGCGGTGGTGCGGTAAAGGGGCAGAAATCGGGTCATTGGCTTTCCTCCACGGAAATCGCGCTGAAGACGCCGTGGCTCAGGGCAAAGCCTAGGGCGACGGCGAGGTCGAACTCAGGTACGGCGTCGACTGCGGCTTCATGGGCCGCCCCGAAGGTCCGCCCCTCGGCAAGGAGACCGAACCATTGCGCCGCGCCGGGCGGCGCCAGATGCGGGGCGGGATCATAGGCGGGGCGGGTGATGACCACGTCCTGCGCCACGTTGCGCGGTTTGGGCGCGTTATCGGTGAAATTATAGCGCCAGATGTCGAAAAGCGGCCAATCTGACCGCAAAACGCGGGTCGCGGGGGCGAGGGTGAGCTTGGCTCCCATCAGCGCATCGGGAGGGAGCGCCTCGAAGGTCTGCGGATCCAGCGGTGCCGCGTCGGCGGCGTGGTACGAGGACCGCAGCGCGAGGTCGAGCCTTGCGGCATCGGCGAGATAGCCGATTTTCGCCAGTGGCGCGAAACCTGCGATGAACCCCGGAAAATCCGCGCCATAATGCATCATCACCGGCGATTTCGGCGGATGCGCCCGGACATAGAGCGGCGCGAGTTCGGCAAAATTGCGGGCACCGATCAGCTTGCGCACCAGCGGAAAGGCCACTTCGAGGGCCGCGATCAGGGAATGGGTGACATTGTTGCGATAGACGCCATAGCGCCCGCCCGCTGGTTGCCCCTTGCCATCGCGCAGCCCGGCGGGGGCGGGGCGCGCGGGGTCAAGCAGCCCCGCGCGAAAACTGTGCTGGTCGGTCACGCCAGCACCTCGGCGGCGCGATTGGCTTCGGCCCGCAGGACGGGCCAGTCGGGCACGTCATTGTCCCACTCGACCAGTACCGGCTTTGGACCGGTTTGGGCCAGCGTGTAGCTGAGCAAGTCCCAGACCGGATCGACGACCTCTTTGCCATGGCTGTCGATCAACAGCGGCGCGCCGTGATCGTCGGTGTCGTCGTCATGGCCGCCCACATGGATCTCCCCCACATGGTCTGTCGGGAAGGCGTCGATGTAGCCCTGCGGCGATAGCCCGAGGTTGGTGGCCGAAATGAAGACATTGTTGACATCCAGCAAGAGCCCGCAGGAGGTTCGCGCGATGATCTCGGCTAAAAAGTCAGTTTCGGACAAGTCAGATTCTTCGAATGCGAGGTAGCTTGAGGGGTTTTCAAGCAGCATTTGCCGCCCCAACACCTCTTGCACCTGATTGATATGCGCGGCGACGCGGGTCAGCGTTTCTTCGGTATAGGGCAGGGGGAGGAGGTCGTTGAGATATTCCATCCCATGGGTCGACCACGCCAAATGTTCGGAGAAGGACGCAGGCTGGGTTCGGTCACAGAGGGTCTTGAGCCGCGCGAGGTGGTCTGCGTCGAGGGGGCCTTCGCCGCCGATCGACAGGCCGACGCCATGAACCGACAGGGCGAAACGTTCCTGCAAGGCGCGCAGCTGCGCATGGGGGCGGCCACCGTCGCCCATGTAGTTCTCGGCATGCACCTCGATCCAGCGGACCGGACCTGGATCGGCCATCAAGCCATCGAAATGCCGGGATTTATATCCGACCCCGGGGGCATTGGGCAGCGTGGTGAGAGGGGGGGTATTGTCGCGCATATCGGCCTCCGGCATGGGGCGGGGCAGGGTCCGGGCGGGTGCCGCCCGGACCGCTTTGATTAAGCGGGCAGGTCGCGGTCGAGCGGCTCAAGAGAGCCGGTCCGCTCGGTCCCGTCGGCCATGGCGGGCAGGTCGATCTCGGCGCAGGTGCCTTCGTCGACGAGGGTCCATGCGTTGCCTTGGTAGTCGGTCACGGAGGTGCCGGCGCAGGTCGTGCCGGGGCCAGCGGCGCAGTCGTTCTCACCGGCCAGCGATACGCCATAGCATTTCTCTTGCGAGGCGGCGGAGGCGGTGGTGGCGTGGCTGCCGAGAGCGGCGGCAACGGCCCCTGCGATGGCGGCGGTCTTGAGTGTGTTGGACATTGTCATTTTCCTTCCTGATGGTGTTGACAGGCTTACTAGAGCAGCCCGTTCGCTCACAAGCCAGTCACGAGCGAGTGTGTCACAGTCCCGTCAGAATTCACGCGGAAAAACGGCGAAAGTTGTAACGGTCCCGCGCAGGAAGGGAGGGATTGTTACAAAAACGCTCCGGCAGCTAGGGGGCATATTGCCCGCAAACCCGCCGGAACGCATGTTTGTTACAGCGCGTTAGCGCAGGTCAGGCGGGGTCGCGTCCTGTGCCAGTTCGGCGGTGAGTGCGTCGAGCGGCTGTACGGATGTCTGCTTCTGCCCCAACCGCCGGACTGAGACCGTGCGCTCTTCGACTTCGCGCGCGCCCACGGCGAGGATTACCGGCACCTTGCCCAGCGAATGCTCGCGGACCTTGTAGTTGATCTTCTCGTTGCGCATGTCGGCCTCGGCCCGGACCCCGGCGGCGCGCAATGTCTCCACGACCTCTGCCACATAGTCATCAGCCTCGGAGGTGATGGAGGCCACAACGACCTGCCGCGGCGCGATCCAGAAGGGCAGCTTGCCGGCGTGTTCCTCGATCAGGATGCCGATGAAGCGCTCGAAGCTGCCCAGGGTGGCGCGGTGCAGCATCACAGGGCGGTGCTTGTTGCCGTCCTGCCCGATGAAGCTCGCCTCCAATCGCTCCGGCAGGTTCGCGTCGACCTGCAGGGTGCCGCATTGCCAGTTGCGCCCGATGGCGTCGGTCAGGGTGAACTCCAGCTTCGGGCCGTAGAAGGCGCCTTCGCCTTCCAGCACCTCGAAGTCATAGCCCGCGGCCTTGCAGGCATCGCCAAGCGCCTGTTCCATGTGGTCCCAGGTCTCGTCCGAGCCGATCCGCTTTTCGGGGCGGGTGGAGAGTTTGATGGTCCAGTTATGGAAGCCGAGGTCGGCATAGACTTTGGACAGGAAGGCAATGAATTTAGCGGTTTCCGAGGTGATCTGATCCTCGGCGCAGAAGATATGGCCGTCGTCTTGGGTAAAGCCGCGCACCCGCATGATGCCGTGCAACGCGCCCGACGGCTCGTAGCGCGCGCAGGAGCCGAACTCGGCCATGCGCAGCGGCAGGTCGCGGTAGGATTTGAGACCTTGGTTGAAGACCTGAACGTGGCAGGGGCAGTTCATCGGTTTGAGCGCATTCACCGCCTTCTCGCGGGCGTGCTCTTCATCGACTTCGACGATGAACATGTTCTCTTGATACTTGTCCCAGTGGCCGGATTTTTCCCAAAGCTTGCGGTCCACCACCTGCGGGGTGTTGACCTCGACATAGCCGTCGCGGTCCTGCATGCGGCGCATGTAGTCCTGCAAGGTGGTGTAGATGCGCCAGCCGTTGGGGTGCCAGAAGACCTGACCCGGCGCCTCTTCCTGCATGTGGAACAGACCCATTTCCTTGCCCAGCTTACGGTGGTCGCGCTTGGCAGCCTCTTCCAGCATGTTGAGATGGGCGCGCAGTTTCTCCTTGCCGGTGAAGGCCACGCCGTAGATGCGCTGCAACATGGCGCGACTGCTGTCGCCGCGCCAATAAGCACCGGCGATGGACATCAGCTTGAAGGCGTCGCCCGGCACTTGGCCGGTGTGTTGCAGGTGCGGACCACGGCAGAGGTCTTGCCAGTCGCCGTGCCAATACATGCGCAGCGGCTCGTCGCCGGGGATCGCCTCGATCAGCTCGACCTTATAGGGCTCGTTCAGGTCTTCGTAATGTTTGATCGCGCGGGCGCGGTCCCAGACCTCGGTGCGGACTGGGTCGCGCTTGTTGATGATCTCCTTCATCTTCTTTTCGATCGCGCCAAGGTCTTCGGGGGTGAAAGGCTCATTGCGGTCAAAGTCGTAATACCAGCCGTCCTTGATCACCGGGCCGATGGTGACCTTGGTGTCGGGCCAGATTTCCTGCACGGCGCGGGCCATGATGTGCGCAAGGTCGTGGCGCACCAGCTCGTTGGCCTGTTCCTCGTCGGCCATGGTGTGGATGGCGATGCTGGCGTCGGCTTCGATCGGCCAGGCCAGATCGTAATGCGCGCCGTTCACGGTGGCGCTGATGGCCTTTTTGCCGAGCGATTTAGAGATATCGGCAGCCACTTCACCAGCGGTGATCCCGGCGTCGTATTGCCGGCTGTTGCCATCGGGAAGGGTGAGGGAGATTTGGGCCATCTTGGGCGCTCCTCGTCGGTTTGGCGCCTACGAGACGCCCGGTTGCGGGTTATGTGTCGGGCCTATGTGGCGGCGCGGACGCGGCTTGTCAATGCAAGTGAGACCGCTTCGGGAAAGTTGCGGCAGGGCGATGGCGCGCTATGTCAGGCGGGCAACAACGAGGATCGGTCAGATGCAAGACGACACGGCGCAGCGCGCATTCGAGACGATTTCGGGGGCGGACGACCCGGCACCGGGGTTGGACGACAAGGCGCAGCAGGCCGAGGCCCGCAACGGGCTGCGCCATATAGTGTCGCTGTCGATGACCAAAGTGGCCGATGGTCTGATCGACCCGAAACTGGTCTTGGCTTGGCTGTTGAGCGCCCTCGGCGCGCCTGCGGTTTTTGCAGGGGCCTTGGTGCCGATCCGTGAGGCCGGGTCGCTTTTGCCGCAGATCGCGCTGGCGGGCGTGGTGCAGCGCATGGCACGGCGCAAATGGGCTTGGGTCTGGGGCTCGGTCGGGCAGGGCGTGGCGGCGGGGCTGATCGCCCTTGCTGCGCTCAGCCTTGAGGGGGCCATGGCGGGCTATGCGGTCTGCGCCGCGCTGGCGCTGCTCGCCGTTTGCCGCGCAGCCTGTTCGGTGTCGTTCAAGGAAATTCTGGGCAAGACCGTGGGCAAGACCCGGCGCGGATCGGTGACCGGTTTGGCGGGGTCGGTCTCCTCCGTTGGGGTGGTGATCTTTGCCGGGCTGCTGATGTCGGGCCTGTTTCAAAGCCGGGGTGTCGTCGTGGCAGCCATCGCGCTGGCGGCGGCGCTATGGATCGGCGCGGCGCTGTTGTTTTCGACGATCATGGAAACGCCGAGCGAGACCGAAGAGGCCGATGGCGTGGATTTCAAACTCCTGCGCGGCAACCGCGATCTGTGGCTTTTCATTCTGGTGCGCGGGCTCTTGGTTTCTACCGCGTTGGCGCCGCCCTATTTGGTGGTGCTTGCCGGTTCGTCAGAGAGCGGGCAGTTGGGCCAATTGGGGGCCTTGGTACTGGCCTCCGCGCTTGCGTCTTTGGTCAGCTCCTACGTCTGGGGGCGGCTGTCGGATATGTCGAGCCGCCGTGTGCTGATGCTGACCGGCGTCGTTGGCGCAGTGGCGATGGCGCTAGCGGTGGGGCTGTGGTTCCTTGGTCTGGCGCAGGCGGTCTGGGCGATGCCTGCCGTGCTCTTCATCCTGATGATCGCCTATCACGGCGTGCGGCAGGGGCGGTCGACCTATCTGGTCGATATGGCCCCGAAAGACCAACGCGCCGCCTATGCTGCCGTCAGCAATACGGTGATCGGTCTGCTCTTGCTGCTGGCGGGCGTGCTGGGCGGCGGGGCCGCGCTAATCGGGGCGCAGGCGACGCTGATCCTATTTACCGTCATGGCGCTGGCCGCCGCCGTGTTGGCCCATTGGCTGCCGGAGGTTGAGCATCTGGCCGAGGACTGACTTGCCCTCATCCGCGCCGATGCCCATGATTGGACCAAAGACGGAGGCAGCATGGCAGACAGCAAATTCATCGACACGCCGCAGGGGCGGCGTATCGCCTATCACAAGACCGAAGGGGCGGGGCCCTGCGTGGTCTTTCTGGGCGGGCTGAAGTCCGACATGATGGGGACCAAGGCGGTCTATCTCGAAGACTGGGCCCGGGCCGAGGGGCGCGCCTTTCTGCGCTTCGACTATTCGGGCCATGGGGAATCGTCGGGCCTATTTACCGAAGGGTGCATCGGCGATTGGCACGAAGACACGCTGGCCGCAGTCGAGGCGCTGACCGAGGGGCCGCTGATCGTCGTCGGCTCCTCGATGGGCGGCTGGCAGGCGCTGCTCTTGGCGCGGCATCTGCCTGAGCGGGTCGCCGGGCTGGTCGGCATCGCCGCGGCCCCCGATTTCACCGAAGATGGCTATTGGGCGAATTTCACCGAGGCGCAGAAACAGACCTTGGAAGAGGTCGGGCGGGTCGAATTGCCGTCGGACTATATGGAGCCCTATATCATCACCCGCCGGATGATCGAGGACGGGCGCAAGCGGTTGGTGCTGCGCGATCCGCTGAACCTGCCGTTCCCGGTGCGCCTGGTGCAGGGCACGGCGGACACCGCCGTCAGCACGGCCACGGCGGTGCGGCTGCTGGAGCATGCGCAGAGCCCCGATATGCAACTGACACTGGTCAAGGACGCCGATCACCGGTTCTCGGACGCGGGCTGTCTGGCAATGATCGTCGAGGCGATCAACGCGGTCTCCGGCAACGCGGAGTGACCAAGGGCGCGGGCATGGAACCGCCGACGCGCCTGCGCCCCGCTGTCCCCCGAAACCGACCATGCTAAGAGACCGCCAAACCCAAGGGGGACGGCATGAAACCACGTTATTTCAACTGCATACCGCACCGGAGCCGGCTCAATGGCTGAGCCGATCGTTCTGCTGCCCGGCATGATGTGCGACGCGCGTGTCTTCACGCCGCAGATCCAAGCGCTGTCCCCGCGCGGGACCGTGGTGCTGGCCCCGATCACCCAAGGCGAACGGATCGAAGAGATCGCCTCGGGCCTGTTGGATCAACTGCCGCCGCGTTTCGCGCTGGTGGGGCAGGGCATGGGCGGTGTGGTGGCGCTGGAATTGCTGCGCCGCGCGCCCGACCGGATCAGCCGCATTGCCCTTTTTGCCACCCAAGTGCTGGCCGAATTGCCCGCCATTGCCGCGGACCGTGAACCGCAGATCATCATGGCACAATCGGGCAAGCTGGGGGAGGCGATGCAGGCGCGGATGGCCAATGGTTTCCTTGCCCCCGGCAAGGGGCGGGGCGAGGTGCTGACCCGCGCGATGGAGATGGCCGAGACGCTGGGCGGCGATGTCTTCGTCCGCCAATCCCGCGCACTGCAACGGCGGCGCGATCAACAGGCGGTGCTGCGCAAGTGCAAGGTGCCCGCGCTGGTGCTTTGCGGGGAGCATGACGCGCTCTGCCCGGTCAAACGCCATGCCTTCATGGCCGAGATGATCCCCTATGCCAAGCTGACGGTGCTCGAAGACGCGGGCCATCTGCCCAGCTTAGAGCAGCCAGAGGCGACCACCGCCGCGCTGCGCGACTGGCTGCATCAACCTCTGGTGCTGCAATAGGTCAGCGGGTCAGGCCGCTGCCGGTTTATCGCTCTTCTTGGCCTCAGGTTTCTGAGACGCGGGCTTTTGCGGCCCGGGCGTTTGGGGCGCAGGGTTTTGCGGCTCGGGCGTGCCGTTGTTCGCGTCGATAAAGTCAAGCACCAAGGGCCGGATGTTGTTGCGCCAGCTTTTGCCCGCGAAGATCCCGTAATGGCCCGCGCCCTGCTCTAGATGGCTGGCCTTTTTGGCATCCGGCAGTCCAGTCAGCAGATCAAGCGCCGCGATGCACTGGCCGGGGGCCGAAATGTCGTCCTTGCTGCCTTCGACCGTTTTGACCGCCACGGTGGTGATCTTGCCGATGTCGACCTGACGGCCCGCCACGGTGAAGACGTTGCGCGCGATCTCGCGCTCTTTGAAAATCCGCTGCACGGTCGACAGGTAGAACTCCGCCGGCATGTCCATCACGGCGAGGTATTCGTCGTAGAACTTGTTGTGCTTGTCATGCTCATGCGCCGTTTTTTGCGCCACGCGGGTGATCTGATTGGCAAAGGCATCGCGGTGTGTGTCATTATTCATCGAAATGAAAGAAGTAAGCTGCAACAGCCCCGGATAGACCTTGCGCCCCACGCCCGCGTATTTGAAGCCGACCTGCTGGATCATCATCTGCTCAAGCTGGCCCATGGTCACGCTATGGCCGAAATCGGTCACGTCTGTAGGTGCGGCATCGGGATCGATCGGCCCGCCGATCAGCGTCAGCGTGCGCGGCTGCGCTTCGGGCGCTTCCTCGGCCAGATAGGCGGTGGCGGCCAGCGTCAGCGGCGCAGGCTGGCAGACCGCGATCACATGGGTGTCCGGCCCGAGGTGATGCATGAAATCAACGAGGTAGAGCGTATAATCCTCGATGTCGAACTTGCCCGCGCTAACTGGAATATCACGCGCATTGTGCCAGTCCGTCACATAGACGTCGCAATCAGGCAGCAGGGAGATCACAGTGGAACGGAGCAGCGTGGCGTAATGACCCGACATCGGCGCGACCAAAAGAACCTTGCGGCCCGTCTCTTCGCGGCCTTGGACCGAGAATTTCAGCAAATCGCCAAAGGGCCGTTCCATCACCGGCTCGATGCTGACCAGACAGTCCTGCCCCTTGGGGCCGACCACCGGGGGAATGTCCCAATCGGGTTTGACGACCATGCGGGCAAAGGTCCGCTCCGTCACCTCACCCCAAGCGGCGAGCCATTCCATCGCAGGGTTTGGAAACAGAGAGAAAGCCGGGTAGGATGCCATAGCAAGCGCAGAAGCGCCGAGCCATTGATTGGTGTTCCGGATGGACTCCATCATGTCGTAGGTGGCCATATAGCGCATGTGGGGGCTCCTTTATGCTGCACCTGCGAAGATAGGAGGTAAGGGTTAAGATGACAACAGAATCCGAAAATCCCGAGATTGCCGAGCCTCCAGCCCTGTCTCGTATGGCGCAAAACTTGAAAAAGGTTGAAGAATTAAGCCAGCGCCTGACCCGTGTGATGGCGCAGCGCGAGGGCCATCAGCCCGCGCTCGATGGTCCGAACCAACAGCTTTTCGCCAAGGCGGCACAGTCTTACTGGGCCGAAGCGATGACCAATCCGGCCCGTTTGATGGAGCATCAGATGGGCTATTGGACCAAATCGGTCGCCCATTTCGTCGAGGCGCAGCAGGCGCTGGCCAAGGGCGGTTTGGCCCCGGTTGAAGAGGACGCGCCGACCGACAAACGTTTCGCCAACCCGCTGTGGCAGACCCATCCCTATTTCAACTTCATCAAACAGCAGTATCTGATCAACGCCGAGGCGCTGCGCCAAGCGGTCGAAGATGCCCAAGACATGGACCCGGCCGAGAAAAAGCGGCTGGTCTATTTCAGCCAGCAGATCATCGCGATGATGTCCCCGACCAACTTCCTCGCCACCAATCCCGACGTGCTGGAACGCGCGGTTGAGACTGAGGGCGAGAGCCTCGTGAAAGGTCTGGAGAACCTGATCGCGGATCTGGAGGCCAATAACGGCGAGCTGGTCGTGAAACTGGCGGATGACAGCGCCTTTGAGCTGGGCCGCAACATCGCCACCACGCCGGGCAAGGTAGTGTTTCGCAACCGCATGTTCGAGTTGATCCAATACACCCCCAGCACCGAAGAGGTCCATAAAACCCCGCTGCTGATCTTCCCGCCGTGGATCAACAAGTTCTACATTCTCGACCTCAAGGCGCAGAACAGCCTCGTCAAATGGCTGGTCGATCAGGGGCACACGCTGTTCATCGTCTCATGGGTGAACCCCGATGCCAGCTATGCCCAAATCGGCATGGAGGATTACGTCGAAGAGGGCTACCTCGCCGCGATTGAAGAGGTGAAGGCGATCACTCAGGAAAAGCGCCTCAACGTGGTGGGCTATTGCATCGCCGGCACCACGCTGGCGCTGACCCTGTCGCTGTTGAAAAAACGTGGCGATAGCTCGATCAAATCCGCCACCTTCTTCACCGCGCTCACCGATTTCTCGGATCAGGGGGAGTTTCAGCCCTTCCTCACCAATGATTTCATCGACGGGATCGAGGCCGAGACGGCGGATAAGGGCATTTTGCCCTCGGTCGTCATGGCGCGCACCTTTTCATTCCTGCGGTCCAACGATCTGGTCTATGGACCAGCCGTGCGCAGCTACATGATGGGCGAGACGCCCCCGGCCTTTGACCTGCTCTATTGGAACGGCGACGGAGCCAATCTGCCGGGGCAGATGGCGATGCAATACCTGCGCGGTCTCTGCCAGCGAAACGAATTGGCCGAGGGCGGTTTCAAACTGCTCGGAGAGCGGCTGACACTGGATGATATCGAGGTGCCGCTCTGCGCCGTGGCCTGCGAGACGGATCACATCGCGCCGTGGAAAGACTGCTACCGCGGGGTGCAGCAGATGGGGTCGAAGGACAAGACCTTCATCATGGCGCAATCGGGCCATATCGCGGGCATCGTCAATCCACCCAATCGGAAGAAATACGGCCACTATGTGAACGGCGATCTCACGCAGGACTACGCCGCATGGCGCGAGGCCGCCGCCTTTCACGAAGGGTCTTGGTGGCCGCGGTGGGGCAAGTGGCTCACCAAACGGGCAGGGGCAATGATTCCCGCACGGTTTCCCGGCGACGATGGGCGCGAAATTCTCGCCGATGCCCCGGGCAGCTATGTGACCCGCAAGGCAAACGACTGATTACCTTAGGTAATCCAAACACCCTTCGGGCTCATGCTGCAATGCAGAAAAAACCTTGAAATGCTGCGCTGCGGCATCTATGTTGTGGTCAGACGCGAAACGGACGGGTCTCCCCGCTCCCTTGCCACAGTAGCATTAAAAGGATTGAGACATGACCAAGACACCTGACATGACCGCGATGTTCAAAGACGTTCTGGGCGCTTTCCCGGTGGATAACGCCGCCATGCAAGACGCATTCAAAAACACCGCCACCCTGAACGAGAAACTCTCCGGCGTTGCCTTCGACGCGGCTGAAAAATCCGCCGACATCTCCACCGCCTGGACGAAAGAGACACTGGCCCGCCTGACCGAGATGACCAAGGTCAAAGCCGAGCCCACAGACTATGCCAAAGCGATGACCGATTTCGCCTCCGCCTCCGCCGAATCCGCGGCCGAGCATATGGCTGCCTTCGCCGAGATCGCGAAAAAGGTTCAGATGGACACCGTCGAGCTGATGATGTCGGCTGGCAAAGACCTGCAAAGCGACGCCAAAGCCGCCACCACCGAAGGCGTGGCCACCGCACAGGCTGCCGCCAAAAAAGCGACTGTGAAGTAAATTTGACGCTGGGCTCTCCAGCGCCAAGGAATGCTTAAAGAAAGGGCAGGTCCAGACGGGCCTGCCCTTTTGTCATGCGCTCTTTCTATTTGCCGATCGCTGTCCTAAGCTGCGATGCAGCACCATTGGTCGGGAGTAATATCATGGCGGACAAACCGAAGCCTTTGCTGATAAAACGCTATGCCAGCCGCAGGCTCTACAACACCGAAACAAGCGATTACGTCACGCTGGAAGATATCGCCGGTTTTATTCGCGATGGCCGCGAGGTTCAGATCGTCGATCTGAAATCCGGCGACGACCTGACCCGGCAATACCTCTTGCAAATCATCGCCGAACACGAAAGCCGGGGCGAGGCCGTCTTGCCGGTCGATGTGCTGACCGATCTGGTGCGCAGCTATATGTCGGGCAATGTCTCGGTGGTGCCGCAGTTCCTGCAGGCCTCCTTCGACATGCTGCGCGATGGCCAGTCCAAGGCGATCGAGAACATGAGTGCGATGAACCCGATGGCCAAGATGCCCGGCATGGAAGCGATGCAGGCGCAGCAAGAAGCCTTTATGAAGGCGATGACCGGTGGCTGGGCCAAATCAACCACGCCAGAGCCGCCCAAACAACAGGCCGAACAGGGCGACGATTTGGACGCGATCAAAAAGCAGTTGGCAGAGTTGCAGGACAAACTGTCAAAGTTGAACTAACCCCAGAAGACGCGGGCGTCGCGCGCCCGCCTCAGGCCGCCTGCGCCTCGGCCACATCCCTCAGCGCGCCCAAAATCACATCCGCCACGGCGTCGATCTCCTCCAGCGTCAATTGCACCGGCAGCCGCACGTCGCAGGCCCGCATCAGCATGGCGCGGGTGCGCGGCAGTTCGGGCAGGTCTTCGATGAATTGCCAGTTCCAAAAAGCGCGGGCGTTGTCGGTGCTTTGGCCAAAGACCTGCACCTTCACCCCCACCGCCTCCGCCGCTGCCGCGAAAGCGCGGATGCTGGCGTCAGAGAGGCCCACCAGATTGAACTGGATCGAATCCGGCGCGCGGGTCTCACCGGGCAGGGGGCTTGGCACCTCGATCAAGGGGGAGGCCGCCAGCCGCGCCGCCATGTGATCGTGATTGCGCAGTCCATCGGCCACCCGGCGCGGCAAATGCGGCAATTGCGGCCGGATGATCGCAGCCGAAAGGTTGGACATGCGCAGATTGTACAGCGGCAGCCGGTTCTGCCATTTGGCAAAGCTGTCTTGCAGGGCCGCGTGTTTCTTCCAATTATGCTCATAAGCGCCCGACATGATGATCGCCCGCGCCACCAGATCGGCGTCATCGGTGATCAGGATGCCGCCTTCGCCTGCGTTTATCATCTTGTAGGACTGGAAGGAAAAACAGCCGATCTTGCCAATCGTCCCGAGTTTCCGCCCCCGCCAAAGCGTGCCCAGCGAATGGGCCGCGTCTTCGATCACCGGCACGCCAGCAGCCTCGCAAAGCCCCATGATCGCATCCATATCCGAAGTATGCCCCCGCATATGGCTGATGATCACCGCCCGAACGCCCGGCAGTTTGGCGGCGAAATCCTCCAAATCCACACGGTAATTCTCGCCCACCTCACAAAGCACCGGCTTGCAGCCTGCGTGGATCACTGCAGAAGGCACGGCAGCAAAGGTGAAACCCGGGATCAACACCGGCGCCCCAACCGGCAAGTCCAAAGCAAGCAAGGACAGAAACAGCGCGGCCGAGCAGGAGGACACGGCCAGCGCATATTCACTGCCCATCATCTGCGCAAATTCGACCTCCAACAGGGAAACAGGCGCGTCCTTGGCCGCAGTATAGCGAAAAAGATCGCCACTTTGCAAAAGCTCCGCAATGGCGGCCTCCGCTTCGGCAGGGATCGGTTCGGCACGGTGCATGTCAGGCAAAGCCATATTTCAAAATCCTGAATAACGATTTCCAGAATAGTAAAACAAACGCCTACGCAAACCAAGGGGGGATGCCCCCACAACAGGCCACCCCCTCTTCCCCTTCATCCTTTCTCAAATACCCTCGGGGGAATCGCGCCAAAGGCGCGATGGGGGCAGAGCCCCCGCACTCCACCACCAGCCAACCCCGCGCGACCGCTCAGAGCGAAGTCAAAGCTCCAACCGATCCCGCGTCGCATACCAAAGCATCGCAAGCACCAAAAGCGGGCTCCGCAGAGAGGCCCCGCCGGGGAAAGCCTGCGTCGGGATCGCGGCCATCGTGTCGAAACCCGCGGCATCGCCTTCGATCGCCTTGGCCATCAGATAGCCCGCATGGGTCGCGGTCCCAACCCCGTGACCGGAATAGCCCGAGGCCGAGAGGATGTTCGGCGCGAGCCGGGCCACATAGGGCAGGCGCTTCATCGTGATGCCAAGAGTGCCGCCCCAAGCGTAGTCGATCTTAACGTCCTTCAAATGCGGAAAGACCTGCGACATCGGTTTGCGCACCTTGGCGGCGATGTCCTGCGGGAAGCGATAGCCATAGCTCTCGCCGCCGCCAAACAGCAGCCGTCCGTCGTGCGACAGTCGGAAATAGTTTACCACAAAGCGGCTGTCGGCCACGGCCACGTCGCGGGGCAGCACGTCTTTCACGCGCGCGCCCAAGGGTTCGGTCGCGGCGATGAAATTGTTGATCGGCATGACCTTGGCGGCCACGTCGCCGTTGAGCTTGCCCAGATAGCCGTTGCAGGCCAGCACCACATGATCGGCGCTCACGCTGCCCGTGGCGGTTTGCACCAGCGCCTTGCTGCCCTCGACGATGTTCTCGGCGGGACTTGTCTCATGAATGCGCACGCCTGCGGCGGCAGCGGCGCGGGCAAGGCCGAGGGCGTAGTTCAAGGGGTGCAAATGCGCGGCCCCCATGTCGAGCACGCCGCCCTTGTAGTCGGGCGAGGGGCAGACCGATTGCAGCGCAGCGTGATCCAACACTTCGATCTCATCATAGCCATAGCGCTTTTGCAGATGCTCTGCATAATCGTGCAGATGCCGCACGTCAGATGTGGTGGAGCCGGTCCAGGCCACGCCGGGCTTCAGGTGACAGTCGATCTCATGTTTCGCGATAAGGGATTTGACCAGTTCCTTGGCGTCTTCGCCCATCTGCCACAGCTTGGCGGCATGGTCTTCGCCCAGCATCTTTTCGAGCCCATCTTGCTCGACCCGTTGGCCCGAGCCTAACTGTCCGCCATTGCGCCCCGAAGCGCCGAAACCCACGCGCTGCGCGTCCAAAAGCACCACGTCGTAACCTGCCTCGGCCAGATGCAGTGCGGCGGAAAGTCCGGTGTAGCCGCCGCCAACGACACAGACATCGGCCTTTGTATCGCCCTGAAGCGGCGGGTAGGCCGCGTGTTTCGTGGCAGTGGCGGCGTACCAGCTGGTGGGGTACTGGCCGGGCGTGTCATTGGCGTAAAGCAGGTTCATCGGGCCTCCGGGCGTTAGACGTTCATCAGCAGATGTTCACGTTCCCAAGGCGAGATGACCTGTAGGAACTCCTCATATTCCGCGCGTTTCACGATGGAGTAGACGCGGGCGAAATCGGGGCCCAACGCCTCGTGCAATTCCGTCGCTTCTTCAAAGAGATCAAGCGCTTGGCCCAGAACCTGCGGAATATCCCCTTCGCCGACATAGGCATCGCCCTTGAATTCGGGCAGCGGGTCTTTCTGCTGGATCAGCCCCAGATAGCCGCAGGCGAGGCTGGCGGCGATGCCGAGGTAGGGGTTGCAGTCCATCCCGGCGAGACGGTTTTCCACCCGGCGTGATTTCGGCCCCGAGAGCGGCACGCGAATGCCCGTGGTGCGGTTGTCGCGGCCCCATTCAAGGTTGATCGGCGCGGCGTGATCCTTGACGTAGCGGCGGTAGGAATTGACATAGGGCGCGATCACGGCCAGTGCGCTTGGCATGTGGTTTTGCAAACCGGCAATGAAATGGCGGAAGGGGGCGGTCTCTTCGCCTTCGGCATCGACAAAGATGTTTTCGCCGGTTTTCACGTCCAGCACCGAATGGTGGATATGCATGGCGCTGCCCGGCTCATCGGCGATGGGTTTGGCCATGAAGGTGGCGTAGCATTCATGCCGCATCGCGGCTTCGCGGATCAGCCGTTTGAAATAGAACACCTCATCGGCCAGCCGCACCGGATCCCCATGTTGCAGGTTGATCTCAAGCTGGCCCGCGCCGCCCTCTTGGGTGATGCCGTCGATCTCGAACCCCTGCGCCTCGGCAAAGTCGTAGATGTCGTCGATCACGGGGCCGAATTCATCCACCGCGGTCATCGAATAGGCCTGCCGCGCCGCTGCCGGGCGGCCCGAGCGGCCCATCATCGGCAGGATTTCCTTGGCCGGGTCGATGTTGCGGGCCACGAGGAAAAATTCCATCTCGGGGGCGACAACCGGCTCCCACCCCTTGTCGCGGTAAAGCTGCACCACGCGTTTGAGCACATTGCGCGGCGAATAGGCCACCGGCTTGTCGTCGCGGTCATAGGCGTCGTGGATGACCTGAAGCGTCCAGTCCCCGGTCCAAGGTGCGGCGGTGGCCGTGTCCATATCCGGGCGCAGGATCATGTCTTTTTCGATGAAACCGTCATCGCCCGCCGCTTCGCCCCATTCGCCGGTGATGGTCTGGTAGAAGATGCTGTCGGGCAGGTGGAAATACTCTTGCCGCGCGAATTTCGACGCCGGGACGGCCTTGCCCCGGGCGATGCCGGGCAGGTCGGGGATGATACATTCCACTTCGTCCAGACGCCGGCCCTCAAGATAGGCGCGCGCCGCTTCGGGTAGTGCTTCTGTCCAATCCTCGGCCATCAGGCCCTCTCTTTCCTGTTGTCTTTAAAGAATGCGGCCATTTGGTCCGCGATTTTTTGGTTGTCGATGGGGCCGCCCAAGGCGGCAGTCGCCTGTTCCAGCAGATGCTCGGGCACCACGCCCTTGCCGCGGGTTTTGATCAAGCCGTCGATGAAGTCATGGCCGAACTCAGGGTGCGGCTGCACCGTCCAGATGCGGTCGTCATAGGCCAGCGCCGCATAGGCGCAAAAGTCAGATGAGGCGACGACGCGCGCCCCTTCGGGTAGGTCCACGATCTGATCCTGATGCCATGCGTTCAGCGCCAGTTTCTCACCATCCATGTCGTATTCGGTGCGGCCAATGGACCAGCCGTTGGTAAACTTCTCGACCTTGCCGCCAAGCGCTTGGGCGATGATCTGATGCCCGAAACAAACGCCGATCATGGGGCGGCCATCGGCATAGGTCTGGCGGATGAACTCCTCAAGCGGCGGGATCCAATCGTGATCTTCATAGGCGCCGTGTTTCGATCCGGTAATAAGCCAGCCGTCGGCCTCTGTCACGCTGTCGGGCAAGACACCATCGACGACCGACCAGATTTGAAAGTCAAACCCGTGGCCGTCCAGCAGTTTGGTGAACATCTCGCCGTAGTCGCCCAGCTGTTCGCGAAAGTCGTCGGGGGAATGGCCGGTTTGCAGAATGCCGATTTTCATGTGTCACCTGTTACACAGTGTCGAGATAGATCTCGACCTGTTCCTCTGGGGTCAATTCCTGCATGTAATGCAATTCCTGACGCTTCGTCAGCACGAAGTTGCGGATCATCTCGGGCGCGAAAATCCGCGCGACATGGGGGCAGCTTTCAAACAGGTCGATGGCGGTTTTCCAATCGCTCGGCATGCGCGGCAATTCGGCGGCATAGGCGTTGCCGGTGATCGGGGCGGGCGGCTCAAGCGCGTCTTCGATCCCGTTGAGCGCGGCACCCAACACGGCGGCGAGCATCAGATAGGGGTTCACATCCCCGCCCGAGACGCGGTGTTCGATGCGCCGCGCCTTGTGGCTGCCCGAGGGGATGCGGATCGCGGCGGTGCGGTTCTCATAGGCCCAGCAAACCCCGGTGGGCGCATGGGATTCCGGCACCATCCGGTCAAAGCTATTGGCATGCGGGCAAAAGACCAGCGCCGAGCCCTGCATCGCGTTCATGCAGCCCGCCACAGCGTGGCGCAGCGTGTCGGTCCCCTTCGGCCCGCCATCGTCAAAGATGTTGTCGCCCTTCTCATCCAATACCGAGAAATGGGTGTGCAGGCCGGAGCCGGAGTAATCCTCGTAAGGTTTCGCCATAAAGCTTGCGGCAAAGCCGTGCCGCCGGGCCAGTCCCTTGACCAGCATCTTGAACAGCCATGCGTCATCGGCGGCGCGCAGGGCGTCGTCGCAATGCATGAGGTTGATCTCGAACTGACCCAGACCCGCCTCGGAAATGGCGGTGTCGGCGGGGATGTCCATCTCTTCGCAGGCGTCATAAAGATCGGTGAAGAACAGATCGAACTGGTCAAGCGCGCGGATCGACATGGTCTCGGCCGCCTTGCGCCGCTTGCCCGACCGGGGCGACACAGGCACCTGAAGGTTGCGGCCCGAATCGTCGATCAGGAAGAATTCCAGCTCAACGGCGCAGACCGGCGTCAGCCCGCGCGCCTTGTAGCGGTCCAGGACCGCGCGCAGCGCATGGCGCGGATCGCCGGGGTAGGGGCGGCCATCTTCGCGGAACATCCAGATGGGCAGCAGGGCCGAGGGCGCGTCGAGCCATGGCATCGGCATGAAGCCCCGTTCGGTCGGTTTCAGTACGCCATCCGCATCGCCCGTTTCAAACACCAGCGGGCTGTCGTCGATATCCTCGCCCCAGATGTCGAGGTTCAACACCGAGACGGGAAAGCGGGTGCCCTCGGTCGTGACCTTATCGGCAAAGCGCGAGGGGATGCGCTTGCCCCGGGCTTGGCCATTGAGGTCTGCGGCGGCCACACGAATGGTGCGGACCTGAGGATTTTTGCGAAGCCAGTTGTTCATACATCACCTGAAAGGGCGGTGGGCATGTCACAAAGCGGTTCGCCCGGGGGCAAAAGCGGTTGGCGCCCACGCGCCGCGTAATTTGATCAAATAATGGATACTACCGGATCAAATTAGGACGCAAGCGAATTTTACGGCGTTGCGCTTGGGGCAGGTGGCGGTTGAGGCGGGAATTGATCAAACCAAAGACGCCGATGATGCAGAGCGTCAGAAGGATGAAATACCCGGCAAGAATGGGATAGGGGACGAAGGGGTTGAAGGTCTTATCCGCGAAATAGCTGGCGTAGTAGAGCGCGTCGCCACGCTGCTGCCATGCCGGGAAACCGCTGAAAAACACCAGCGTCGTGGCGTGAAACAGGAAAATCGCCTCATTCGTATAGGCGGGCCAAGCGAGCCGCAGCGAGGTGGGCCAGATCACCCGGCGAAAGCGTGACCAACCCGACAGACCATAGGCATCCGCGGCCTCTACGTCCCCCTTAGGGATGGATTGCAGCGCGCCGTAAAAAATTTCGCCCGAATATGCGGCAGTGTTAAGAAAGAGCACGATCAACGCGCCCAGCCATGCCGCCGTGAAGGGGGCGAAGAAGGCGTATTGCGATTTCAGTGACAGAAACAGGAAGTAGCCGAAAAAGAACTGGATGAAGAGCGGCGAGCCACGGAAGATGAAGATGAACCACTCCGCCGGTTTGCGGAACCACGGGTTCGCGCTGGCCTTGCCGACGCCAAGCGCCGTGGCAAAGAAAAAGCCGGTCAACAAAGCGACGACGCCGAAATAGACGTTCCAGATCATGCCCGAACCGATCAGCGTGAACTGCTCGCAAAGCGTGAAACCGTCGCGCGGCAGCAGCCGCTCGCCATAGCCCAAGGACCGCAGACCGTAGTCCTGAATCGTTTGCAGACAGCTCATGCGCCGGCCCTCCGCTGGGCTTCGCCGCCGGTGGTGGCTTGGCCGCGTGTCAGTCGTTTCATCAGACGGTCCAACGTGATCTCGGAAATGCGGGTGAAGAGCAGGTAGAACACCAGCAGCGCGAGGAAGTACCACATGCGCCAGTCCGGGTGCGGGTAGTCGGTAAAGCGCGGCGTTTTGGTGCCGCCCAGTTCACGCGCCCAATAGACGATGTCTTCGACACCCAGCAAAAACAGCAGCGGCGTGGCCTTGATCAGCACCATCCACAGGTTGCTGAGGCCGGGCAGGGCATAGACCCACATCTGCGGCACCAGCACCCGCCAGAAGGTCTGGCGGTGGGTCATGCCATAGGCTTCGGCGGTTTCGAGTTGCGGGCGCGGCACGGCGCGCATGGCCCCGAAAAGCACATTGGCCGCGAAGGCCCCGAAAACGATGGCAAAGGTAAAGACGGCGAGGCCGAAGCCATAGGTCTCATGCACCCATTGGGCGGCATTGCCCAGGGGCATCTTGGCTTCTTGGCAGACGACGAAGTCGCTGCCTTGGCGGATCGGCATTTCCCAATCGGGGCAAAGCACCTTGTGGCGCAGGTACTCGATGCCCTGATCCAAGGCGATCACGAAAAATAGGAAGAAGGCGATATCCGGCACACCGCGCACCAGCGCGATATAGCCCTTGCCGACCCAGCTCAGCGGCGCGAAACGCGCGCGTGCCATCATGGCCCCGCCAAAGCCGAAGGCCAGTGCCACGGGGGCGGTGACCGCCAAAAGCAGCAGGACCTTCAGGAAGGACAGGTAGAAGGACATATGGACGCCGGTGGTCAGGTAACAGGCGGTCCAGAGCCAGTCATTCAGGGTCGACGGATCGGTGCAGAAAGAGAACATGGGCCCCCGTGGGCTGATCTGCGCGCGGGGCCCGCGCAGGCATGGTCAGGCGCGCCGCGGGGGCGCGCCTGAGATGGAATCACTCGTAGGTGGTGGTGTCTTCGCCGAACCACTTCTTGAGCATCTCGTTGAGCGAGCCGTCTTCCTTCATCTCAGTGATGACGGCGTCGAAGGTGTCGCGCAGCTCGGTGTCGGACTGGCGCAGGCCCATGCCGATGCCACCGCCGAGCGGCACATCGTCACCCACGAACATCAGTTCACCGCCGGATTCCTCGACGATCGGCACGAGGTAATCCTTGTCGGCGAAGACCGCGTCGGCCTCACCGTTGCGCACGGCGGCGACGGTCTCTTCCGGGGTTGCGAATTCGATCAGCGTGGCGCCGCTTTCGGCAACATAGCCCGCCTGAATGGTCGCGGTCTGACCGGCGACAACGCCGCCTTCGAGGTCCGCGTCCTCAGAGGCCGCCACATAGGCCGAGGCGGTGGGCGGATAGTAGTTCTGCGTAAAGGCGATGACTTCCTTACGCTCGTCGGTGATGCTCATGCCCGCCATGATGGTGTCGTAGTTGCCCGACACGAGGTTGGGGATGATGCTGTCCCAATCGTTCTTGACCCATTCGCAGGTCAGCTCAGCGCGCTCGCACAGCTCGTCGCCCAGCTCACGCTCGAACCCGTCGACTTCGCCGGCGTCGTTGATGAAGTTGTAGGGGGGGTAGGCGCCCTCGGTGCCCATGCGGATGGTTTTGCCATGGGCTTCGGCCATCGCGAAGCCAGCGGTCATGCTGAGCGCGACGCTTGCCAGTAGGATCTTTTTCATTTGGTAACTCCCTTTGGTTCTTGTTTACGCAGGCTGGGTTGCCGAAAGGAACCCACGCAGACGTTCCGATTTGGGCGCGCCGAAGACCTCTTCGGGCGTCCCTTGTTCTTCGATCAGACCTTGGTGCAAAAAGACGACATGATCGCTGACATCGGCGGCCAGTTTCATGTCATGGGTCACGATCACCATCGTGCGCCCCTCTGCGGCCAGATCCTTGATAACCTTGACGACTTCCTGCTCCAATTCAGGGTCGAGCGCGCTGGTGGGCTCATCAAAGAGCAGCGCCTCGGGCTCCATGCAGAGCGCGCGGGCGATGGCGGCGCGCTGTTGCTGGCCGCCGGAGAGCTGGGCGGGATAGACATCGCATTTGTCGCCGATGCCGACCTTTTCCAGATAGCCACGCGCGGCGCGCTCTACCTCCGCCCGGTCGCGGCCCAGCACGGTCAGCGGCGCTTCCATCACGTTTTGCAGGATCGACATATGCGCCCAGAGATTGAACTGCTGGAAGACCATGGACAGGTTGGTGCGGATGCGCAGCACCTGTTTGGCGTCCGCCGGGCAGCGCTGGTGGCCGTCGCCCTTCCACCGCACCGGTTCGCCCTTAAAGATCACCTCGCCCTGTTGGCTGTCTTCGAGCAGGTTGCAGCAGCGCAGCAGCGTCGATTTGCCCGAGCCGGACGACCCGATGAGCGAGATCACATGGCCACGCGGGGCGGTCAGATCGACCCCTTTGAGAACCTCCAGCGCGCCATAGGCCTTGTGGAGGTTCTTGATCTGGATAACCGGGGTGTCTGTGGTCACGGAAACTGTCGCCAATCTGTCATTTCAGTGCGCTATAAAGCGACGAATCGACGGAAATTGCAACGCAGAGTTTGCCCCGCGTTGCATCACAGTCCCGGTGCTGACGCTAGGTCAGTTTTCTTTGGCAACACGCTGGCGCGCCATGGCGCTGTCGGTATCGGTGACGCCCAATAGGTTCGACACCAGCCGCAGCAGCGCGTCTTCTTCGTCGGAGCGGCTGCCGTCGGCCAGAACCACCTGCCAAAGCGCCTCGATGACCTCCAGCCGGTGCTCATAGGGCACCGCATCTTTGATCGCGCGGGTAAAGCGCACGGTGTCGGGGGCTTGGGCCTCCAGCGCCTCGGCCTCTCTACGCAGGGCGGTGGCGTCGGCCTCGTTCAGGCCGTAGCGCTCGGCGGCGATCCGGTCGATCAGGCGCCGCTCGCTCATTGCGTAGTCATTGTCGGACCGGGCGATGCGCACCAAAAGCGCCGTGAGCGCGAGGCGGGCGTCATTATCGGCCAATGGATCGGGTTCGGGCTGGGTCAGCCGTTTGAGAAAGTCACCAAACATATATGCGTCATCATCCTGCTGCGGGAAAAGGGAATGTCATAGCGTGTTTAAAGCGTTAGCCCGGGCTGCGGCCATATCCTCATCCGACAGGCCAAGGGCGGTTTCGATGGCGACAAGCTGAATTTCCTCGTCATCATTGCGCGCCCCGTCCGAAAGGGCCACCTGCCACATCGCCTCGCCCAATGCCTTGCGGTCGGCATAGTCGACCTCTTCGCGCAGGATGCGGGTGAACTCCGGCGTGCCGGGGGCGTCGCGCTCTAGCGCTTCGCAAGTGGCACGCAGTTTCGCCGCCTCGATGGGTTTGAGGCCGAAGGTCTGCGCCAGAATGCGGTCGATCTGGCCGATCTCGGAGGCGCGGTAGTTGCGATCGGCAAAGGCCACACGCACCAAAAGCGCGCCAAGTGCCAGTTGGGCATTGGGCTGCGGCAAAGGTTTCGGCTGCGCCTTGCGGCGGGGGAACAGTCGGTTCAGCATGGGGCTCACTTATCGCAGGAAACAGGGTCGCCATAGAGGAAACTGCGCATCGGGGGCGCAGGTTCCTGCAAGGGGCCACACGGGCTTAGCCGTCATAGCCCTCGACGATCACCAAAGACCCGTCCGCCACGTTCAGGCGAATGTCTTTTGCCCGCTGGTAGCCGGGGCTTTCGTAGCAGGCGACCGCGTCGGCATAGCTGTCGAATTCCAAAACAACGGTGCGGGCGCGCATCTGCCCTTCGCGGATCTGCTGGGTGCCGCCGCGGACAAGGAAGCGCGCGCCGTAGTCCGCAAAAGGTTTGGCATTGGCAGCACGGTATTTGTCGTAAATCGCAGTGTCGTGGATATCCATGGTGGCGATCCAATAGCCCTTTGGCATTTGTTATCTCTCCTGTTGGGTCAAAGTGGCGAAACGGGCGGTGAGGTTCTGTGCCTCATTGTCGAGCCCGTAAGGGGGATTGATCACGAACATGCCCGAGCCGACCATGCCATGCCCGGGCCGCGCGGGCGGAAAGCGCACTTCGTGGCGCAACGCATCGGGGTGGTTGGCGGTGAGCTTGTCGAGCATCGGAAGATGCGCGCGGTTTGTCAGGATTGGATACCACAGGGCGATGATGCCCACGTTCCAGGCGCGGTTGAGTTTGGCGATCTGGCGCGGAATGGTCTCGTAATCGGTTTTGATCTCGTAAGAGGGGTCGATCAGCAGCATCCCCCGGCGCGGTGTTGGCGGTGCGAGGGCAAAGGCCATCTCGAACCCGTCGCTGAGGTGGCATTTCGCCGGATAGGGCGACATTGCCAGATCAAGGGCGCTGTGCTCTTGCGGGTGCAACTCGGCCAGATGGATGCGATCATCGGGGCGCAGCAGTTTCGCGGCCAGCACGGGAGAGCCGGGGTAGGCGCGGGGGCCGTGGGCCTCGCGCAGCGCTTCCAGAACCTGTCTGTAGGGGTGATCGGGGGTGAACCAATCGCGCACCTTGTCGATGCCCTGCCGCGCCTCGCCCGTCTTTTCCGCCGCCGCATCCGACAGGTCATAAAGCGCCCGCCCTGCATGGGTTTCCAGATAGGTGAGCGGTTTGTCCTTGCGGGTAAGATAGGACAGCATCCACGCCAAAAGCGCGTGTTTCTGCACATCTGCAAGGTTTCCGGCGTGGTAGATGTGTTGATAGCTCAGCATGGCCTAGCTGTAGCGGAGTGGTTGGCGGGTGCAACGCGAAAGAGCGGGAGCTAAGGGCCAGCGCCTGTCCGCGGGTGGGCGAACCAAACCGCGATCCATGCCACTTTATGGTGCTACCGTGATGTGTTCTCGCAGAAGTACGCGCCCGTCGCGAAATCGCCTACCCGACGCACCGCAGGTGCGCCGAATGAATGATGGCACGCCTACGGCGTGGCGGGCGGGCAGGCGATGGCCCGGCGCCTGCGGCTTGGTTCCGGGCCTTTTAGTGGTTGCCCGGCAGAAAAAAGGCCCGGCGCAAAACGCACGGGCCTCAAAAGCTTATACCAACCGCGACACATCCTTGGCGGCGCGCACGAAATCCTTGAACAGGGGGTGCGGGTCGAAGGGCTTGGACTTCAGCTCAGGGTGGAACTGAACGCCGATGAACCACGGGTGATCCGACCATTCGACAATCTCAGGCAGCTTGCCGTCGGGCGACATGCCCGAGAACTTCAGCCCGGCCTTCTCAAGCTGGTCCTTATAGGCGATGTCGACCTCGTAGCGGTGGCGGTGACGCTCGTCGATGGTGGTGGTGCCATAGGCTTCGGCCACGCGCGACCCTTCGACCAGCTTCGCGTCATAGGCGCCCAAACGCATGGTGCCGCCCTTGTCGTCATCGACCTTGCGCGCCACTTTGTGGTTGCCCTGAACCCATTCCTTCAGGTGATAAACCACCGGCTCAAAACGCTTTTTCCCGGCTTCATGGTCGAACTCCTCCGACCCTGCCGTCTTCAGACCCGCCACGTTGCGCGCCGCTTCGATCACGGCCATCTGCATGCCGAGGCAGATGCCCAGATAGGGCACCTTGTGCTCGCGGGCATATTGCGCGGCCTTGATCTTGCCCTCGGTCCCGCGCTCACCAAAGCCGCCGGGGACGAGGATCGCGTGGAACCCTTCGAGATGCGGACCGGGGTCTTCGCTGTCAAAAATCTCGGCATCGACCCATTCGACCTTGACCTTCACCCGGTTCGCCATGCCGCCATGGGTCAGCGCTTCGGCGATGGATTTATAGGCGTCTTCAAGCTGGGTGTATTTGCCGACGATGGCGACTTTGACTTCGCCCTCGGGGTTGTAAATGCGGTCGGCCACATCTTCCCAACGCGACAGGTTCGGCTTGGGCGCGGGGGTGATCTGGAAGGCATCCAGAACCGCCTGATCCAGCCCCTCGCGGTGATAGGCGAGCGGGGCTTCGTAGATCGATTTCAAATCCTGCGCGGCGATCACCGAATCCGGGCGCACGTTGCAGAAGAGCGCCAGCTTCTCACGCTCCTTGGCGGGGATCGGCCCTTCGGAGCGGCAAACCAGAATGTCGGGCGCGATGCCGATGGAGCGGAGTTCTTTGACCGAGTGCTGCGTCGGCTTGGTCTTCAATTCGCCGCTGGCCTTGACGTAGGGCAGCAGCGTGAGGTGCATGAATATACACTGGCCGCGCGGCTTGTCTTGGCTGAACTGGCGGATCGCCTCGAAGAAGGGCAGCCCTTCGATATCGCCCACGGTGCCGCCGATTTCGCAAAGCATGAAGTCGACCTCATCATCGCCAATGTCGATGAAGTCTTTGATTTCGTTGGTAACGTGAGGGATCACCTGAATGGTCTTGCCCAGATAATCGCCGCGGCGCTCTTTCTCTAGCACGGTGGAGTAAACCCGGCCCGAGCTGATGCTGTCGGTCTTGCGCGCAGCAACACCGGTGAAACGCTCGTAATGCCCAAGGTCGAGGTCGGTCTCTGCGCCATCATCGGTGACGAAGACTTCGCCATGCTCGAAAGGCGACATCGTGCCGGGATCGACGTTCAGATAGGGGTCCAGCTTGCGCAGACGCACCGAAAAACCGCGTGCCTGAAGCAAGGCACCCAAAGCCGCCGAGGCCAGACCCTTGCCCAGCGACGAGACCACACCGCCTGTGATGAAGATATAGCGTGCCATGTGATCGGAGACCCCCGTGAATTCAAAGTTTGTTGCAGGCAAAAACCAGCCAAACGCGCTGCGGAAAACCGCAACACCACGGGATTTAAGCCTTACAGGATTCGTGCGTTTGAGGCAAGGTCCGCCGCAACATACAGTTGCGGAACCGGGCCGTGCCTCAAGGTTTTGTGTTCGTTAGCTTAATCGGCCGCAGGGACCAGCGGTGTGTTGCCATCCGCGGAAGGCGGCAGCAGATCGTCGCCCGCGGGCAGAGCCGGGCTGCCATCTTGGCTCTGGGCGGGCGGTGTCGCGCTCAGCCGGTCGATGACAGACGAGCCTGCGGATTTTTCCGCCGCGATGATGGTCAGCGTGATCGATGTGGCGATAAAACCGGCGGCGAGCGCCCATGTCACCTTGCCCAGTGCCGTGGCCGCCGCACGGCCCGAAACGGCACCGCCGCCACCACCGCCCATGCCAAGGCCGCCGCCCTCGGACCGTTGCAGAAGTACCACGGCGATCAGGCCAAGAGCCAGAATCAGGTGAATGATCAGAACGACATTTTCCATGGGTGCGACAGCTTTCGGTTTTGGTTGGCGGGTATCTATTCGTCTTTGCCCATGGGGGCAAGGGTGGATTGCCGCCGGGTGATGATCGGATCAGGAGGGGGAGGCCTAAGGGATCAAAGGCACGCGCAAAGACCGCCGCATGGGGGCGACGGTCTTTTGAAGCAGTACTCAACCACAATATGTAAGAGGGCTATCCTGGAATTAAGGTGGTGCAGACTCGCTTCGTACATTCACTATAGCATGAAATGCGGGCAAATTCGCCCATATTCTTTGCAGAGAAATGAAGGGATTGCCTGTGATCGGCGATGGACAGCCGAGTGCCGCTGGGGCAGTCTGCCGCCATGCCACATGATCATTCGGACCACGACCACCCCCATGCCCTGCTGCCGCCCGAGCCTGCGCTCAGGGTCAAGGCGTTGGAGACACTGCTGACGGCCAAGGGGCTTATCGACCCCGCCGCCTTGGATGAGATCATCGACACCTATGAAAACCGCATCGGCCCGCGCAACGGGGCCGAGGTCGTTGCCCGCGCTTGGAGCGATCCTGATTTCCGCGCGGCCCTGCTTGAGGATGCGACCGCAGTGGTGGCCGAGATGGGGTTCTTCGGGCGGCAGGGCGAGCATATGGTCGCGGTCGAGAATACGGATGAGGTGCATAATATCGTCGTTTGCACCCTGTGCTCTTGCTACCCTTGGCCGCTTTTAGGCATCCCGCCGGGCTGGTATAAATCCGATGCCTACCGTGCCCGCGTGGTCCGCGAGCCGCGCAAAGTGCTGGCTGAATTTGGCATCGACCTGCCCGAAGAGACCGCCGTGCGCGTTTGGGATTCGACGGCTGAGGTGCGCTATCTGGTGATCCCGCAACGCCCGGCGGGGAGCGACGGCATGGATGTCGCCGCGCTGGCTGATCTTGTCACCCGCGACAGTATGATCGGCACCGGATTGGCCAAAGCGCCATGACCCGCGTGCATGACATGGGCGGGCGTTTCGGCGATGGCGCTGTAGTGCCCGAGGGCGAAGATGTGGTCTTTCATGCCGATTGGCACCGCCGCGCGCTGGCGCTGACCTTGGCCACGGGGACGTTGGGCAAATGGAACATCGACGTGTCGCGCCATGCCCGCGAATGTCTTGCCCCGACCGATTACATGCGGTTCAGCTATTACGAGAAATGGATCGCCGGGGTGGCCGATATGCTGGTCGCCCGCGGGGTGGTCAGCCGCGAGGAACTCTCGGGCGAAGCCGCGCCCACGCTCAGCCCGCTGGCGGAAAAGGCGCTGAAAGCGCCGCAGGTGGCCGGGGTGCTGGCCCGTGGTGGTCCGGCGGATCGCCCCTCGGGCGTCACGCCGCTCTTTGCGCCGGGCGACAGGGTCGTCACCCGCAAGCAGCCGGAAAACAGCATCGTTCCGGGCGGGCACACCCGGCTGCCCGCCTATGCCGCGGGCGCTTCAGGGCGGGTGCTGCGGTTGCATGGCACCCATGTTCTGCCTGATAGCAACGCCCATGATCTGGGCGAGGCGCCGGAGCCGCTTTACGCGGTGGCCTTCCCGGCCTCTGAACTTTGGGCGCATCCCGAACATCCCCGCGATGAGGTCGTGCTCGACCTCTGGCAAAGCTATCTGGCGGCCCCATGAGCGCCCCGGAACCCGTGTTCGAGGCGCCATGGCACGCGCAGCTTTTCGCGCTGACGGTGCATTTGAACGAAAGCGGTCTTTTCGACTGGCCCTTCTGGGCCGACCGCTTTGGCGCAACCTTGGCGCGCCACGGACTGACGCGGGCGTTGAACGGCGGGGAGGACTATTTCAACGCTTGGCTCGAAACCCTCGAAACCCTGCTGATCGACGCGGGCCATGCCCGCCCCGGTGACCTGCGCGCCCTGCGTGACGGGTGGGAGGCCGCCTATCTCAGCACCCCGCATGGCGAGCCGGTGCATCTGAAGGCGGGGCAAAGCGTCTAAATCCGCTCCCGCGTTTTTTCGAGTTTCACACGCCTGCCACTGTCGCTATACGGGCGCGGGACATCGCAAAGGAATATATCATGGCCAATGTCGTCGTTGTCGGCGCCCAATGGGGTGACGAGGGAAAAGGCAAGATCGTTGACTGGCTCAGCGAACGCGCCGATGTGATCGCACGCTTCCAAGGCGGGCATAACGCGGGCCACACTCTGGTCATCGACGGCAAGGTCTACAAGCTGCATGCGCTGCCTTCGGGCGTGGTGCGCGGCGGCAAGCTGTCTGTCATCGGCAATGGCGTGGTGCTGGACCCGTGGCACCTGCTGAAAGAGATCGAGACGATCGAAGGGCAGGGGGTTAAGATCAACCCCGAGAACCTGATGATCGCGGAAAACACGCCGCTGATCCTGCCGTTCCACGGCGAGCTTGACCGCGCCCGCGAAGAGGCGGCGAGCAAGGGCACCAAGATCGGCACCACCGGGCGCGGCATCGGGCCGTGCTATGAGGACAAGGTTGGCCGCCGCGCCATCCGCGTGGCCGATCTGGCCGACGCCGCGACATTGGAGGCCCGCGTCGACCGCGCGCTGCAGCACCACGACCCGCTGCGCAAGGGGCTGGGCGTCGAGGCCATCGACCGCGACGCGCTGATCGCGCAACTGCAAGAAATCGCACCGAAAATCCTGCGTTTCGCCGCCCCCGTCTGGAAGGTGCTGGCCGAGAAGCGCAAGGCGGGCAAGCGCATCCTTTTCGAAGGGGCACAGGGCGCGCTTTTGGATATCGACTTTGGCACCTATCCCTTCGTCACCTCCTCAAACGTGATCGCGGGGCAAGCGGCGACCGGTGTGGGCCTTGGCCCCACCGCCATCGACTATGTGTTGGGCATCGTGAAGGCTTACACCACCCGCGTCGGCGAAGGCCCCTTCCCGACCGAGCTTGAAGATGCGGATGGTCAACGTCTGGGCGAGCGCGGCCATGAGTTCGGCACCACCACCGGGCGCAAGCGTCGCTGTGGTTGGTTCGACGCGGCGCTGCTGCGCCAGACCTGCGCCACCTCCGGCATCACTGGCATCTGTCTGACCAAGCTTGACGTGCTTGACGGCTTCGAGACGCTGAAGGTCTGCGTGGGCTATGAGTTGGACGGCGAACGGCTGGACTACCTGCCCACCGCCGCCGAGCAGCAAGCCCGGTGCACGCCGATCTACGAAGAGCTGCCAGGCTGGTCCGAATCGACCGAAGGCGCGCGCAGCTGGGCCGATCTTCCGGCCAATGCGATCAAATATGTGCGCCGGGTCGAAGAGTTGATCCAATGCCCCGTGGCCCTCGTCTCGACCTCGCCGGAGCGGGAGGACACCATTCTGGTGACCGACCCTTTCGCGGACTGATCTGATGGCGCTGAGCTACAAGGCGCGCCGCCGTTGGGCGCTGGTGATCCTGCTGATCGGGCTGCCGAGTTATATCGCTGTGGCGGTCTGGACGGTGGCCCAGTTCGACCGCCCGCCGGTGCTGCTTGAGCTTGGCATCTATGTCGCCCTTGGCATCGTCTGGGCGCTGCCGTTCAAATTTGTCTTTCGGGGCATCGGACAGGCCGACCCCGATGCGGAAGACGATCGTTAAAACCCAATAAAAAAGCGCCCCGCGGGGCGCTTTTTCGTATCTGGCGGAGGGCCGTGGTTTAACCCACAGCGCGGTGATCGGGGCGGTAGCCGATCTCATCCGAGACGGTGAAACGCCCGCCTTTGATCTTTTCGATCTTACCTGCGCGCAGCAGTTGACCGAAGGAGCGCAACCCGTCTTCGCGGGTGAAATCCGGCAGGCCGATCGAGCGGACCTTGCCCATCAACTGCGGGCGAGAGAATTGGTCACGCCCCTCGACGAAAGACATGTATGATGCCGCCGCCTCAAGCAGTTCGGGCAGTTTGGTGGCACCCATGTCGGCGGCGAAATCGGCAAAGCTTTCGGCATCGGGGTTGGTTTTGACCGGCTCGACCACGGCGGCCACTCGGCGCGGACGCACGGGGCCCGCGCTGCGCAGCTTGTCGACATCGATGCGCTGTTCGGCCACCAGTTTCAGCGGCGCGGAGCGGGCATCGGCCTTGGGCCGCTCGGTCCGGGCCGGGCGGGTGACGGGGCGGCGCGGGCGGACCACATCGGCCAAGTCTTCGCGGTAGGCGTCATCCGAGGTCGCGGTGGTGGCGCGGCCCCCCATTGCTTCGTCGGCTTTCTTGGCGGCCACGGCGGCGCGCAGGTGGGCAAAGGCATCGCGGCGCGTGGTGCTTTCGGCCTCGTCCATCTTGCTGTCGGTTTCCGCCATCAGGCGCGACATGTCGGGGCCGGTCTCATCGTCGATGGTGGGCAGGCTGTGACGGGCCGCTTGCGCAGGCTCGGGCTGCTCTTCGACTGGCTCCGCTGCGGCTTCGACCTCTTCGGACTCTTCCTGAGCAGGCGCCGCTTCCGGCTCGGCCATTTCAACCGCAGGCGCAGGCGTCTCTTCAGCCTCTTCCGGGGCGGCGGCACCGAGTTCGGCTTCCAAAGCGGCCAATTCGCGGGCCAGCTCGTCTTCATCCTCGGGCGACAGGGAAGAGCTGCGCTTTTCATCTGTCTTCGCGGCAGGCGCCTCTTGCGGTGCCGGGTCCGAGACCTCTTCGAGATCGCCCCGCGCCACGGCGGCTTCGAGATGCGCGCGCTTGACCTTGATCACGCGCCCTTTGCGCGGCAGGTCGGCGGCGTCGATTTCCGGTGCGGCTTCGGCTTGGGCTTCGGCCTCAGGCTGCTCATCGGCCTCGGCGTCGAACAGGCTCTCGTCGGTCTCGGCGCTTTCGGCCTCATCTTCCTCTTCGGCCTCAAGCCGGTTGAGGATATCGGCGAGATCGTCGTCCTCATCCTCCGCAGCCTCCTGCGCCATTTCGGTCGCTTCATCGGCCTCCAGCGCGTCTTCGATGTCACGGCGGGCGGCGGCGATGGCGGCTTGGCTCTCTTCCGGCGCTGCTTGCGTTTCGGCGGTGGCGCGGGCCACGGGCGCGGCTTCTTCTTCGTCATAGCCAGCCGCTTCGTCTTCGTCCTGCTGGGCGACGACGGCGCGGATGCGCTGCAATTTCGCGGCGATGCTGTCGGCAGGAGCGGCACTCGCGGCGGGCAGCTCTTCGACGCTGGCTTCCTGCGCTTCGTCCTCGAACTGAGTCTGCGGCTGCGGGCTGGCGGCAAAGAAGGCTTCGGCTTCGCTGGTGTCCTCGGCCTCGGCAGCCGGTGCAGGCTCTTCGGCAGGCGCGGGCTCTTCAGCGGTCTCTGCGATCTGGGGTTCCGGCGTGGCGGGCGCTTCCACTGCGGCGGTGTCGGCGATCTCGGCCTTGAGGGGGGCGGGGGCCTCTTCCTCTACCGGCGCAGGCTGTGCTGCGACGGGGGCTTGCGGCGCTGCGGCCTCGGCCTGAGCCGCCGCGGGGGGCGCTTGGGCCGGAGCTTCGGCGCTCTGGTTCTCCAGCGCACTCAGTACGATCTTGCCTTCTTGCTCGCGGGCTTGCACCCGGCGGGATACTTCGCGCTGCGCGATCCGGGCGAGCATCTCGGCATCGGGTTGCGGTGGTTCGGCACCGAAGTAGCGGTCATCCGAGGCCAAATCGCGGAAATACTCGGCAATGGCCTTCATCGTGCCGAAGGAATCGTCGAAGCCTTCCAGCGTGCACGAAAAAGTGCCATAGGAGACCGTCAAGATTTTGTTGCTGTTCATCATCGGATGCTCGTCCTCTGCGGTGTTGCAGGTATCGTTTACCACGATGTCCAAGACCAAAGCGGCTCGAATCTGTGCCATTCAACGTATGATTTCAAGGCAAGATTAAGGCAGATTTCCAAAAGGGGCATTAATTGACCGCTTCAGAGCATATCGTAAGGGAGGAGGGGCCAGTCACGCTGCTCGGCGGCGGAGAGGTCTTTGCAGGGGACATTGAAGCGGCGCTGGCGCTGGCCCCGACCTGCGTGGCGGCGGATAGCGGGGCTGCGGTGGGCGTGGCGGCGGGGGTGGAACTGGCCGCGGTCATCGGCGATCTGGATTCCGCCCCGGCAGAGGTCTTGGCCCAAATCCCGGCCGCGCGGCGCCACCGCATCGCCGAGCAAGAGAGCACCGATTTCGACAAGGCGCTGACCCGGATCGACGCGCCGCTGGTGCTCGGGGTCGGCTTTACCGGGGCGCGGTTGGATCATCAGCTTGCGGCTTTCAACACGCTCGCCACCCATCCGTATCGCTCCTGCATCCTGTTGGGCGCGCATGAGATCGTGCTACTGGCCCCACCGCGGATCACGCTGCCGACGGCGGTGGGCGATGTCGTCTCACTCATGCCTCTGGCCCCGGTGACGGGGCGCAGCCAAGGGTTGGAATGGCCGATCGACGGGCTGGATTTCGCGCCGGGTGGCCGGATCGGCACGTCGAACCGCGCCTTGGGGCCGGTCACGCTTGAGATCGATGGCCCGGATATACTGCTGATTCTGCCGCGCCGTCTTATGGCGCCACTGGTGGCGCAACTGCTGCGGCCAGAGCACGCGCCGTGGCCCGCTCGCGCATGACGATGTAGAGCCCCGCGCCGACGGTGATCAGAATGCCAAGGCCCGCCAGTGGGTTGGGCAGGTCGGAAAAGATCAGCAGCCCAAGCAGCGTGGCAAAGGGAATTTCCAGATATTGCATCGGCGCCAAGGTGGCCGAGGGGGCAAAACGCAGGGACCAGGTCATCAGAAGATGCGCTACCGTGCCCAGCACCCCGATCCCGAGCAGGAGGGTCCAGTCGAGCGCATCGGGTTGGATGAGCCGAAGCGGCGCAATCTGTGTCTTGGTGCCAAGCGCAAGGAGCGGCAGGATCATCACCACCGCCATGACCCCACTGACGGCCTGCAGGCTGATCGGATCGGTTTCTTTCGCGATCTGGCGCGTCACCAGCATGAAGAAAGAAAAGACGACCGCCACGACGACGGGCAGCAGCGCGGGCCAGCCGACATTGGCAAAGCTCGGCTGTACGATCAAAAGCGTGCCGAGAAAGCCTACGATGCTCGCGCCCAAACGTCTGGGGCCGACCTCTTCGTTCAGGATGAACTTGCCGAGCAGCAGCATGAAAAAGGGCATGACGAATGCGATGGCGACCGCATCGGCGAGGGGCAGGTATTTCAGCGCGGTGAACATCGCCGCGATGCCCGCCATATGCAAAAGGGTGCGTAGAAAGGTGAGCCGTAACACCCGGCCCCGCATCCGCCAGATGCGCCCAGAGTACCAGACGATGGGGATCAGGATCAGCGCCTGAATGGCAAAGCGGAGCAGCACCACCTGCCCCAGGGGAACCGAAGCGCCCAGCAATTTGGCCACCGCATCGCCCACGGGGGCGACGATGCAGAAGCCCATCATGAGGGCTATTCCGATGAGGGGCCGATCCTGTTGCATTGCGTTACGTTAAGGAAGCTTTGTTGCAAGTGCAATCTTTGGTTGAAGTTTCGTTGCTGTTGTCTCGTGCTTCTTGGCAGAGGCAGAGGCAGAGGCAGAGGCAGAGGCAGAGGCAGAGGCAGAGGCAGAGGCAGAGGCAGAGGTCCGATCAGCCCCCCCCCGCTCATGAAGACAGTCAAAGTGACCCACCTTCCAGCGGCAACGCGCCCCGCCTGTCCGAACCTCAGGCCGCGGGGCGGCTCAGGTTCACCCGGTTCCGGCCATGGGTTTTTGCCGTGTAAAGCGCCCGATCCGCCCGCGCCATCAAGGCTTCGGCTGACAGCGGGTGGCCTTCCTCTTCCACTGGGCCGACGGAAAGACCGATGCTGATGGTCACATGGATCGGCTGGGGCGTGCCGGGAACGACAAAGCCGCGATTGCCGATATCGGCACAGATGGCCGCCGCCGTCTTCTCTGCATCCGCAAGGCCGGTGCCGGGCATGACGATCAGAAATTCCTCCCCCCCGATCCGGGCCACAAGGTCCATGCCACGCAGGTTGTTGCGCAGCCTTTCCGCCGTTTGCATCAGAACGGAATCCCCCGCGGCATGGCCGTAACGGTCATTGATGCCTTTGAAGTGGTCCAGATCGGCGACCATCACCGAAAAGGGGCGGGCGGTCGCAACGGCATGTTCCGCGATATGGTCCAGATGGGGCAGGGCATAGCGGCGGTTGTGCAGCCCTGTCAGCGGGTCGAAAACGGCGGCCTTCAGCCCCGTGCGCACCGTGTCGCGCAGTTGGTCCGTCATTCGCTTGCGGCGCAAGATCGCATGCAGGCGCAGCGCCATTTCCGCCGGGTTGAAACCTTCGGTCATCAAATCATCCGCCCCTAGATCAAGGGCGGTGGCGGCAAGCGCCGCATCCGGGGCCAGCTGCACCACCAGCAGCCCGGTGTGGCGGGTCTGGGCGTTGGCCCGGAGCGTCGAGATCAGACGCAAGGCTGCCGTGGCGGGCACGGGGTCTTTTGGCAGAACCAAAACGAATGCGTCGGGCGGTCCGTTGGCGGCGGCGGCGCGAATGGCCTCCTCCGGATTGGCGAGGGTGAGGCGCGCGCGCAATTGAGGGCGGAGTTGTTTCGCCCAGTTCACGCTTACCGCGCTGTCGGAATGGATGATCACACAGTGGCTGCGGACGGTGAATTCCGCCGCAGGCTCCGCCAGCCCTAGCGCGCGGGTCGTATCCTCGCGCATTTCCCATTCGTCCGCCGCATTGCGGGCGCGGATGAGGCTGCGGGTCCGGCCCAACAGCAACGTGCAATCGAGCGGTTTCAGCAGCACATCGCTCACCCCCGCTTCGAGCGCGGTAAAGCGATCCACGGCCTGATCGCTATTCCCGATGGCCAAAACCGGTAGCTGCGCGGTATCGGGAGTGGCTTTGAGCACGCGACAGAGATCAGCCGCCCCGCCACCCGGCAATGTCAGCGCGCAGATCACCAGATCCGGCGGGTTTTCCCGCAGGCAGGCCAAAGCCTCTTCCATGTCTTCGGCCTGAACGACGTGATAGTATGCCGCACAAAGCTTGACCTTGAGGGCGATGCGATTGGTCGCGATCGCATCTGCAATAAGGATGGTCCCTTGCACGACAACTCCTTCACCGTACAAATCAGTTTGATGCGAGAGTCTTTGCCCCCTAATGGTTAACAAAGGGTTTCCAACCTTCAGCAAAAGACGGTTTTCCAATGTCCTATACCCAAGACACCGCTGAGACTTTGGCGCTTCAGGCGCTGGGCTGGCTGGCGGCGAATGATGATCTGTTGCCGGTGTTTCTGGGCAGCACCGGCGCCTCTGAGGCGGACCTCAAAACACAGGCCAGCGACCCTATTTTTCTGGGCGCCGTGCTGGATTTCCTGATGATGGACGATGCTTGGGTGATCGGGTTTTGCGATCATCTCGCGATCCCCTATGAGCGGATCATGCAAGCCCGCGCGGCGCTGCCCGGGGGGGAGCAGGTGCATTGGACTTAAGAAATGTTAAAGCGCTGCTGTTCGACAAGGACGGCACGCTTTTCGACTTTGCCGCGACGTGGGAGCCTTGGGCCGAGGCCTTCTTGCTGCGGGTCTGTGAGGGGGATCGCGAGCTGGCCGCACGGGTGGGCGCGGGCATCGGCTTTGACCTCGCCACACGCCGTTTCGCCCCGGACAGCATCGCCATCGCCGGCACGCCGCAGGAGGTGGTCGATGCCTTGGCCCCGCATTTTCCAGACCGGCTGCCAGTGGATCTGTTGGGCATCATCAATGCCGAAGCCAGCGCCGCGCCACAGCGCGAGGCGGTGCCGCTGCGACCGTTTCTGCAAGGGCTCCGCGACCGGGGCCTGCCCCTTGGCGTGGCGACGAACGATGCCGAACACCCCGCGCGGGCCCATCTGCTGGCGGCGGGGGTGGTCGATATGTTCGACTTCATTGCGGGGTTCGACAGCGGGCATGGGGGCAAGCCTTCGCCGGGGCAGTTGCACGCCTTTGCTGCGCATGTAGACCTGCCTGCTGCCTCAATCGCGATGATCGGGGACAGCGTTCATGATCTGGAGGCCGCGCGGGTGGCGGGGATGCTGCGGGTCGCGGTGCTGACCGGCCCCGCCACGGCGGAAGACCTCGCCCCATACGCCGATCTGGTCTTGCCGGATATCGGCCATCTGGCGCAGCGCTTGGCCTGAGGGCGCTTTATTTTTCGACCATGCGCGCGCCTTCGAGCAGCCCCTCTTCGAGGGTATCGCCATGCAGGACCGAAATATCGCCCGTGGTCTCCAAGACCACGGCGCGCACATCAGAGAAGCGCAGTGCATTGGCCTCTCGCAACTTGGCGATCAGATCGGCGCGCGCGACGCGGGTCTCGCTGAGGGCGGCATCGAAAATCTCACCTTCCCGCATCAGGATCACGGGTTCGTTCTGCACGGCCTGCTCGAAGCTGTCGGAAGCCTGCCGTATCTTCGCGATGACGAATTGTGCGCCGAGCAGGGCTGAGATGGCCAAGGTCGGCTGGGCGAACTCCGGCCAAGTGGTGGCCTGACAGGCGCCGGCAAGCAGCGAGCCGGTGGCGACCGTGGCGACAAAGTCAAAAGCGGTCATTTTTGAAAAGGTGCGCAGCCCGATGACCCGGACAACGATGATCACCCAAGTCAGCGCAATGGCCGAAAGCAGCAGCGCGCGGGCGAGGATATCCAGCGGGACGTGATCAAAGAACATCAGCCATGCCCCCGTTCAATGCCCGGCCACGTTGGATAAAGAACCGCCCCAGAAGCACCACCATCGCCATGGCAATCAGGCCCAGATAGCGCTCATAGACGCCATCAATGCCGGTGGGCAGAAAAAAGAACGGCGGGGCCGAGACCAGCCAGAGGAGCGAGATCACCTTGAGCGATTTGGCAAGGAAGCTTGAGATATCGGCGAATCCCCGCGACAGCAGCCAAGGCACGGCGAGCATGATCAGGCCGAGCGCGTAGACCAGATAGATATGGATCACCACACCGTCGGAATCGCGGTCTCCGTATTCGTTGCGCGCGCCCACCAGAAAGACGATGAGCCCCAGCAGGGCGAGCCCGATGGTGGCGATGCTCCACCAGCGGTCGCCGAAATGCACATGGGCGCAAAGCAGGGCGCAGGCGATGAGCGCGGCGGAGAAGGCATAGATGCCGATGTCGACGATGAACTCATACCGTCCCGCGCCCAGATCGCTGATCGTGTCGGCGATCCAATCGTGATCCGGCACCACGAAATCCGCGATCAGGATCGATACGGCGAATATCACACAGCCAAGGATGGCCACCCAGCCCAGACAGACCATAAACCCCGGCGCGCTGTGCTGCCGGGGCGCTGTGACGTCATTGTTCATGTTGCGTAACCCTTCTTGGCCGCCTTGGTCGGTCAAAGGTCCGATCCCGTGGTCGGACCCAATGCATCAATCCGAAAGCCGCGAGCGTTCTTCGGCGTTGGGGCTGCCGGCGGGGGCTTCGTCCAATGTGGCCTCGGGGCGGTGCAGGTCTTCTTGAGGTTTCTTGGGCGGTGTCTTGTTCTCGTCCTTGGGGTGTTTGGGATCATCGCTCATGAAAAGTCTCCTCAGGCTGGGGAGAGACGGGGCATCGCCTCTTCTTCCTTTACCGAACGCGCAGCATATAGCGGCGGTTCCGCGCGCGGCGCGGGCCGGGACCAAGGCAATTTCCCGACAACTGTATTCATCAGGTCAATCTTAACCACTGCCCCCGCAATCTGGGGTTGGGAAAATGGGAATGAGGCAATCATGCACGGGCTTATCAACCGCAGCATTCAAAACTACTTTTGCGCGAACTACGGGCAGAGGCTCTGGGCCGATGTGGCCGCGCGGGCCGGGTTGGATTTCACCGAATTCGAGGCGATGCTGACCTATCCGGATCACGTCACCCCGGCGGTGCTCGAAGCGGTCTGTGCCGTGCTGGACCGGCCCCTGGCCGAGGTGATGGAGGATGTCGGCACCTTCCTCGTGGCGCAGCCGGGCTATGAGGCCGTGCGGCGCTTGCTGCGCTTCGGCGGGGTCAGCTTCAGCGATTTTCTGCAATCGCTCGACGATCTGCCGGACCGAACCCGCCTTGCCCTGTCGGAACTGCATCTGCCCCCGGTCGAACTGCGCGAAGACCCTGATGGCCAGTATTCCCTGATTTGTGAGGCACCGCTTGTGGGCTACGGCTATCTGATGATGGGGGTACTGCGGGCCATGGCCGATGACTATGGCGCGCTCGTGCTGCTGGAGCATTGCGGGCGGTCCGAAGGCGTCGAAGCGTTGAAGATCATTCTGGTCGAGGCCGAATTCTCGGAAGGGCGCCGGTTTGAGCTTGGGGCGCGGGCATGAATGGCGCAGGCCACGATCCGGCGGTTCTGGACAAGCTTTGCCCGATGCATCTGCTGCTCTCGGCCAGCGGCAGAATCCGCCACGCTGGGCCCACGATCCAGAAGTTGCGCCCGCAGGCGCCGCTGGCGGGGCGGCGGTTTCTGGATACGGTCACCGTCAAACGGCCCCGTGGCATAGCGGGGATGGAGGACCTGTGCCGGGCGGCAGGGGTCAAGCTGCACCTCGCTTTTCGCGATGCGCCGCGGACCGAGTTGAAGGGCCTGCTGGTGCCGCTGGGGGATCGGCGTTTGATCGTGAACCTCTCTTTCGGGATTTCGATTTTCGACGGGGTGCAGGACTATGCGCTGACCAATGCCGATTTCGCCGCTACCGATCTGGCGATCGAGATGTTGTACCTGATGGAGGCGAAATCCGCCGCGATGGAAGCCTCGCGCCGTTTGAACCTGCGCCTGCAAGAGGCGCGGATCGCGGCGGAGGAACAGGCCTTTACCGATACGCTGACGGGGCTGAAAAACCGGCGCGCGCTCAACGCGGTGCTGGAGAGGTTGATCACCGCCGGTGAGGGGTTTGCCGTGATGCATGTCGATCTCGACTATTTCAAAGCGGTGAACGACCGTTTGGGCCATGCGGCGGGCGATCATGTGCTGCAAGTCGTCGCCCACATCATGCAGCAAGAGACGCGCAGCTCTGATATGGTGGTGCGTTTGGGCGGGGATGAGTTCACCGTGGTGCTGCCCGATGTGCGCAGCGAGGGCATCCTGCGCGGGATCGGCCAGCGGATCATCGACCGGCTCGAAGAGCCCATTCATTTCAAGGGCGAGGTCTGCAAAGTCTCGGCCAGCATCGGCACGGTCTGGATTCAGCGGGGGGACCGGCGATCGCGCGACGTGGTCTTGGCCAATGCCGATGCTGCGCTCTATGCCTCGAAACACGCAGGCCGGGCGCGGCATACCTTCTTTGACCCGGCCTTGCGCGCGGGGGGCGGGATGGTCGCCGCGCCTGCCGAAAAGGGCGGCGGCTAATCGCTCGGGGGCGCTGCGGGCCGGGGCGGAAGGGCACGGGGACAGTGGACCGCGCAGGTCGGCTGGCGTATCACAAGGGCATGAAATCGCCCCTGCATCTGTTCCGCCGCCTGCGCCAACGCCTGCACAACGCCCGCCGCCGCGCGCGCTTTGCCGCCTCCTTGCAGCATTTGCATGGGCCGAGCAAACTCGACACCGCCCCGGGCGAGGTGGTACTGATCGCCTTGGTGCGCGACGGCAGCTATTACCTCGACGCTTTCTTTCGCCATTACCGCGCGATGGGGGTGCAGCATTTCGTCTTTATCGACAACGGCTCACGTGATGACACCATCGCCCGGATCAAAGCCCAAAAGGGCACGGTGATCGACCGTTGCACCCTGCCGTTGGCCGAATACGAAGACCTGATCCGCCAATACCCCGCGCAGACCTATGGCAAGGACCGCTGGTGTCTCTATGTCGATATGGACGAGATTTTCGATTTCGAAGGGCGCAGCCAGATCGGCATCAAGGGGCTGACCACCTATCTCGACCGGCAAGGCTATACCGCCTTGGCCGCGCAGATGCTTGAGATGTTTCCAAAAACCAGCCTCGCGGCGGCGGCGGGGATGCCCTACAAACAGGCGCTGCAATCCTTCCTCTATTACGACATCAGCGCGGTGCGCAAAATCGATTACCACAGCCCGGAGATTCCGTTCTCCGCCCTGCTGGCCGACAATGCGCTATCCAACAAGGCGGTGAAATTCGCCTTCGGCGGCGTGCGTGGCAAGGTCTTTGGCGAAGACTGCTGTCTGACGAAACATCCGCTGATTTTCAACGGGCCAGAGGTCACGCCCGCGCCGCATCCGCATCTCTCTTCGGGGGTGCGGGTGGCGGATATGACGGCGGTGATCAAACACTATAAATTCGCCAATGACGCCGCCGCGCGGGATGCCGAAACGCTGGGCGCGGGCAACCTGTCTCATGGCGAAGACGCGCGGCGGATGGCGGTGATCGGGCAGAACCCTGATGTCTCGCTCTTCTCGCTGGACGCGCGGCGCTGGAACCGGGTCGAACTTCTCTATCGCGCGGGCTTTCTGGTGCCGTCGGAGGCCTATAGCGCCCATGTCGCCGCTTGGCGTGAAGAGCATGCCGCATGAGTATCGGTGCCGTCGTCATCGGCCGGAATGAGGGCGCGCGGTTGGAGCGGTCCTTGCAAGGACTGGCAGGGCAGGTGGCGCAGATCGTCTATGTCGACAGCGGCTCGACCGATGGCTCGGTCGCCATGGCGCGGGGACTGGGGGCCGAGGTGGTCGAGCTGGACATGCAGCAGCCCTTCACCGCCGCGCGGGCGCGCAATGCAGGCATGGCGGCATTGGATGAAGGGATCACGCTGGTGCAGTTCCTCGACGGGGATTGCATCCTGCGAGACGGTTGGCTGGCGGTGGCGGAGGCCCATCTGAGCGCTCATCCGCAGGTCGCCGTGGTCTGCGGCAGGCGGCGTGAGGAAAGCCCCGAGGCCTCTGTCTACAACAGGCTGATCGACCGCGAGTGGGATACGCCCGTAGGCGAGGCGCTTGCCTGTGGCGGTGACGCGCTGATGCGGTTGGACGCGCTGCGCGCCGTGGGCGGCTACCGGGCCGAGATGATCGCCGGGGAAGAGCCGGAGCTTTGCCAAAGGCTGCGCCGCGCGGGCTGGCAGATATGGCGGCTCGACGCCGAGATGACATGGCATGACGCGCAGATCACTAAGGTCGGTCAGTGGTGGCGGCGCAGCCTGCGGGCGGGCCATGCCTTTGCCGAAGGAGACGCGCTACATGGCCGCGGGCCGGATCGGCATTGGGTGGCCGAAACGCGCCGCGCGCTGCTCTGGGGGGCGCTTCTGCCCGCCGTGATCCTGCTCTTGGCGCTGGTGCTCCCTTGGGCCGGGCTTGGGCTGGCATTGCTTTATCCGCTGCAACTGTTGCGGTTGATGCGGCGGGGCGGGGTGGCTTGGGGCTTCTTCACCCTGCTGGGCAAATTCCCCGAAGCCTTGGGCGTGCTCAAATACCACATGCGCCGCGACGGGCGGATCATCGAATACCGCTGAGGGCTAGCGCGCCCGCCAAGCCTCAAGCGTCAGGCGCGGGAGGATCGCGAAACAACGGGCATAGCGCGGCACCATCCGCGCCGGGCTTTGCATAGCCCGCCAAAGCCACTCCAAAGCCAGCATCCGCATCCATTTCGGCGCGCGGCGCTGCCGCCCGGCGAGGAAGTCCAACCCCGCCCCGATCGAGGCAAAGCCAACCCCCGGCGCGATGTCGCGCCCGCGTGCGGCAAGGATCTCTTGCTTAGGCGCGCCAAGGGCGAGAAAACAAAGGCGGGCGCCGCTCTGGGCGATCTGCCGCAGGGCGGTATCCGCCCCGGCACTTTCTGGGTCAAAGCCCATGTGCGGGGCGGCGATATGGCAAATCTCCAACCCCGGCAGGCGGGTCCGCAGGGCCACTGCGGCCCCTTGCAGCGCGTCTTTATCGCTGCCGAAAAAGGCGACAGGCAGCGAGTGCGCGGCGGCCAATTCGCAAAGCGGCAGGATCAGATCGGAGCCGGGCATCAGCTCGACCGGCTGGTTGGCGAGTTGCGAAAGCCAGACCACGGGGCGGCCATCGGCCACGATGAAATCCTGCGCGCGATAGGCGGCGGCGAAGCCCGCATCGCGGGGCAATTTGGTCAGATGGTCGAGGTTGAGCGTGGCAAGGGCGAATCCCTGATCCGTGGCAAAGCGGGCGCGCAGGGCCTGAAACAATGCGGCCCGCGTCGCCACATTGACCTCCACGGCGGCAGTGCCCGTGCCATACTTCATGCCGCGCCTTCCGCTGTCGCACCGACGCTGGCAGGCAAAGAAGCATAAGCTTCGCACTCTATCCCATTGATTTCATGTGCCATCTATCAAACACGCCCGCGCCAAAGTGAACCTGCCGCAAAACTAGCGGGATGACAGGGCTGGGGCCAGATGGTATTTTCGCCCGGCCCCATCCTGCCGCGCCCCGACGCGGCTTTCGCGAAGGACGTCATGCCAAATCCCGTCGCCTATCTGATGTTGCTGATCTGGCCCTTCGTCTGTCTGGCCCTGTTTCGCAACCTGCCGCTCCAGCGGGCGCTGATCTGGTCGATCCTCGGCGGCTATCTGTTCCTGCCCCCGCTGGCGGAGTTCAACCTGCCGCTGGTGCCGGGGCTCGACAAAGTGTCGATCCCGAACCTGAGCGTCTTGCTGATCATCTGGCTGGGCACGCAGGAGAAATTGCAGCTTTGGCCCACTTCGCGTCTGGCGGGGCTTTTGGTGCTGGGGCTGGTCTTTTCGGCGGTGCCCACGGTGCTGACCAACGGCGATCCGATCCTGTTTCAGTCGATCCGCGGCTTTGAGCCGATCCTTTTCCCCGTCGACACGCTGCCGGGGCTTTCGATCCGTGACATCGGCTCGGTGCTGATCGGGCAGGTGCTGATGCTGGTGCCCTTCCTGCTGGCGCGGCAGTTCCTTGCGGATGAAAACGGGCTGCGGGAATTGCTCTTGGCCTTCATGGTTGGCGGGGTGATCTACTCCGTGCCTTCGCTGTTCGAGATCCGGTTCTCACCGCAGCTCAACACATGGATCTACGGGTTCTTCCAGCACTCCTTTGAACAGATGATGCGCAATGGGGGCTTTCGCCCCATCGTGTTCCTTCCCCATGCGCTGTGGCTGGCGTTGTTTATGTGTATCGCGCTGCTGTCGGCGGTGGCGCTGGCGCGGCAGACCCCAGTGATCGACCGCTGGAAGATGCTCTTGCTGGCGGGCTATCTCGCCGTGGTTCTGCTGCTGTGCAAAAGCCTTGCCTCGCTGGCCTATGCGCTTCTTTTGGTGCCGATGGTGCTGCTGACCCCGGCGCGGTGGCAGATCCGTCTGGCGGTGGTCTTTGCCATCGTGGCGGTGATCTATCCGATGCTGCGCAATGCCGGTCTGGTGCCGCTCGATGCGATCCTTGCACAGGCCGAGGCGATCAGCGCGGACCGGGCGCAATCGCTTGGCTACCGCTTTATGAACGAAGAGCAACTGCTGGCGCGGGCCGCCGAGAAACCGTGGTTCGGCTGGGGCGGATGGGGGCGCAACCTGATCCGCGATGCGACGAACGGCAATATCCTGTCGATCCCCGATGGCCGCTGGATCATCGTTTTCGGCACTTTCGGCTGGCTGGGCTACCTATGTGAGATGGGCCTTCTGGCGCTGCCGATCATCCTCGTGGGGCTGCACCTCTACCGGATGGGCGATGCGGGCCTATCCCCATGGCTGGCACCGCTGCTTTTGATCCTTGGCATTACCATGATGGACATGTTGCTTAATGCCACGCTGACGCCGCTTACTTGGCTCACGGCTGGAGCGATCCTTGGCCATGCCGAAGGGTTGGTGGCGGCGCGCAAGGGGCGGAACAGGATGGACGCCCCCGCGTTGAACGCAAAGCGGACGGTTTTCTAAACCGCGTCCCATTCACGGCGCTGTGAAGTGATTTTGGCCGAAAGTGACGCTAGGGCACGTTATCGGCTCATTTTCGCCAGATTCGCCTGTTGTATGCTTCACCCGAAGCTTAAATTGAACCTCAAGGGTGCCGCACTGTGGCCAAGCGGGCGGTGGGACATGTGTCGCAATGAATAGCACGGACAACACTCTTTCGCGCGGTGACATCGCGATCGTCGGCATGTCGGTGACGGTGCCCGGCGCCGAAGGGATTGATGCCTATTGGGCGAACCTGCGCGACGGGGTAAGCGCGCTCAAGCGGCGCGACGCGGACCAGTTGCGCGCCGCCGGAGAAAGCGCTGAGCGGATGGCCCGGCCAAACTATTTGCCCGTCACCGCCGATATGCCCGGCTATGACATGTTCGATGCGGAGTTCTTTGGCTTTTCGCCAAAAGACGCCGCCATCCTTGACCCGCAGCACCGCAAGTTTCTCGAGGTCGCATGGGAGGCGATGGAGCAGGCGGGGCATATGCCCGAACGCCTCTCCGGCCCGGTGGGCGTCTATGCCGGCTGCGGCATGGGGAGCTATTTTTATTTCAACATCTGCTCGAACCCAGACCTCGTCGACGATGTGGGCATGTTCCTGCTGCGCCATACCGGGAACGACAAGGATTTCCTCTCGACCCGGGTGAGCCATGTGCTTGACCTCAAAGGCCCGTCGATCAGCCTGCAAACCGCCTGTTCGACTTCACTGGTGGCGATCCACTACGCCGCGCAGGCGCTGCGCGCGGGTGAGATCGACATGGCGCTGGCCGGCGGGGTGACGATCGAACTGCCGCAGGGGCGCGGCTATGAGTTCAAGGAAAACGAGATCCTTTCGCCTGATGGCGAATGCCACGCTTTCGACCACCGCGCGCAGGGCACCGTCTTCGGCTCTGGCGCAGGCGCCGTGGCGCTCAGACGGTTGGAGGATGCCATCGCCGATGGTGATCCCATCTGGGCGGTCATCAAAGGCTCGGCGGTGAACAACGACGGGGCGGCCAAGGCGGGCTATCTGGCACCTTCCGTGGACGGACAGACCGCCGCCATCGCCCGCGCGCTCAATGATGCGGGCGTGGCGGCGCAGAGCATCGGCATGGTCGAATGCCACGGCACCGGCACCTATCTGGGCGACCCGATCGAGGTGGCCGCGCTGAACCAAGCCTACCGCGCCGAGACGCAGGCCGAAGACTTCTGCCGCATCGGATCGGTCAAGACCAACATCGGCCATCTCGACACCGCGGCGGGGGTGGCGGGGCTGGCCAAGGCGGCGCTGTCGCTGCACCACAAGCAGATCCCGCCTTCGCTGGGTTATGAGGCGCCGAACCCCGCGATCCCTTTTGAGGGCTCGCCCTTCCGCGTCAATGACCGGCTTTACGACTGGCCCGGCCAAAGCACCCCGCGCCGCGCCGCCGTCAATGCGCTTGGCGTGGGCGGCACCAATGCGCATATGATCTTGGAAGAGGCACCGGCCCGCGCGGCCTCGGAAGACAGCGATTTCCCTTTCCATGTGCTCTGCCTCTCGGGGCGCAGCAAGGCGGCCTTGGACGCCAATAGCGCCGCGCTCGCAGCACATCTGCGCGCCCCTCCCGAACAGCCCTTGGCCGATGTGGCCTTCACCCTGAAAGAGGGCCGTCGCGGTTTTGACAAACGCCGCGTCTTGGTGGCCGAAAGCCATGAGGAGGCCGCGGCCCTGCTGGAGGCGGGCGACAGCCGCCGCGTCTTTACCCATGACCACCTCGGCCCTGATCCCGAAGTCGTTTTCATGTTCCCCGGCGGCGGCGCGCAATATGCCGATATGGCGCGCGATCTTTACGAGACCGAGCCGGTCTTTGCCGAATGGATGGACCGGGGGCTGGCCCATCTTGCCCCGCAACTCGACTACGATATTCGCGCGATCTGGCTGCCGGAGCCTGAGGGCCGCGCGGCAGCCGAAGCCAAGCTGAAACGCCCCTCGGTGCAATTGCCGCTGATCATGATCGTTGAATATGCGCTGGCGCAGCTTTGGCTGTCTTGGGGCGTGAAACCCGCCGCGATGGTGGGGCATTCCATGGGCGAGAATGTCGCCGCCTGCCTTGCCGGGGTGATGCGTTTTGAAGACTGTATCGACCTTGTGCTGCTGCGCGGGCGGCTTTTTGATGAGGTGCCATCGGGCGGGATGATTAGTATCGCCGCGCCGCTGGAGCGGATCACGCCGCTTCTGGGCGACGCCCTTGATATCGCCAGCGTGAACGGCCCGGAACTGATCGCCGTTTCCGGCCCCGAAGACGCGCTGGAGGCGCTGCAAGAGCGGCTCGACGCCGCCGGTCTCGATCATCAGCGCATCGCCATCGACATCGCCGCCCACTCGCGGATGTTGGACCCGATCCTTGACCGTTACCGTGCCTTCCTCGCCACGCTTGACCTGCGCGCGCCGCAGATGCCCTTCCTGTCGAACCGCAGTGGCGAGGTGATCACGGCGCAGATGGCGACGGACCCCGATTATTGGGTCGAACAGCTGCGTCACACGGTGAATTTTGCCGTTTGCATCGATACTCTGAGCAGCGATGTGCCGCGGGTTTTCCTTGAGGTCGGGCCGGGCAAGGCGCTGTCGGCCCTCGCGCAGATGAACGCGGATGTGGCGCCGGGGCAGGTGATCTCCTCACTGCGCCATCCTGAACAAGAGATCGCGGACGACGCCTATTTCCTCAGCGTGATTGGGCGGCTCTGGGCCTGCGGGGTCGAGGCTGACTGGGCGCAGATCTGGGGCGAGGCGCGGCGCAACCGCGTGGTGCTGCCGACCTATCAATTCCAGCGCGCGCGCTATTTCATCGAGCCGGGTGAGGCGGCGGCGCGCCCTGCCGAACAACCGCTCCAGCGGCTGGAGGATACCGGCGACTGGGGCGCGCTGCCGCATTGGCAACCGCGCTATGCCGAACGGGATTTGGACCTCTCCGGCCCGCTGAACTGGCTCGTCTTTTCCGACACGGCGGGGCTGGGGGCCGAGGCCGCGGCACGGTTGCGGGCCGAAGGGCACCGGGTGGTCGAGGTCACGGCGGGTGATGCCTTTGACCGCGTCAGCGCCGATCATTTCACGCTTGCCGCCGAACAGGGGCGGTCGGGCTATGACCAGTTGATCGCAGCGCTTGAGGCCGATGGGCAGAGGCCCGACCGGATCGCGCATTTCTGGCTGACCGATGATCAGGCCGCCCCGCGCCCCGGCTCCAGCCGGTTTGACCGCAATGTCGAACAGGGGTTCTGGAGCCTGACGTGGCTCGCCCAGTCTTTGGCTGAGGCCGAGAACCCCGCGCCGCTGCACCTCAGCGTCTTCACAACCGGTGCCGCGCAGGTGGCAGAGGAGGGGCTGGCCTATCCTGAAAAAGCGCTCATCTCCGGCCCCGTCGGGGTCATGGCGCGCGAGGTGCCGGGGCTGACGGCAACGCAGATCGACTTGCCCGAGGTCGCGCCTGTGGCCCCTTCGGGATGGTTCGCAAAACCGGTGGCGCCCGCGCCGGTGATTGACCCCTCGGACTTGATCGAAGAGCTTTTGGCGACCCCCGCCAACCTCCAAGTCGCCCACCGTGCTGGCCGGCGCTATGAGCTGGGCTACCGCGCCGCCGCGCTGCCCGAGGCTGATCTGCCAGGCTGGAAGTCTCAGGGAAGCTACCTCATCACCGGCGGTTTCGGGGGCATCGGCCTGACCCTCGCGGCGGATATTTTGGAGACGTCCGGCACCCGCGTAATCCTGCTAAGCCGCGCGGCCCTCCCGATGCGCCATGAATGGGAAAGCTACCTTGCCAGCCACGGCCCGGCTGATGCCACGGCGCGCCGCCTGCGGGCTGTCCTGCGGCTTGAGGCCAAGGCGGCGCAATCGGGCGGGGCGGTCGAAGTGGCCCGGGCTGATGTCGCCAACCTTGCGCAGATGCGCCGGGTGATCGACGACCTGACCGCGCGCCACGGCGGGCTGACGGGGGTGATCCATGCCGCGGGGGTGCTGGATGATGCGCCGCTTTTGGCCAAGAGGGATGCGGATATCGATGCGGTGCTTGCGCCCAAGGTGCAGGGGCTGCGGGTCTTGGATCAACTGCTGCCCGATGGCACGCTCGACCTCATGGTGCTCTTTTCCTCGACCTCCACCGCGACCCGCGCGGCGGGGCAGGTGGATTATGTGGCGGCCAATGCCTGGCTCAACGCCTTTGCGCAATCGCGGCGCGCGGCGCAGACCCGCGTGGTGGCGGTGAACTGGGGCGTTTGGGCCGATGTCGGCATGGCGGCAGAGAGCTTTGGTGGCGGCGGTGCCGTTGCGCTGCCTGCCCGCCCGATCAAGGCAGCGCTGCTGGAAACCGCCGGGTCGGGCGAGAGCGGCGCGCCCGAATTTACGACCGAGATTGCAGCCTCGCATTGGCTGCTCGCCCAACACCGCACCTTGGATGGCCGCGCGATCATGCCCGGCACGGGCTATATCGAGCTTTTGGCCGAAGCGGCGGCGGCCCAAGGGCTAGGCGGCTTCACCCTGCAAGACCTCTATTTCCTGCGCCCCCTGCCGCTGGCCGATGGGGCGCAGCGTCGGATCAAGATCACCCTGGCGCCTGAGGGTGCGGGCTTTGCCGCCGAGTTGCGCAGCGCCTGTGTGGTCAACGGCAAGCCTGCGTGGCAGTTGCATGTCCAAGCGCGGATGTCTCCGGCGGACGGCAGGGCCGAACCGCTTGACCTCGCGGCCATCGCCGCCCGGTGCGAGGATGTGGCCGAGGCCGCACCCGGGCGCCATCTGCCCGCTGTTCAAGAGGCACATTTGAAGTTCGGCCCGCGCTGGCATGTATTGCAGCGCATGGCCCTCGGGCAAGGTGAGGGCATCGCCACGTTGCACCTGCCTGAGGCAGCACAGGGTGATCTGACCGATGGCTACCTGATGCACCCCGGTCTGATGGATATCGCCACCGGCTGGGCCATGGCGCTGATCCCCGGCTATGCCGCGCGCCACCTTTGGGTGCCGCTGTCCTATGGGGAGATCACGCTCCACGCCCCGCTGCCAGCCGAGGTCCGCTCGCATGTCCGGCTGGCCGAGGGCACGGGGGCCGAGGGTTTGGCCCGTTTCGACGTGACGATCACCGATCCGCAGGGCATGGTTCTGGTCGAGGTTCGCGATTTCGCGATGAAGCGGCTTGAAGGGGCCTTTGCCGATGTGTCCCCGCCTGACGCCCGCGAAGTGATCTTTGAGGATGCCGACAGCAGCGAAAGCCTCAGCCCCGCCGAGGAGCGTCTGGCCCGTCTGGTGCGCCAAGGCATCCGCGCGCAGGAGGGGCCAGAGGCGCTGCGCCGCGCGCTGGCGCTGGAGGCGCCGCAGGTCATGGTCTCTTCGCTGCCCTTGCAGGGGCTGATCGCGCAGGCCGATGCGCCGCTGACCGATGCGGCCGCCCAAGGGCAGAGCTTCGAGCGGCCCGATCTCGACGGCTCCTTCGTGGCGCCGCGCAATGGGATCGAAGAGAGATTGGCCGAGATCTGGTCGAACCTATTGGGCGTCAGCCCCGTGGGGGTCGAGGACAGTTTCTTTGACCTCGGCGGCCATTCCCTGATGGCGGTGCGCCTCTTCGCGGCGGTCAAACGGGAGTTCAAGGTGGAGTTCCCGATCTCCGTCCTTTTCGAAGCGCCGACCATCGCCAAATGCGCAGCGCTGATCGCGGCGGAGCGCGGGGATTTGGCGCAGGCGGAGGCGGTCGAGACGCAGGCGGCGGGCTCGCAACAGCGCTTTGACTACCTCGTGCCGCTCAACCAGTCCTCGCAGAACGCGACGCCGCTGTTCGTGGTCGCCGGGATGTTCGGCAATGTGCTGAACCTGCGCCATCTTGCCCTGCCGTTTAGCAATGAGCGCCCGGTCTATGGGGTGCAGGCCCGTGGGCTGATCGGAGACGCGGCCCCTCATGAAAAGGTGCAAGCCGCCGCGGCGGATTACATCGCCGAAATCCGCGCCTTGCAGCCCCAAGGGCCTTATTTGCTGGCCGGATACTCCGGCGGCGGGATCACGGCCTATGAGATGGCGCAGCAGTTGAAAGCCGCGGGGCAGGAGGTGGCCGTTCTTGCGATGCTCGACACGCCGTTGCCCGTGCGCCCGTCGCTCAGCAAAATCGACAAGGTGCATATCAAGCTGGCCGAACTGCGCTGCAAAGGCCCGGCCTATCTGCTGGAATGGGCGCGCAACCGCTGGGCGTGGGAGCGTGAGCGGCGCCGGGCGCCGCAAGAGACGAGCGGCGAGGGCGAGGGGGTTTCCTTTAACAGCCTGCGCATTCAGGCGGCGTTCCTCCGCGCGGTGGGGCGGTATGAAACCCCGCAGTGGGACGGGCCGATGACCCTGTTCCGCCCGCCGTTGGATCGCCATTGGGCGGTCTCTGCCGGGCAGTATGTCACGGCGGAAAAGGAATATGTCTATGAGGACAACCAGTGGCGGCAATACGCGCCGCGCTTGCAGGTGATCGAAGTGCCGGGCGATCACGTCAGCATGGTGCTGGCCCCGAATGTGACCGTGCTGGCCCAAGAGTTGGCCGAGGTGATCGCGGCGGCCCTGTCCGAAGGCGCAGGCCACGACCACACCCAAGCCACGGCGGCGGAATGATGCAACAACCGCCCCGCCTTCTGGTCGTCATCCTCAATTACCGCACCGCAGAGATGACCCTGCGCGCGGCTGAGGCCGCATTGGCCGATATGCCCGATGCGGGTGCCGAATTGGTGATCGTCGACAATGACAGCGGCGATGGCTCTGCCGCGCTACTGGCGCAGGAGATCGCCGCGCGGGGCTGGGGCGCGGGCAACCGGGTGCGGCTGATCGCTTCGCCCCGCAATGGCGGCTTTGGCGCGGGCAACAACTTGGCCATGCGGGCGGGAATGTCCGACGGGTCCGCGCCGGATTTCGTGCATGTGGTGAACTCGGATGCCTTCCTCGATCGCGGCTGTATCGGGGCGCTCTTAAATCATCTGCAAAACCACCCCCGCGCCGGATTGGCTGGCAGCCATGTCCGCGGAGAGGATGATCTGCCACATGCCACGGCCTTTCGTTTCCCCTCTGCCGCCGGAGAGTTGGAGGCCGCTGCGCGCTTTGGCCCGCTGACGCGGCTGCTCGCTGCCTCGGTCGTGGCGCCGCCCCTGCCTGAAAAGGCGGCGCAGGTCGATTGGGTGGCCGGGGCCAGCGTCATGATGCGGTGGGAGATGTTGGCCGAGATCGGCCTCTTCGACGAAGCCTATTTCCTCTATTATGAGGAAACCGACCTTTGCCTTCGGGCCGCGCGGGCGGGTTGGGACTGCTGGTATGTGCCGCAGGCGCGCTGCGTGCATGTCGGCTCAGTCTCGACCGGGATGAAGGAATGGCGGCGCATGCCGCGCTATTGGTTCGACAGCCGCCACCGCTATTTCGCCAAGAACCATGGCCGCGCCTATGCCGCACTGGCCACGCTCGCGCGGCTTGCCGGGGGCGGGTTGCACCATCTGCGCTGCCTGCTCACCGGGCGCCGCCCGGAAGACGCGCCGGGTTTCTATCGCGACCTTGCGGCCCATGCGCTCACCGCGCGGCGCGCGACCCCCGCTGTTCAAGACCCAAGCCGTAGCCCCGCCACGGAGGACCGTTGATGACCGTCAGCTTCAAGACAGACCCGTTCACCGCCCTCTTAATGGGCGACGAATCCCTCACCATCGCCTGCGGCGAAATGCTGCTGGCGGGCGGGCACGGGATCGCTGCCGTGATCACCCGCGACGACACCGTGCGCGCTTGGGCCGAGGGGCAGGGGCTGGCGCTTTGCCGCGATGCCGAGGAACTCTTGCCGATGGGGCTGTCCGCCGACTGGATGTTGAGCATCGCCAACCTGCGGCTGATCCCCGACACGGTTCTGGCGCTGCCCAAACGCGGGGCGGTCAACTTTCACGATGGTCCGCTGCCGCGCTATGCCGGGCTCAACACACCCGCTTGGGCGATCATCAATGGCGAGGCGCGGCATGGGGTCAGTTGGCATCTGATCGAGACCGGCGTCGATACCGGCGACCTGCTGGCGCAGCGCGAGGTTGATATCGCAGCCGATGAGACGGCCTTCAGCCTCAATTCCAAATGCTACGCCGCCGGGATGGAAAGCTTTGGCGAGGTTCTGGCCCAGTTGGAAAGCGGCAGCCTGCAAGGCACCGCCCAAGACCTGAGCCAGCGCAGCTATCTCGCGAAGGACAAACGTCCCGAGAACGGCGGGCTGATCGATTTTACCAAAACGGCGGAGGAGATCGGCGCGCTGGTCCGCGGCCTTGATTTCGGAAGCTATTGGAACCCGCTGACCACGGCGAAAATTCTGGGCACGGGTGGCACGGTGCTGGCCGTGTCCCGCGTGGAACGCGCGGCGGGGCAGGGCGGCACGCCCGGCGAGGTTGTTGAGGTCGACGAGGCGCGGCTGATCGTGGCGGCGCAGAATGCGCATATCGCCCTCCATGACCTGCGCGATATGGCGGGCGAAAGCGTTGCTCCCGCGCAGTTTTTCGCCCCCGGGGATATGTTGCTCCAGACGGCAGGCCCGGTTCCGGCACCGGCTGAAGAGGCATATTGGCGGCGCGCTCTGACCGGCTTCGACGCGCTGCCGGTCCCCTTGGCCACCGCAACCGAAACGCCGAAGACATGGGTGGCGCGGGAGATCACCTTGCCGCAGGGGAGTGACCCCGCGCAGCAGGTCGCAGCCGCAGCCTTAGTTGCCCTGCGCAGCGCCGGGGCCACCGAAGGCGGCATCGCTTTGCGGCGTGAAGGCGCGCCCGCGCCGCTCATCGCCGACTGGCTGCCGATCACCATCACGGCAGAGGCGAAGACCCCCCTGACTGAGTTGCTGGCTCAGCTGGATCCCCAACTCACCCGCGCGAAGGATGCCGCAGGTTTCGCCCGCGACCTGCCGCTGCGCGATCCGGCGATTGATGTGGCTGCCGCCCCGGAGTTCGCGATCTCCTTTAGCGATGAACCGCTTGCGGGCGCCGCGCTAACCCTCTGCCTCACCCCACAAGGCGCGCAGCTCCATGCCGACAGCACACGGCTGACCGACGCCGCGGTCGACCTCCTCGCCGCACGCCTTGAGGCGGCCTTTGCCAAGATCATCGAGGCCTCGGACTGCGGCACCGTCTGGGCGCTTCCAGAGACCGAGGCGCAGACCTTGGCCCGCGTCAACGCGACGACGCGCGCCTATGACCCCCACACCATCCACGCCGCTTTCGAGGCGCAGGTGGAGCGCACCCCCGACGCGCCCGCGCTGGTCTTTGAAGGTGAGACGCTGAGCTACGCCGCATTGAACACCCGCGCCAACCAATTGGCGCATCTGCTGCGCGATAGGGGGGCGGGACCGGGGATGCCGGTGGCGCTTTGCGTCGCACGAGGGGTGGACCTGCTGGTCGGCACGCTTGGCATCCTGAAAGCCGGGGCCGCCTATGTGCCGCTTGATCCGGCCTATCCGGCAGACCGTCTGGCGCATTACCTCTCGGACAGCGGCGCATCTATTGTGGTCACGCAATCGGCCCTCACCGCCAGCCTGCCCGGGCATGACGCCCAGGTGGTTGAGATCGACCGCGACCCGCGCCTTGCCACGGCACCGACGGCGAACCCAGCCGCCAGCGCCGGGCCGGATGACCTCGCCTATCTGATCTACACCTCCGGCTCGACCGGGACGCCCAAGGGGGTGATGGTCAGCCATGCTAATGTGGCGAATTTCTTTGCCGGGATGGACGACCGGATCGACCATGAGGCGGGGGCGGTCTGGCTTGCTGTGACAAGTCTCAGCTTCGACATTTCGGTCTTGGAGCTGTTTTGGACCCTCGCGCGAGGCTTCAAGCTGGTGCTGGCGGGCGATGACAACCGGGCGCTCATGTCGAACGGCCCAATCGCCACGAGCGACCGCAGGATCGACTTTAACCTGTTCTATTGGGGCAATGACGATGGCGTCGGCCCCAAGAAATACGAGTTGCTGCTTGAAGGGGCGAAATTCGCCGACGCCCACGGGTTCAACGCGGTCTGGACGCCCGAGCGGCACTTTCATGCCTTTGGCGGCCCTTACCCCAACCCCTCCGTCACCGGCGCGGCAGTTGCGGCGGTGACGCAAAACCTCGACGTTCGGGCGGGGTCTTGCGTGGCGCCGCTGCACCATCCCGCACGGATCGCCGAGGAATGGGCGGTGATCGATAATCTGACCAATGGGCGCGTCGGTCTCGCCATTGCCAGCGGCTGGCAGCCCGACGATTTCGTGCTGCGCCCGGAGAACACGCCGCCCGAAAACAAGCCCGCGATGTATGACGCCATCGACCAGTTGCGCAGGCTCTGGGCCGGGGAGCCGGTAGAGTTCCCCCGCGCCGATGGCACGCCCCACGCGGTGGTGACCCAGCCGCGCCCCGTCTCTGACAAACTGCCGATCTGGGTGACCACGGCGGGCAATCCGCAGACTTGGAAGGAAGCGGGGGAGATTGGGGCCAATGTGCTGACCCACCTGCTGGGCCAGTCCGTGGAGGAGGTTGCCGAGAAGATCAAGATTTACCATGACGCCCTGCGCGCGGCGGGCCATGATCCGGCGGACCATCGGGTCACCGTCATGCTGCACAGCTATCTCGCCCAGACCCGCGCCGAGGCCGAAGAGACGGCGCGCGGGCCGATGAAGGAATACCTGCGGTCGGCGGCGGGGCTGATCAAGCAATACGCATGGGCCTTCCCGGCCTTCAAGAAACCGGCGGGCACGACGAATCCGTTTGAGATCGACCTCGAAGGTCTCTCGCCTGAGGAAATGGACGCGATCCTTGAGTTCGCCTTTCAACGCTATTTCAACGACAGCGGCATGTTCGGCACCGTGGCCGATGGTCTGGCGCGGGCCGAGCAGCTCAAGCGTATCGGCGTGGATGAAATCGCCTGTCTGATCGACTATGGCATTCCGACCGACAAGGTGATGGCGGGGCTTGCGCCCTTGGCCGAGGTGTTGCACCGCGCCAATGCAGGCGGGCAACCGGCGGCGGATGACCACTCCATCGCCGCGCAGATCATCCGCCACGGGGTGACCCATCTGCAATGCACGCCTTCGATGGCGCAGATGATGGTGATGAACGACGAGGCGCGCGGCGCTTTGGCGCGGATCAAATCGCTGATCATCGGGGGGGAGGCGCTGCCCGGCACCCTGCTGCGCGGGCTGCGCGCGGCGACCTCGGCGCAGATCCAGAACATGTATGGCCCGACCGAGACGACGATCTGGTCCACGACCCATATGCTCGACAGTGCCGAGGCCACCACCGCGCCCATCGGCAGGCCAATCGCCAATACGCAGGTTCATATCCTCGACCCCGCGCGGCAGCCGCTGCCCATCGGTGCTTCGGGGGAGCTATGGATCGGGGGCGATGGCGTCACGCAGGGCTATTGGCAACGGGCCGAGATGACAGCGACGCGTTTCATCGACGATTCTTTCACCGGCAGGGGCCACCTTTACGGCACGGGCGATCTGGTGCGGATGGACGCCGAGGGCGTGCTGCATTTCGAGGGCCGCGCCGATGCGCAGGTCAAGATCCGTGGCCACCGGATTGAGCTGGGCGAGGTTGAGGCGCGTCTTGCCGAGTTGCCGGGGGTGCGCCAAGCCGTGGCGGTGCTGCGCGAGGATGCCGGGCAGGGTGGCGCGCAGTTGATCGGCTATGTGGTCGCGGAAAAGACGGTGGATAGCGACGCCGCGCGGCGGCAATTGGCCGCGCATCTCCCTGATATCATGGTGCCGCAGGCCATCGTCACCCTCTCTGCCATGCCACTGACGCCAAACAAGAAAATCGACCGCAAGGCGCTGCCCGCCCCGAGCCGACAAAGCGCGCCGGCCCCTGCCGCGCCGGAGGCCGAGACGCCCGCAGGCGGCAGCCAAGCGGCGATCGCGCAGGTCTGGAGCGCGCTTTTGGGGCTAGGGGACATTCGCGGCGAGGATAACTTCTTTGCCCTCGGCGGCCACTCGCTGCTGGCGGTACAGGCGCATCGCGACATTAAGGCGGCTTTGGATGTCAGCGCCCTGTCGATCACCGATATCTTCCGTTTCCCTACCCTTGCCGGACTGGCGGCACATATCGACGGGCTGGGGGGCAAGACCACCGCACCGGCCAAGACGCCTTCTGCCGCCGAGCCCTCCGCGCGGTCCGAGACCATGTCGAAACGTCGCCTCATGCGGGCCGCGCGTGGCCGCGGGCGGGGTTGAAGTGACGGCGGAAGCCGAGATCAGGACTGCCGTTCAGGCTCTTTTCGATCTCCCGGTCGCTGTTGCCGTGACCCGACCCGACGGAGCCTATCCGCCGTTGCTGGGGGACGAGGCGACCCTCATCGCACGGGCACGACCCAAGCGTGCAGCCGAATTCACCGCCGGACGCCACGCGGCACGGGAGGCGATGCAGGCGCTTGGCCATCCGCCTGCGCGGGTGCTGGCCAGCGCCGACCGCGCGCCGATTTGGCCACCCGCCCTGACCGGCTCAATCAGCCACTGTGACGACTGGTGCATCGCGGTTCTGGCGCGCAGGGCAGAGGTGGAGACCCTCGGCGTCGATATTGAAGACGACAGCCCGCTGCCCGCAGACCTGCTCACCGAAATCTGCCTTCCGGCGGAAATCACCCGCCTCGGCGGTGCGGACCTAGCGGTTGCGAAACGCATCTTTTGCGCCAAGGAGGCGGCCTATAAGGCGCAGTACCCAGCGACCAAGGCGCTTTTTGGCTTTGATCGGCTTGAGGTCACCCTATCTGGCGGTAATACCACCTTCGACGCGCGATTTACCCAAGACACAGAGGGCTTTAGCCGCGGCGATAAGCTGCCGGGGCGGATCGCGTCGGTGGCGGGCCACCTTGTCAGCGGGGTGGCGATTGGGCAGATTGATCGCAAAGGAGCTTGATCTCATGGTCGCACTCTCACGCCGTCTCTTTCTGGGGGGCGCCGCGCTTGCCAGCCTCGGCGGCGGGTCTTGGGTCTTTCGCCGGGCGCAGTTGCAGGACCGGGCGGAGGAACTCTATGCCACGCCGCTGAACGCGCCTTCGGGGCCGCTGCAGGTCTATCATCTGGGGCATTCACTGGTGGGCCGCGACATGCCCGCGATGTTGGCGCAGTTGGCGGGGACGGGGCATAGCTATCACAGCCAGACCGGCTGGGGCAGTTCGCTGCGCGACCATTGGGAGCCGGATGTGCCTGTGAACGGGTTCGAGCGGTCCAACGATCACGCGCAGCACCGGCCCGCCCGGGCGGCCATCGGCTCGGGCGATTACGACGCGGTGGTGCTGACCGAGATGGTCGAAATTGCCGATGCCATCCGCTATCACGACAGCCCCGACTACCTTGCCCATTGGGCGCGGCTGGCCCATGCCGCCCGGCCCGACACTCGCGTCTACCTCTATGAGACGTGGCACCACACGGATGACGGCCACGGCTGGCTGAAGCGCATCGACCGGGACTTGGATAAATACTGGCGGCGGCAGGTGATCTACCCCGCCTTGCAGCAATCGGAGGTGCCCATTCATCTGATCCCCGCCGGGCAGGTCATGGCGGCCTTTGTCCGGGCGGTCGACGCCACCGGCGGGATGGGCGGTATCATCAGCCTGCATGACCTCTTTTCGCGCGATGAGAATGGCCGCCCCGATACGATCCACTTTAACGATCAGGGGGCTTACCTCGTGGCGCTGACCCATTACGCGACCCTCTATCACCGCGACCCGGCAGGGCTGCCGCACGAATTGCTGCGCGCCGACGGCACCCCGGCGCAGGCGCCAAGCGCGGAGGCCGCGCGGCTGATGCAGCGGGTGGTCTGGGACGTGGTCCGCGCCCATCCTGACAGCGGGGTCGCGGCATGAGCGGTCTGGGCGGGCTGTTCTCGGTCCTGATGGTGGGCCACAGTCTTTTCGGGGCCGAAGGGCCGGATATGCTGCAAGAGGCGCTGCGCGCCGGGGTGGGCCAAGGCGAGGTGCGCGCGCAGATCATCAACGGCGCGCCCCTGCGCTACAATTGGGATGAATCGGACCGGGCCGAGGGGGTCGATGCCCGTGCGCTGCTGCCCGAGGGGGACATCACCCATCTCATCTTGACCGAGGCGATCCCGCTGGCCAATCACACCCGCTGGTCGGACACCGAAGTCTATGCGCAGGCCTTCTTTGATCTTGCGGCGGCGGCCAATCCGGAAGTGAAAGTCTATCTGCAAGAGACATGGCATTCGCTGAAAAGCGGCAGCGGGGAGGCGGTGGCCTATGACGATCACGCCCATATCCCGTGGCGCGAGAGGTTGGAGAGCGATCTGCCCGCGTGGGAGGGGATCGCATCGGCTATGCGTGCGGGGCGCAGTTCGGAGAACGCGACGATCGAGGTGATCCCAGCCGGGCAAGCGATGGCCCATCTTTATGACGAAATCGCCGCCGAAAACCTTTCTGGGCTGACCGGGATCGACGCGCTCTTCGCGGATGACATCCATTTGAACGACCTCGGCCACTACTTCGTCGCCATGGTGCAATATGCCAGGCTGACGGGCAAAGACCCCCTGGGGCTGCCGACGGATTTTAACGATCGCTGGGGCAAGGCTTTCGACACGCCCCAGCCTGATCTTGCCCGCGCCCTGCAGCGGGTGGCCTGGGAGGCGGTGCAGGACTATCAGGGCGGTGCCGTGATGCCGGCGCCCCTCGCGACGCGGCCCGTGGCCGAGGACAACGCCCAGACCGCGCCGATTACCCCGACCGGCCCGCCTGCGCAGACCCCGGTCAGCGATGCGCCCAAGACCGCGAAACCTCTCGATCCGCCAGCCCCATTTAAGATTACCGCCCCCGAGGAGGCCGTTGCGGGCACCCGCGACATGGGCATCGGCCTCGCCGCCATCGCGGATTGGAGCGTGCAGGCCCCTTTCCTCGACCTGATGAAAACCGCCCGCCCGTGGCTTGGCCATGTGGCCGGGCGTTTTGGCGGGATGGAATATGCGCAACTGGTCGAAGGCGGCTATCTCGATGCCGAGGGCTGGCCGGTGAAGATGCCGCGCGAACTTGGCAGCATTGGCACGCTGATCCTAACCGACATGCCGGCGCAGGCGACGACGCTGAAAGGCCGCTATCTGCTCCGCTTCAAAGGGCAGGGCGTGATCGAGGTCACGGGCCGGGCCGAGAATGTGCGCTATGGTAAGAACGAGGTGCGGTTCGACTATGCGCCGGGGCCGGGCAGTGTCGACATTCGCATTCAGCGCATGCACCGCAACAACCCGCCGCGCGAGATCACCGTGGTCCGCGAAGACCGCGTCGCCGATTACGACGCCGGGGCGCGTTTCAACCCTGATTGGACGCGGCATCTGACGGGGATGAAGGTGCTGCGCTTCATGGATTGGATGGCCACCAACGACAGCCCCATCGCCACTTGGGAGGACCGTCCGCGCCCGGAAGACGTGACCTATGCCCTGCGCGGTGTCCCGGTGGAGGTGATGGTCGCATTGGCCAATGAACTGGGGATCGACCCGTGGTTCAACATGCCGCATATGGCGGATGATGGCTATGTGACCGCCTTTGCGACCTATGTCGAAGAGGCGTTGGAGGGCGAGCGCAAAGCCTATGTGGAGTTCTCGAACGAGGTGTGGAACTGGCAATTCGCCCAGACCAAATGGGCCGATGAGATGGCGCAGGCCCGCTGGGATGAGGCCGAGAAGGGGATGCAGTTCTACGGCCTGCGGGCCGCCGAAGTGGCGCGCATCTGGACGGATGTTTTCGGCGGTGAGGCCGAGGCGCGGTTGCGCAATGTGATCGCGAGCCAAACGGGGTGGCTGGGGCTTGAACGCGAAGCCTTGGACGCGCCGCTCTACGTGGCCGAGCAGGCGGGCAACAGCGCCCCCGCCACGGCCTTTGATGCCTATGCGATCACCGGGTATTTCGGCGGCGTGCTGGGGTTGGAGGAGAATGCCGAGTTGGTCAGCGGCTGGCTGGCCGATAGCCTTGCCAAGGCCCGCGCCGAGGGGGAGGCGCAGGGGCTGAGCGGCGGCGCTTTGGCCGAGTATATCGCGGCCCACCGCTTTGACGCGGCAACAGCCCTTGCGGCGCAGGACCTGCGCAACGGGGGCACCCGCGGTTTGGAGACCGACACGCTGGCCGATCTCATTGGCCGCGTTTGGCCCCATCACGCCGCTGTGGCCCGGGCGCATGACCTCGATCTGGTGATGTACGAAGGCGGCAGCCATGTGGTCGGCCTCGGCGCGCAGGTGAATGACGAGGGGCTGACCGCGTTCTTTCACCACCTGAATTACTCCGCACAGATGGGCGCGCTCTATACCGATCTGATGGCGGGCTGGCTGGTCGTGGGCGGGCAGCTTTTCACCCATTACTCCGACGTCTACGCCCCGACGAATTGGGGCTCTTGGGGGGCGCTGCGCTATCTGGCGGATGACAATCCGCGGTGGGACGCTTTGACCGCATGGAAGTGACCAACGCGTTCCAAGGGGTGAGCGTGTTGATCCCCGCCCATGATGAAGCCGTCTGGCTGCCCGCTTGCCTGGATGCGCTCTGCGCTTCCGCGCCGCTGGCAGGGCCGGTTGAGGTGATCGTCGTGGCCAATGGCTGCTCGGACAACACTGCCGAACTTGCCCGCGCGGCGATCCCGTCATTCGAGGTGCGGGGCTGGGTGTTGCGGGTGCTGGAACTAGCCCAAGGCGGCAAGCTTGGCGCGTGGAACGCAGGCGAGGCGGCGGCGCGGGGGGCGGTTCTGATCTATCTCGATGCCGATGTGCTGGTCTCACCTCCCTTGCTGGCGCAGCTGGCCAAAGCGCTGGACGGAGACGCGCCGCGCTATGGCAGCGGGGTGCCACGGGTGACGACCTCAGGCGATTGGGTAACGCGCCATTACACACGGTTCTGGCGGACGACCGGTTTCATGACCCATGGCGTGCCGGGCTTCGGCGTCTTTGCGATGAACCGCGCCGGGCGGGCGCGGTGGGGGGCGTGGCCCGATATCATCTCGGACGACACTTTCGCGCGGCTGAACTTTCGCCCCGAGGAGCGCATCGCCGTGCCCGCCCGCTATGACTGGCCGATGATCGAAGGTTTCGCGCCACTGGTGCGGGTGCGCCGGCGGCAGGATGCAGGCGTGGCCGAAGTGGCGCGGCTGTTCCCTGAATTGATGCGCAACGATGATCCCCATGACCGACTGCGCCCCTTTTGGCGGCGCGCGTTGGCCGATCCCTTGGGCGCGCTGGTCTTTGTGGCTGTGCGCCTCACGATCCATGCGCCGGTCCTGCGCAGTGCCAACCGCTGGGTGCGGGGGCGCTAGCGGGCGGCCTCTTGCATGTGCTGGGCGAGTTTCGCCACCTCATGGGCGACATCATGGCGTGCAAAGACCCGCGTGCGGGCTTTCGTGCCCATTTCCTCTAACGCGGTGAGGGGGGCGTCGTGCAGGGCGGCCATCGCCTCGGCCAAGGCCGCCACATCGCCTGCGGGCACCAGCCATCCGGTCTCGCCCGGCTGCACCAATTCCGGCGTGCCTGCGATATAGGTGGCGATCACCGGGCGGGCGGCGGCCATCGCCTCCATCACCACCATGGGCAGACCTTCGGCGAAACTGGGCATGACGAGCGCATGGGCGGCGCCGAGTTCCGCCGTCACGCGGGCCTCATCAACCCAGCCGGTCAGGGTGATGCGTTCTTGCAGGCCGTGGCGGGCGATCTCGGCCTCGATCGCGCCGCGCAGGGGGCCGTCGCCGATCAGGGTCAAATGCAGATCGGGGTGGCTCTGGCGCAGCCGTGCCATGGCGTCGATCAGGGCAAGCTGGCCTTTCTGCTCCACGAAACGTCCGATGGAGACGAGACGGCGCGGGCCATCGGGCAGGGGGGCGGGGGCCGCGAATTTGGCGGGCTCAATGCCGCAATGCACGACTTTGATACGCGGCCAATCCCCCGGGTCGGCCCAACGGCACATCTGGCTGCGCCCGAACTGGCTGATCGCCACGGCAAAGGCCGCGTGGTGGGTTTTCGCACCGAGCGAAAGGGCGCGCGGGCTGTCGAATTCTTCGGGCCCGTGGATGGTGAAACTATAGCGCGGCCCGCCCAACCTGTGGCAGAGCATCGCGACCATCGCGGCGTTGGTGCCGAAATGGGCGTGCAGATGTTGGATGTCGCTCCCCTCAAGCCGGGCGCGCAGATAACAGGCCTCGGCCAGATAGATCAGATGGCGGGCCAGCCCCGTCTCGGCCCGGCGGGCGGCTTGCCAGACATCGCGCAGCGCTTGGCCGAACCGCCGCGGCGCGTGCAGCATCAGGCGCAGACCGGCACGGGCTAGGGCGCTGCCACCGGCGGCCAGCACATACTGGGTCGCTGCCGCCTCGGCCTTGTCCTGCGGATCGACCAAAGGGACATCGGGGCCGCGCATGGCGAAACGGTCCACCTCATAGCCCGCCGCCTCTAGCGCCGCGATCTCGCGCCGTATGAAGGAATGCGAGGGCTGCGGATAGGTGTTGAGGATATAGGCGATCTTCACGGGCGGTGCGGCCTTGGCTTGGGGCTGATAAACCTTGTTACCCGCCCGCTTGCCACTGGCACAAGGGCGGGCAAGGCTTTAGGCTTTCACAGAGAACTGGCAGAGGCGCAGCAACGAGTGTTTTCCAAGCTTTCCCAAGCGGTAACGGGCAATCGCCTGATGGCACGGGCGCTGCGCTCGACCTCTTGGATCGTCTTGGGTTATGGCGGGTCGCAGGCGATCCGGCTGGCGTCGAACCTGATCCTGACGCGGCTGCTCTTTCCCGAAGCCTTTGGTCTGATGGCGTTAATACAGGTGGTGATTGTCGGGCTGACGCTGTTCTCGGACGTGGGCATCGCCCCCTCCATCGCGCAGAGCAAGCGTGGCGATGATCCGGATTTCCTGAACACTGCCTGGACAATCCAAGCGATCCGGGGGGCGTGTCTGTGGCTGGCCGCCTCTGCATTGGCATGGCCAGTGGCGGCGTTTTACGACGAGCCGCTCCTGCTGACCTATCTGCCCATCGCGGCGCTGAGCCTCGTGGTGGCCGGGTTCAACCCCACCCGGATCGAAACGGCGCATCGGCATCTGCAAATGGGGCGGCTGACGCTGCTGGACCTGACATCGCAGGTAATGGGCATCGCGGTGATGATCTTGGGCGCGGCGCTCTATCAATCGGTGGCGGCGTTGGTGATCGGCGGCGTGGTGGGGGCCGTGGCGAAACTGGCGCTGACCCATGCCTTTCTGCCGGGGCCGGGCAACCGCTTTCGCTGGGAGCGTCCGGCGGTGCGCGAATTGGTTCATTTCGGCAAGTGGATTTTCCTGTCGACCATGTTCTGGTTCTTCGCCAGTCAGGGTGACAAGGCGATCTTGGGCAAGTTCCTCTCGCTCGAAGGGTTGGGCATCTACAATATCGGTTATTTCCTTGCCAGCTTCCCCCTGCTGTTGGGGCAGAACGTCACCGGGCGGGTGATGATCCCGATCTACCGTGAGGCGGGGTGCGGCGATCATCCCAAGCTCAAGCGGATGCGCTATGGGCTGAGTGCTGGGTTGCTGGCGCTTTTGGTGGTCATGGCGCTTGCGGGGCCTTGGTTGGTCTCGGTCCTCTATGATCCGCGCTATCTGCAAAGCGGCGCGATTCTGGTGATGCTGGCGCTGGCGTTGATGCCGCAGGTGATCGGGATGACCTATGATCAAGCGGCTTTGGCCGCTGGGGATTCGCGGCGGTTCTTCATCTCTTCGGCCTCAAGGGCCAGCCTGCAAGTGGGGCTGCTGCTGGCGGGGGTGGTCACCGCCGGTCTGCCGGGGGCGCTGATCGGGTTGGGGGCCGCGATGGTGCTGTCGCATCTGGTGCTGATCTGGCTCGCAAGGGCGCATGGCGTCTGGGACGCGCGGCATGATCTGACCTTCGCCCTCTTGGGGCTGACGCTCGGCGCGCTGGCGCTTTGGCTGCATTGGGACCGGGTGCTGGGGCTGAGCGCCACGGTCTGAGCGGTTCACCCCTTTTGCTTGCGGGCCATCCGCGCGGCGCGGCCCTCTTTCCCGGCCTTCAGGCGCTCCTGCCAGACTTTGCCCAAGGTCCGGCGCTTTTCGCGCGGGCTGAGGTCGGGGATCGACACGACAGGGATCAACCCCGTCTCGCGCGTCATCTGGCGGGCCGAGCGGATCACCGGGCGGCGCAGTTCCAGCAGAAAGGCCACGATCAGCGCCAGCGCCAAGCTGGCCATCCCGCCCACCGCCGCGCGTTTCTTGCGGCTGAGCGATACGGGGTATTCGGGCAGTTCGGCCTGCTCCAACGTGATCAGCTTCTCGCCCCGCTGATCGGATTCGAGCGAGAATCCCACCTCCGCCTCATTCCGACGGGCGGTGATCACCTCCAACTGGTCTTGCAGCTGGGTCAGACGGCGTTCGAACCGGGCCAGCTCCCGCTCGACCTCGGGCGAGGTTTGCAGGCTGGCGGTCAGGGTTTCGCGCTGTTCTTGCAGCAGGTCGCGCTGCGTGGTCAGGCTTTCGAGCGTGGCATCCAACTCGGCCTGTTCGCGGGCGATGGTGGCAGCGCGGGCATCGGGGTTGACCCGATCGCGCGCCAGCCGCGTGGCGATGATTTCACGGTCAAGTTCAAGAATGGCGTCATTGAGGCTGCTGATCTCGCCGCGGCGAAACTCAAGACTGCCTTCGAGCGACAGATCGTTTTCGGCCCGGTAATCGGCCAGTTCGGCCTCAAGCTCAGAAATGTCGCGGATCAGGTTCTGCTCTTGGCGCTGGAAAAACTCCAAGGTTTCTTGCGTCTGGCTCTGGCGTCGGGCGGCGGACATCTGGCGCGTGCGGTCGGCGAATTCGCGGGCCACGGCCTGCGCGTCGGCGGGATTGTCCATCTCGGCGGTGAAGGTCATGACCGAGATGGTGCCGTCATCCGCATAGCCTTCGCGCGGGGCCGCGACGCCGGTGATGGTGACCGAACGGCGCAGCAGATCAACCTTTTCCGACATGCGCAGCGCAGTCAGATCGTCATAAAGATCAAAGCGTTGAATGATATCGACCAAAGTGCCGCGCGCCATCAACTGCTGTTCGATCAATTGCAAACGCCGCGCCGAAGACCCTTCGACTGTAGAGGGGGCAAGATCATTGGCGATCTTGGGCTGCTCGATCTGGATGACTTCGGAGGATTGGTAGACATGCGGCGTCGACAGTGCCCAATAGACCGAGGCGATACAGCCCAGAAGCGTGATCAAGATGATCACGCCCGCGCGGCGGCGGATCATGTCGATGAAGTCATCGAATGTATAGATCGGTCCCATGTGCCTCTTTCCAACCTGCCCAAAGCCCCCGACCGTTGCCCGGCGGAGTTTCCCTGCCTAGATCAGATGACTTGGGCGATAATAGGGCGCAAGCAAGGACGGCGACAGGGGGTGTCAGGCATATTTCGGCAGGCTAGAGGCCCGCGCCCGGTTCAGCACGATGCCCAAGAGCGGCACCTGACCTTCGAGCATCCGTTCGCATTCGCGCAGGTGACGCGCCATGGTCTGGCTGCCGTCCGAGATCAGCAAAACACCGTCCAATTGCGGCAAGAAGGCCGAAAGATCATCATGTTCCAGCATCGGCGGCATGTCGTAGAGGACGATTTCAGGCTGGAGCGAGGCCCGCAGACGCAGCAGGGTTTCCGCCGTAGCGCTGTCTTGCAAGATTTCGGCGGCGTTCACTTCGGCCCGGTCGTTCAGCCCAAGGGCAAGCGTATCGCTCACCCGCAGCATCCCCTTGCCGAGGTCGGCGCGGCCACTGAGCAGATCGCTCATCGCGCCGGGGGCCTGCATGTCAAAGGCACGGGCCAGACCGGGGCTGCGCATGTTCATGTCCATCAACACGGTGCGCGATCCCGGCACCCGCGACAGGCTCAGCGCCAGATTGGTCGCCGAAAAGCTGTTGCCGCAGCCAGAGGTGGGGGCGGTGATGGCGATATTGACCCAGCGATGCTCTAACGTTGTCTGACGCAGGCGTGTGCGCAGCAGGTCAAAGGCCCGCGCGGCGGCGCTGTTGCGATGATCGTCGACCAGCGGCATGTCGCCGCCGGGGCCAGGGGTGGCGATGGGCAGATCTTGCCAGCGCGGCGCGCGGTCGTCACCGATGTAGCGGGAAACGGCAGGGGCGGCGGGTAGGCTGTCTTCAAAGGTCAGGTCGCCTTCGGAGAAATCGCCGTCGAACTCATCTTCATGGTCGATCCCGGTGCGGCGCGGGCGGATGCTGTGGCGCATCCCCGGGCCGCCGAACTGCGCCGTCACATCGCTGTTATCCGCGCCGAGGGCATCGGATGCGTAGAGGTCCCTCATCGTCTTCCCTTTCGATTTCTTGAACATAAGGCGCTGGATTTCTCGTTATTGCCGGGCGCGGCGAGCATCGCTTAGCACCCGGTTCGGCGCAAGACGACGCCGACGGTTTTCAGCAGAATGGTCAGGTCCATCGGCAGCGACAGATTGCGGCGATAGGCGGCGTCGACCTCATTGCGGTAGGTGAAACGGCTGTTGTTACGGGCCGAGACCTGCCACAGCCCGGTGATGCCGGGGCGCAGCGCGAAATAGGCTTTCGCATCGCCATACATCTCAAGCTGGTCGGGCATCATGGGGCGCGGGCCGATCAGGCTCATGTCATCTTTGAACACGTTCCAAAGCTGCGGCAGCTCATCCAGCGAGGTGGCCCGCAGGAAAGCGCCGACCCGCGTGATGCGCGGATCGTCCTTCAGCTTTTGCATCTCATCCCATTCCGCCCGCATCGCCGGGTTAGCGGCAAGGTAGCTCTCCAGCACCGCGTCGGCATCGCGCACCATGGTGCGCAGCTTCAGGATTGAGAAGCCTTTGCCGCCCCGCCCAAGGCGTTTTTGCGTATAGAAGGGCTGACCGCTTTCGATCCACAGCGCCAGCGCGCAAAGCGCGATGATCGGCAGGGCGATGGGCAGGGACGCGAGGATCAGCAGCCGGTCGAGAAGCGGTTTCGCGTAGCGGCCATAAAGGCCGGTCGGACGCAGACGAAGGGCCGCCAGCGCGCGCGGCGCGGGCAGCACCGCAGTCCCCGCCATGGCAGGCTGCGCACGGCCCAGCACCGGACCGGCGATCACTTCCATCGAGCCATAGACATGGTTGTGTGCGTCAAAGTACTTCATTCCAAACCCCCCAGGGTTCAATCGCATTCATTCGGACCGTTTCGGCCCACGGCGCCTTCGCACCGCTCCGTCTCAACGACCTATCCGGCCTATACGTTCAGGTAGGATATGTATCATTTGTTACCACCTTTTCGCCTTATTCGATCCTTTTTCTCAGAAACAGACTGTTTCGCGGGGCGGCGGGCAGGTGGGAATTTAGGAGTGAGTTGAGGGCCTTATGGGAGCGCCATGGGGTGCAGATGTGTGGCGTTCGATGGTGGAGGGGAGGGCGTGCGCAGGCGTAGATGAGATATTAAGTCGTTGATAAATATGAGACTTATAGGGTTCTGAAGTTCCGGGTAATCATCTGTCTTAGGTGTCGGCCACTAAGCTTATGTGCCTTCGGATAGCGAGGTTGCAGAGGCACAAGCCACCAGCCATCGCGCAATTCTCACAATAATGTCAGGGCGATAAATGGGCGACAGTTGGGCGCAGGGGGCAGGTGGGTAAACGCCAAAAACCGCGGATCGGCTGCGCGATTCCGAGGGGATTCTTTAGTGTCTCTAGAGGCTTGTCTTTGGATTTTAGAGAAGAAAAGTGGCAGCCCGTAGGGGAATCGAACCCCTCTTTCCAGGTTGAAAACCTGGCGTCCTAACCGATAGACGAACGGGCCACTCTTTTGTCTGGCAGGTCAGTGCAGCGTTTAGTGTGTGCTGCTCTGTCTGTGAGCGGACGTTTAAGTAATACTGCGGGGGGCTGCAAGCGGAAAAATGAAGTTTCTTCAGAAAAAGTTTTCAGGCCCGTGCGGCGTCCTCCAAACGCAGTTGAACGGTGCGCCGACCGCGGAAATTGTTAATGTCGAGACGGCCCGCGAGGTGGAAACGTGCGCCGCCGTGGTTCTCCAGCGCGGGGCCGAGGGGGCCGTCGTAGGCGCCAAAGGAAATCGCCTCTAGATTCGCGCCGAGGCCGTCGCCAAAGCTCACTTTCAGGTGGTTCTCGCCCACGCGTTTGGCAAAGCGGATTTGCATGTCCGCAAAGGCATAGCGCGGGGCAGGGGCGCCGGCGCCGAAGGGGCCGGCTTGGTCGACCATCTCGGCCAGCTCCACGGTGGCTGCGCCGGGCATCATCATGCCGCAGAGGTTGAGGTCGGCGGGGCCTGCCAAATGCGCGCCCTGTTTGGTGAGCAATTCGCCTAAGCGCGCCATCGCCGCGTCGATCTTGTCTTCCGCCACGGTCAGGCCTGCGGCCATCTTGTGCCCGCCGCCCTTGATCAGCAGCCCTTCGGCGGCCAGACGCTGGATCGGCGCGCCGAGGTCGATGCCGCTGATCGAGCGGCCCGAGCCCTTGCCGATGCCGTTTTCGATGCCGATGACGATAGAGGGGCGGTTGGCGGCTTCTTTCAGGCGTGAGGCAACGATGCCCACCACGCCGGGATGCCAGCCGGGGCCAGCGGCCCATGCCAGCGGTCCGTCAAAGCCGCGGTCTTCGGCCTGTGCCATGGCACTGGCGCGCACAGCGGCCTCAACCTCGCGGCGGTCGGTATTGAGCTGGTCCAGCCGTTCGGCGAGGGCCGCGGCCTCATGCGGGTCGGCGGTGGCCAAGAGACGCGCACCAAGGTCTGCTTGCCCGATGCGCCCGCCCGCGTTGATGCGGGGGCCGAGCAGAAAGCCGAGGTGATAGGCCGTGGGGGCGGTGTCCATCCGCGCCACATCCGACAGGGCGGCAAGGCCGGGGCGCGCGCGCCGGGCCATGACCTTGAGCCCCTGACGCACGAAGGCGCGGTTGACGCCGGTGAGCGGGGCCACATCGGCGACGGTGGCCAGCGCCACCAAATCAAGCATCGCCATCAGGTCTGGCCCCTTGCGCCCCGCTTCGCGCAGTTGGCGCCCCACTTCGACGAGCATCAAGAACACGACTGCAGCGGCGCAGAGATGCGCCAGCGTGCCATCTTCGTCCTGTCTGTTGGGGTTCACCACGGCCAGCGCATCGGGCAGCGTTTCGCCGCCAAGGTGGTGGTCGAGCACGATGACATCCGCACCCTTGGCGGCGGCGATCGGTCCGTGGGAAAGCGTGCCGCAGTCGACGCAGACGATTAGGTCATGCTCCGCGGCGAGGGCGGACATCGCCTCGTCATTGGGGCCATAGCCCTCGTCGATACGGTCGGGGATATAGAGGGTTGCGTGGTGGCCCATGTCGCGCAGCCAGACCAGCAGCAGCGCGGCGGAAGAGCCGCCGTCCACGTCATAGTCCGCGAAAATCGCGATGCGTTCGCGGTTTTGCAGGGCCGAAAGAAACCGCGTCGCTGCCGCCTCCATATCGCGCAGGGAGCGGGGATCGGGCAGCAGGTCGCGCAAAGCGGGGGCCAGAAAGCCCGCCGCTTGGGTATCGACCACGCCGCGGCGCGCCAGCACTTGGCACACCGGATCGGGCAGGCCCGCGCGCTGCATCAGCAGTTCCGCCGCGCGGGTCAGTTCCACGTCAGGACCGATCCAGCGCCGCCCGGTCAAAGATGTTTCGACACCGAGAAAGCTCATGCGGACCTCATTTGGCCGTTATGGAAGGGGGTGGGGAGGGCCAGTCTGGCCCTCACTCCGCCGGGGTGCGGTAGCTGATGCGACGGACCGAGCCGGTGCGCGAGCGCATGATCAGCGTCTCGGTGGTCAGCCAGCCCGGCTCGCGTTTCACGCCCGGCAGGATGTTGCCGCCGGTGACGCCTGTCGCGGCAAAGATCACGTCCTGGGTGACCATCTCGTCGCGCGAATAGATGCGGTCGAACTCGGTGATCCCGGCCTTGGCGGCGCGGCCCTTTTCGTCTTCGTTGCGGAACAGCAAGCGGCCATACATCTGCCCGCCCATGCATTTCAGCGCCGCGGCTGCCAAGACGCCCTCGGGCGCGCCGCCTTGGCCCATATACATGTCGATGCCGGTTTCAGGGTCGGCGCAATGCATCACGCCAGCCACGTCACCATCGGTGATCAGACGGATGGCGGCACCGGTGGCGCGAACCTCGGCGATCATGTCGGCGTGGCGCGGGCGTTCGAGGATGCAGACGGTGATGTCGGAGGCGGCGCAGCCCTTGGCGCGGGCCAAGGCTTCGACGCGCTCACCGGGGCTCATGTCGAGGGTGACGACATCGGTTTCGAAACCCGGGCCGATGGCGAGCTTGTCCATATAGGTGTCCGGCGCGTGCAGCATGGAGCCGCGCGGGCCCATGGCGATCACGGTCAGCGCGTTGGGCATGTCCTTGGCGGTCAGCGTGGTGCCTTCCAGCGGGTCGAGCGCGATGTCCACGCCGGGGCCGTTGCCAGTGCCGACCTCTTCGCCGATATAGAGCATCGGGGCCTCGTCCCGCTCACCTTCGCCGATGACCACGACGCCCGCGATGTCGAGCATGTTAAGCTGTTCGCGCATGGCGTTCACGGCGGCTTGGTCGGCGGCTTTCTCGTCACCCTTGCCGATCAGCTTGGCCGAGGCCAGCGCGGCGGCTTCGGATACGCGGGCGAGGCCCAGAGAGAGCATGCGGTCTTGGAATTCGGCGGAAGCGGTCATGGAGTGTCCTTGGGTGCAATGTGTTTCCTGTCCTGTACCCTCGCGCGGGCCTCGGGGCAAGTTTTGGGTTGTGGAAGGGGCTGCCGCTTCAGCCGAAACTGCCACCCCGGCCCGGGAACAAGCCGTAGGCGCCGGGCCATCGCCTGCCCGCCTCGTCACGCCGAAGGCGGGTGGGTCTATCTAGGCGCAGCTTTGGTGCGACAGGGTAGGCGATTTGGTGGGGCTGGGTGCGACCCCGCGGGCGCGCACTATGGTTGAGCCATAATGTGGGACGAAGCACCGCTCATCGCCCGCCCGTCCGCGGGCAGGCGTTGGCCCTCAGCCTCAGACCTCTTCGATCCGGAGCGCCACCGGTTCACCGGCCAGCACGCCCGTCTTGTCCATATCCGCCAGCGCTTCCAGCAGCGCATCGCGGCTGGTCTTATGGGTCACGATCAACACGGGGGCCGAGACATCCGCATGCTCATATTGGCGCATCCGGTAAATGCTCACACCCGCTTCGCCCAGCACCGTGGCGATTTTCGCCAAAGCGCCGGGTTTGTCGACCAGCGCCATGCGCAGGTAGTAGGGGGCAGGGCGCTGACTGCTGGCGGGGGTGGTTTGCTCAAGCGTCTCGGCAGGCTGGCCAAAGACCGGCCCACGCAACCCGCGCGCGATATCGCAGACATCGGCCATCACGGCGCTGGCCGTTGGCCCTTCACCCGCACCGGCACCGCGCAACACGATCTGGCCCACGGCATCGCCTTCGATCACCACCATATTGGTGCCGCCGTCAAGCTGCCCCAAAGGCGATGTTTGTGGCACAAGGCAGGGCATCATCCGCTGCTCCAGCCCGCGGCCGGTTTTCTGGGTCACGCCCAGCAGTTTGATCTTATAACCCATGTCGGCGGCGGCGCGGATGTCTTCGATGGCGACCCGCTCGATCCCCTCAAGCTGGATGCCGTCAAAGTCGATCTTGGTGCCGAAGGCGATGGAGGACAGGATTGCCAGCTTATGCGCCGCGTCGATGCCGCCCACGTCCAATTGCGGATCGGCTTCGAGATAGCCCAGCCCATCGGCCTCGGCAAAGATCTCTTGATAGGTTTTGCCCGAGTCCTCCATCCGCGTCAGGATGTAATTGCACGAGCCGTTCATCACCCCCATGATCCGGGTGATCTCATTCCCGGCGAGCCCCTCCATCAGCGTCTTGATGACCGGGATGCCGCCCGCCACAGCCGCCTCATAGCGCAGGGCCACGCCCGCGTCTTCGGCCTGTTCGGCCAGCGCTTGGCCATGTATCGCCAGCATCGCCTTGTTGGCGGTGACCACATGTTTGCCCGCCGCCAGCGCGGCTTCGGTCGCGGCCTTGGCGGGGCCATCCGCGCCGCCCATGAGTTCCACGAAAACGTCCACGTCGTCGCGGGTTGCCAATTTTACGGGGTCATCCTCCCAATCATAGGAAGACAGCGACAGCCCGCGATCCTTGTTCCGGGTGCGGGCAGAAACCGCCGAGACCGTCATCGCGCAGCCGGTGCGGGCCTCTAACAGGGCGGCCTGCTGGCGCAGAATGCGCAGCACACCCACGCCCACGGTTCCCAATCCGGCAATCCCGAGGCGAAGCGGCTTAGACATGGCGGTGGTCCTTCTGGTCTGATCCGAAAGGCCCGGCAGGCGGGGCCGGGCATAGCCGCGATGTAGCGGGTTCGGCGCCTGCGTGCAACGCGCATACGCATCACGGGGATGCCCGTTTATTCAGCGCTTTCGCTGTCCTCGGCGGCTTGGCGGGCGCGCTGGAGTTCGGCAGCACGCGCCCTGAGCCGCGCCACCCGCGCAGCAGTGGCGGATTGGGCGCTTGTGCGGCTGACGCGCGCCGCGCGGGCTTCAAGATTGGCCGCACGCCCCGTGAGCGCCGCTTCGGTCCGCGCAGGGTCGATCCGCCCGGCGGTGGCCTTGGCCAAGAGCGGGTCGATCGGGACCAGATCGGGGTAGGGGGCGGCCTCCAGTTCAGGCGTGATGGTGCGGTCAAGTTCAGGAAACTGCGTGCAGCCCGCCAGCAGCGAGACGCCCAGAAGCAGGGCGATGGTCGAGAGGGGACGGGGCGGGCGCGCTTGGGTCATGCCTCGTTCTGCCCCAGCCGTGATCTTCGCGCAAGCGGGGTTTGCTTTTGAACGCTTGTTCATTAAATTGCTGCCATGGCAAGAACCACAGGCTCCCACTCCGATATCACCGGCCCGCGTGTCCGCGCAGCCGCGCTGCGGCTTTTCGCACGGGGCGGCTATGCTGCCGTGTCAATGCGTGCCATCGCCGCCGAAGTCGGCGTGCAGGCCGGGGCGCTCTATAACTACACGCCCGACAAGCAGAGCCTGCTGTTCGACCTGATGCAGGCGCATATGACCGACCTGCTGGCCGAAACACCCCATGACCCCAACCGCTCCGCCATGCAGCAGTTGCAGGATTTCGTGGCCTTCCACATCCGGTTTCATGCGGATCGGCCCGATGAGGTTTTCATCGCCTATATGGAGTTGCGCAATCTGACGGAGGAGAATTTCGCCGTGATCGAGCGCCTGCGCCGCGACTATGAGGACCGGTTGGAGACGATCCTGCGTGCCGGGGTGGCGAGCGGCGATTTCGCCGTCGCCGATACCAAGATCGTGACACTGGCGATTATCGCCATGCTGACCGGGGTGAACACTTGGTACCGCGCGGGCGGACGGCTGTCGCTGGACGAGGTCGTGGCACAGTATTGGGATATGGTGCGCAAGGCCGTGACCGCCTGAAGAGCCACGGCCTCCTGCGTTAATGGGCGGGGCGGATGAAGGTCCCGTTGTTCAGATCGCGCATCGCCTGCTGCAATTCGGCGCGGGTGTTCATCACGATCGGCCCGTGCCAAGCCACAGGCTCTTCAATCGGCGCGCCCGAGATCAAGAGGAAGCGCACACCTTCCGGCCCGGCCTGAACCGTCACCTCATCGCCGGTGCCAAAGCGGATGAGCGTGCGGTCGCCCGACATATCGCGGATGTTCACCTCCTCGCCGCCGACTTCTTTCTCCAGCAGCACGCCCGAAGGGGCGGAGGCATCGGCGAAAGCGCCCGCGCCTTGGAAGACATAGGCAAAGGCCCGGCGGTAGGTGTCGATCCGAAAGGTCTTTTTCACGCCCGCAGGCACGAAGATATCCAGATACTGCGGATCGGCGGCGATGCCATCGACGGGGCCGCGTTTGCCCCAGAACTCGCCCGTGATGATCTTGACCCTTGTGCCGTCATCATCGGTCACCACCGGGATCTCGGCGGATTTCATATCTTGATAGCGTGGCGCGGTCATCTTCTGGGCCGAGGGCAGGTTGCCCCAAAGCTGGAAGCCGTGCATCTGCCCCTTGCCGTTCCCACGCGGCATTTCTTGGTGCAGGATGCCCGATCCGGCGGTCATCCACTGCACGTCGCCCGCGCTCAGATCACCGGTATTGCCGAGCGAATCCGCATGGGCCACGGTGCCTTCGAGCACATAGGTAATCGTCTCGATCCCGCGGTGCGGGTGCCAAGGGAAGCCCTTCTCGAAGTCGCGCGGATGCTCGTTGCGGAAGTCGTCGAACAGCAGAAAGGGGTCAAGCTCCGACGGGTCGTGGAAGCCGAAAGCGCGATGCAGTTTCACCCCGGCGCCTTCCATCGTAGGCGTGGCGCGGCGGGTTTCCAATGTGGGTCTGAGGGACATGATGCTCTCCTTTGCAGTTGCTCGGAAGATAGGGGGCGGCGGTCACCTCAACAATTCGCCCCGGCGAACGGGGCCTGTGCAAATTTGCGCAGCTTCAGCAGTTCGGCACATTCACCGCCAACCCGCCGAGGGAGGTTTCCTTGTATTTCTCGCTCATGTCCGCACCCGTCTGGCGCATGGTCTCAATGCAGGCATCCAGCGGCACAAGATGCGTGCCATCGCCGCGCAGCGCCAGAGAGGCCGCCGAGACCGCCTTGATCGCGCCCAGGCCGTTGCGCTCGATACAAGGCACCTGCACCAGCCCTTTCACCGGGTCGCAGGTCATGCCGAGGTGATGCTCCAGCGCGATTTCAGCGGCGTTTTCGATCTGCTGCGGGGTGCCGCCCATCACGGCGCATAGCCCGGCGGCGGACATGGCGGCGGCAGAGCCGACTTCCGCCTGACAGCCAGCCTCGGCCCCCGAAATCGAGGCGTTGTATTTCACCAGCCCGCCAATCGCGGCGGCGGTGAGCAGGAAGTCTTCGATATGCGCCTCTGACGCGCCGGGGACATGGTCGAGGTAATAGCGCAAGGTCGCCGGCATCACGCCTGCGGCCCCGTTGGTCGGCGCGGTCACGACATGCCCGCCCGCGGCGTTCTCTTCGTTGACGGCCATGGCATAGACGCTCATCCAATCGTTGATCGTATGTGGCGCGGATTGGTTCTGTCCGCGCTCCGCCATCAGCGCGTCGTAAATGCCCTTGGCGCGGCGTTTCACCTTGAGCCCGCCGGGCAGGGTGCCCTCGGAGGTCAGCCCCCGGTCGATGCAGTCACGCATGACCTGCCACAGCCGTTTGCTGCCGGTGCGCAGATTCTCGGCCCCGCCACGCGCCTCTTCATTGGCGCGTTTCATGCCCGCGATGGTTTTGCCGGATTTGGCCGACATCTCAAGCATTTCCGCGGCGGACTTGAAGGGGAAGGGCACCGGCGCGCCCTCATCCGTGTCCTTGCCTGCGGCGAGTTCCTTTTCGGTCATCACGAAGCCGCCGCCGATGGAATAATAGGTCTCGCGTAAGGTCACGTCGCCTTGGGCATCGATGGCCATCAGCATCATGCCGTTGGCATGGCCCGCAAGTTTGGTGTCATAGTCAAAGATCATGTCGCGCTCAGGGTCAAAGCGGAGTTCGGGCAGACCGTCGACGCTGATGCGGCGGGTCTGTTTGATCTCTTCCAGCACCTTTTCAGCGGCATCGGCGTCATAGTCCTCGGGCGTGAACCCGGCGAGGCCGAGGATCGTGGCACGGTCGGTCGCATGGCCGACGCCGGTGAAGGCGAGGCTGCCGTGCAGCGACGCGCGCAGCCCGGCGAACTGGAAGGGCGATGCGCGCATTTGGTCAAGGAAACGCCCCGCCGCCACCATCGGCCCCATGGTATGTGAAGACGAGGGGCCGATGCCCACTTTGAACATGTCGAAGACCGAAAGAAACATCAGGCGGCGGACCCTTTTATGGTTGCGGGTGTCGGGGCGCGGTGGAACGGGTATCGCCCAGACCTCTGGCGCATTGCAAGCGGTGTGGGTCGATCCAACCATTTCCCGCCGCCCCACGGCGCGCCGAAAGCGACAGGGCGCGCACTTTGGCCGTCCTCTCGCCACGCCACGCGTCCAAAAACCGCCGACTTGCCCCTCGCACCCTATGCCAATTCGCCCTATAACGCGGCAAACGCCTGCAAGGGAGCACCCGATGTCCGGAGACCTATCACCGATCGACAAGGCCAAATTCGTGGCCGCGAAACGGGCGTGCGAATTCGTGGAAGACGGGATGCGCGTGGGGCTTGGCACCGGATCGACTGCGGCGTGGCTGGTGCGCTGTCTGGGCGAGATGGTGCGCGACAATGGGCTGCGGATCAAAGGCGTGCCGACCTCCTCGCGCACCGCGCAACTGGCGCGGGATGTAGGGATCGAGGTGATCTCTCTCGATGAGGCGAAATGGCTCGACCTGACGATTGACGGGGCAGATGAATTCGACGGTGACCTGAACCTCATCAAGGGCGGCGGCGGGGCCTTGCTGCAAGAAAAGATCGTGGCGACGGCCAGCGACCAGATGGTCGTGATCGCCGATATCGGCAAAGAGGTGCATCATCTGGGTGCATTCCCCCTGCCGATTGAGGTGATTCCCTTTGGCTGGCAGACCACGCAGGCGCTGGTCGAAGAGACGCTGATCTCAATGGATGTGCTGGGCCAAAGCTCGACCCTGCGGATGAATGGCGAGGTGCCTTTTATCACCGACGAGGGGAACTATATCCTAGACCTGCGGCTGGGGCGCATCGGCAACGCACGGCAATTGGCGCTGGTGCTGAACCAGATGCCCGGTGTGGTGGAAAACGGCCTGTTCATAGATATCTGTGACGCGGTTGTGATCGGTTACGGGGATGGCAGGGTAGAGGTGCGCGACATAAATGAAGGCACCGTGGCGACCGACCGTTTGGAATTCGTCGAGACCGACAACCTGTTTTCCGACCTGAGCGATTAACGCCGACACAGCGAGACACGCGCGACCCCGCGCAACACCGAAATATGCGCGATCCCGCGCAAGACCCAAAACGACTAAGAGAGGCGCCAAATGGCCAAGAATGAATTCGACTACGACCTGTTTGTCATCGGTGGCGGCTCGGGCGGTGTGCGCGCGGCGCGTGTCGCGGCGGGCGAACATGACGCCAAGGTCGGTCTGGCCGAGGAAGACCGCTATGGCGGCACCTGCGTGATCCGGGGCTGCGTGCCCAAAAAGCTGATGGTCTTTGCCTCGGGCTATGCCGATGTGGTGGATGAGGCGAAGTGCTTTGGCTGGGATCTCAAGGCTGGGCCGTTTGACTGGCATGACTTCAAGGGCCGTCTGAACACTGAGTTGGACCGTCTCGAAGGTGTCTATCGCAAGCTTCTGAAGAACTCCGGCGTTGACACATTCGACGCCCGCGCGCGGATCAAGGACCCCCATACCGTCGCGCTCTCCGACGGGACCGAGAAGACCGCGAAACACATCCTCATCGCCAGCGGCGGTCGCCCCGTGCGCCCCGAGATCGAGAATGCGGAACTGGGGCTGGTCTCTGACGATCTGTTCCACCTTGAAAAGCTGCCCAAGTCGATCCTGATCATCGGCGGCGGCTATATCGCCTGTGAATTCGCCTGTATCCTCAATGGTTTGGGTGTCGAAGTGACGCAATACTACCGCGGCGCGCAGATCCTGCGCGGCTTTGACGACGAAGCCCGAGGCATGGTGGCCGAGATGATGCAGGAAAAGGGGATCGACCTGCATCTTGGCACCAACATTCTGGAGATGACGCCCAGCCACGAAGACGGCAGCGGCCCGATGAAGGTCAAGCCGACTAACGGCACCGAAAAGATGTTCGACCAAGTGCTCTTTGCCACGGGCCGTCGCCCCAATAGCGATGACATGGGGCTGGAAGACCTGGGCGTGAAACTGGGCCGCAGCGGTGAGATCGAGGTGGATGAATACAGCCAGACGGCGGTGCCTTCCGTCTATGCCATCGGCGACGTGACCAACCGCATCAACCTCACCCCCGTGGCGATCCGCGAGGGCATGGCTTTTGTCGAGACCGTCTTTGGCGGCAACCCGACGCCGGTGGATCATGATCTGGTGCCTTCGGCGATCTTCACCCAACCCGAGATGGGCACCGTGGGGCTGAGCGAGGAGGCCGCGCGGGAGGCGGGGCCGATTGAGGTCTATGCGACCTCTTTCAAACCGATGCAGGGCGCCTTTGCGGGCAAGGCCGACCGGGTGCTGATGAAGCTCATCGTCTGCGCCGACACGCGGGTGGTGCTGGGCTGTCATATCGTCGCACCCAACGCGGGCGAATTGATCCAGATGGTTGGCATCGCGGTCAAGATGGGCGCCACGAAAGAGCAGTTCGACGCCACATGCGCGGTGCACCCGACCATGTCCGAAGAACTGGTGACCATGCGTAATCCGACTCGCACGGCTTGAATATCACGCGAAAGCGTACAATTTTTGGAACGATAGGCCGCATGGGCGGCCCAGAGGGGAACATATCAATGGCAGGAAATTCGCAAGGCCCCTGGGGGGGCGGCGGAGGCGGCAACCGGGGCAACGGCGGAGACCGGGGCAACGGGGGTCGCAACGACGGGCCGCAGGGTCCACGCGGGCAGGGCGGTGACCGCCCCCAGATGCCCGAGATCGACGATCTGGTGCGCAAGGGGCAAGAGCAACTGCGCGTCTTGATGGGGGGGCGCGGCGACGACCGGGGCAATGGCACCGGCGGCGGCGGTCGCGGCTCTGGTGGGCCGGGCGTGACACGTTCAACCCTTGGCATCGCGCTTTTGGCGGGTGTGGCGCTTTGGGGCTTTGCCAGCTTCTACACCGTGCGGCCCGAACAGCAGTCGATCGAACTGTTCTTGGGCGAATTTTCCGGCATCGGCACCGAGGGTTTGAACTTTGCCCCATGGCCGCTGGTCACGGCGGAGGTATTCGACGTCACCACCAACCGCACCGAGGAGTTGGGCGTGCGGCGCGGCGGCGGCGGCAACGAAGGCTTGATGCTGACCACGGACGAGAACATCGTCGACATCGACTTCCAAGTGGTCTGGAACATCAAGAACGCGCGCGACTTCAAATTTTCGCTGCGCGATCCCGAAGCCTCGGTCAGGGCGATCTCGGAATCCGCCATGCGTGAAGTCATCGCGCAGTCCGAACTGGCGCCGATCCTCAACCGGGATCGTGGTGCGGTGGCGGATCGGGTGAAGGAGTTGATCCAGAACACCCTCGACAACCGCAACACCGGCATCAACGTGCTGCGTGTCAACGTGAACAAGGTCGACCCGCCCAGCCAGACCGTGCAGGTCACCGATGCCAATGGCAACACCACCACGCAGTCTGTCGTCGATGCTTTCCGCGACGTGCAAGCCGCCGAGCAGGAGCGTGACCGGGTGGAACGTCAGGCTGACGCCTATGCCAACCGGCGCACTGCCGAGGCACGCGGTGAATCCGCGCAGCTTCTGGAAGCAGCCGAAGGTTACCGCGCCCGCGTCGTGAACGACGCTGTGGGTGAGGCCAGCCGCTTTGAAGCCGTGTTGGAAGAATACCGCAACGCCCCCGATGTGACGCGCAAACGTCTATATCTTGAGACCATGGAAAAGGTGCTGGGCGACGTGGATAAAATCATCCTCGAAAACGGCAGCGGCCAAGGTGGGCAGGGCGTCGTTCCCTATCTGCCACTCAATGAATTGCGGCGCGGCGGAGGGTCGAACTGATGCGGAAAACAAGTCTTATCATTCCCATCTTGGTGATCGCCATCGTGGGTGTCCTTTCGGCTGTCTTTGTCGTGGACGAGCGTGAAAAAGCGCTGGTGCTGCGTTTCGGCCAGATCAAACAGGTCCGCAACGAGCCGGGCATCGGGTTCAAAGTTCCGCTTTTGGATGAGGTCGTGCGCTACGAAGACCGCATTCTGTCGCTGGAAACCCCGGTGATCGAAGTCACCCCCGCCGATGACCGTCGTCTTGAGATCGACGCCTTTGTGCTCTACCGGATCGACGATATGGTGCAGTACCGGCAAGCTTTGGGTGCGGGCGGCGAACGTCAGGCCGAAAGCGAAATGGGCGGCATCATGGAAAGCCAAATCCGTGCCGTGCTTGGCTCGCAGGGCGTGACCTCCAACACCATCCTGTCACCCGAACGGGCCGACCTGATGGAGCAGATCCGTGTTCGCGCCGATGCACGCGCGCAGGCGCTTGGCCTCAAGGTGGTGGATGTGCGTCTGCGTCAGACAAACCTGCCCGAGCAGAACTTCGACGCGACCCTGCAACGGATGATCGCCGAGCGTGAGCGTGAAGCGACCGACGAACGCGCCCGTGGCCGCGAAGCCGCGCAGCGTGTTATCGCCCTTGCCGATCGTACCTACGAAGAGATCCTCTCGGAGGCCCGCCGTGACGCGCGGATCATCGAAGGTGAGGCGGACGCGCAGCGGAACAACATCTTCGCGCAGGCCTATGGCAAGGATCAGGAATTCTTTGAATTCTACCGCTCGCTCAGCGCCTATGAGCAGGCTTTGCAGGGGCAGAACTCCACCATGGTGATGTCGCCGGATAGTGAGTTCTTTAACTACCTGCGGTCGGATCGCAGCGCCACGACCTCGGTCGATGCGGTTGCACCGCCGCAGACCCCTGCCGCCGATGTGCCCGCGGCTGATCCTGCGCCGGAGGCAGATAACGCCGCCGCGGCAGAAGATACGCAGGAGGAGGCTGCCCCCGCGGCCCCCGCCACGCCAGCCCCCGCCGCACCGGAGGCTGAGACAGATCTGCCAGCGGCGCTGGAAGAATGACGCTGGTTCTACTGGCTCTAGGGTCGGTTCTGATTTTCGAGGGGCTGGTGTACGCACTGGCCCCTTCGTTTTTGGAACAGATGCTCGAAATGCTCCGCCGCATCCCAGAGGCCGCGCTGCGCCAGCTTGGCGCGCTGGCGGTGGTGGCCGGGTTGATCTTGGTTTGGCTCGCCTTTCAACTGGGGTTGTGACGCCGCGCAGGCGGGGTGAAACGGCGTCCGTTTTGCCCACGACCTCGCAGGCCGGGGGCGCAAATCGTCACACTCCCACCCGTTGAAATGCCCGTGATCGGCCCCATCTTTGCTGTTGCAGCGCGTCCTTTCGGAATGCACTCTGCCCACGTTGGCAACAACAGGAACAATCAGGAGACGATGAATGCAGGCCAAGGCGGTTTCCCTGTCCACAACAGCACAACACACCCAATGGATGCGAGCGATGGCGATGGGGGTGATGGCGCTGACCCTCCTGATCCTGCAAGCCAGCATGGCGCTGGCCAAACCCGAAAGCCTCGCCCCGCTGGCCGAGAAAATCAGCCCTTCGGTGGTCAATATCACCACCTCCACCACGGTTGAGGGCCGCACCGGGCCGCAGGGCATCGTGCCCGAAGGTTCGCCCTTCGAAGACTTCTTTCGTGAGTTTCAGGACCGTAACAATGGCGAAGGCAACCGGCCCCGCCGCTCCTCGGCCCTTGGCTCGGGTTTCGTGATTTCCGAAGACGGCTATGTGGTGACCAACAACCACGTCATCGAAAGCGCGGATGAGATCACCATCGAATTCTTCTCGGGCGAGGAACTGGTCGCCGAGGTCATCGGCACCGACCCCAAGACTGACATCGCGCTTTTGAAGGTCGAAGCGGACGCGCCGCTGCCCTTCGTCTCTTTCGGTGACAGCAACGCCGCGCGGGTGGGGGACTGGGTGATTGCCATGGGCAACCCGCTCGGACAGGGCTTTTCGGTCTCGGCTGGCATCGTGTCAGCGCGCAACCGGGCGCTGTCGGGCACCTATGACGATTACATTCAGACCGACGCCGCGATCAACCGGGGCAACTCCGGCGGGCCGCTGTTCAACATGGATGGCGAGGTGATCGGGGTGAACACCGCGATCCTGTCGCCCAACGGCGGCTCCATCGGCATCGGCTTTTCGATGGCGTCAAATGTGGTCACCCGCGTGATCGACCAACTGCAGGAATACGGCGAGACCCGCCGCGGCTGGCTGGGCGTGCGCATTCAAGACGTGACCGATGACGTGGCCGATGCCATGGGCCTCAAGAAAGCCGTCGGCGCCCTGATCACCGATGTTCCCGAGGGGCCTGCGCGTGAAGCGGGGCTGAAAACCGGCGACGTGATCAAATCCTTCGACGGTGTCGAAGTGGTCGATACCCGTGGTCTCGTCCGTCAGGTGGGCAACAGCCCCGTGGGCGCGACGGTGCGCGTGACCGTGCTGCGTGACGGTAAGACCCAGACCATCAAGGTCGTACTTGGCCGCCGCGAAGAGGCTGATGGCGCGGTTCCTGCCGGTATGGATGACAACGCCGATGAGGGGGCCGAGGCCGAGCCGCAGTCGACCATGCTGATGGGCCTGACCCTGATGCCGCTTACGGATGATCTGCGCGCCGAACTGGGGGCCGATGACGGTATGACCGGCCTTGCCGTGACGGATGTGGATCAGACGTCGGAGGCCTTTGAGAAGGGTCTGCGCATGGGCGACATCATCACCGAAGCGGGGCAGGAGCAGGTGTCGAGCATCGCCGACCTCGAAGCCCGGATCGAGGCGGCAAAAGAGGCGGGCCGCCGGTCTCTGCTGCTGTTGGTCCGCCGCGGAGGCGACCCGCGTTTTGTGGCACTCTCACTGGCCGAGTGACCTAGCATCAAGGTTTGGGGAAGGGCGCCTGCGGGGCGCCCTTTTTCGTTTCTGAGGTCAGCCGCCCTGTCGCGGCACCGTCACAAGCCCAAGCGCGCGGGCGGTGTTGAGCGACAGCACCTCGCTGTTCGGCCCTTGCCGCGCCTGATAGCGCCGCACCGCTTGCCGCGTGGCCGCGTCCATTTCACCCGTGATCGGCCCTGCGTAGAACCCGCGCGCCTCTAGCGCCCGTTGCAGGCTGCTGTTGAACTCGGGCGTCAGCACATCGGGGCAGGGGGTTTCGAACCAATTGTCGACCCGTGCGCGCACGATCTCTTGCCGGGTCTCGGTCTTGTAGACGGGCGGTTTGGCGATGCTGCCATCGGGGTTCATCTTGGCCGGGGTCACTTCGACCTGTTCGGTCACCGTCTCGATCACCGCAGGGCTGACCGTGCGGCCCCAGCAGCTTCCCTCCGGCGCGCCTGCGGGGCCGTTGCGGGTGGCCTCCAACACTCCCGGCTCGGGGCGGGGCGTGGCCGGTGCCCCTGTCTCGCAACCCGCCAAGGCCGCGACGGTCAGCAGCAAAGCGGCGCAGCGCCGCGCGGTTCTGAGGGGGAGGGGCTGTGTCATGCCGGTCTCTCGGGCTCGCCTGTTGTTCGCGGGCAGACTAGCGGGATGCGCGGGCCTTGCCCACCGCAATGTCGGGCGCGCCGAGACCTTGCGAAAAGGGGGCTGGAACCGGCTGCCATAGCCCGTTAAACAAGGCCGAACTTTTAGGACGAAAGGGCATCATCATGGCCAAAATCACCTATGTCGAACACTCCGGCACCGAACATGTGGTCGAGGTGGCCAATGGTCTCACCGTCATGGAAGGCGCGCGGGACAATAACATTCCCGGTATCGAAGCCGACTGTGGCGGGGCCTGCGCTTGCTCCACCTGCCATGTCTATGTCGATCCGGCTTGGGCAGAAAAACTGCCGACGATGGACGACATGGAAGAAGACATGCTCGACTTCGCCTTCGAGCCCGATCCCGCGCGCTCGCGCCTGACCTGCCAGATCAAGGTCACCGATGCGCTGGACGGTCTGCGCGTGCAGATGCCGGAAAAGCAAATCTGATGCGGGCGATCGGCGCGGCACTGCTGGCGCTGATCGCAACAGATGCGGCGGCGGAGACCATCACCGCCGCGCATTACATCACGCCTACGGGGCGCTACGCCCACGGCATTCTTGGCGACGCGCTGGAATGGGGTGGCTTGCAGGTCTCTCTGGCAGATGGCGGCGCGCGGCGCTTCCATTTGCCGCGTGACCATGTTTTCGAAGATATCGCCCCCCGGCTCGTGGATGTGACCGGCGATGGCGCGCCCGAGGTTCTGGTGGTCGAGACCGACGTGAATCGTGGCGCGGCGCTGGCGATCTACGGCCCCGAGGGCAAGATCACCGAGACCCCGCATATCGGCCAAAGCAACCGATGGCTTGCCCCCATAGGTGCCGCCGATCTGGATGGCGATGGCGCGGTCGAGATCGCCTATGTCGACCGGCCCCATCTGGCGCGGGTGCTGCGGGTCTGGCGCTTTGCCGATGGGCATCTCAGCGAAGTCGCGCAAATGACGGGGCTGACCAATCATCGCATCGGAGAGCGGCATATCTCAGGCGGTCTGCGCGATTGCGGTGCGGGGCCGGAAATGGTGCTGGCGGATGCCGACTGGCAGCATGTGGTGGGGGTGCGCCTGACAGGCGGACAGCTTGCACTGCGCGATATCGGCCCCTTCGCGGGGGGCGAGAGCTTTGCCAAGGCGCTGGCCTGTGAATGAGGGGCGGCTGCGGCTCTGGTAGAGCCGCCATCCGTCAGCTCAGCGCGCGCCAGCCGATGTCGCGGCGGCAGAACCCTTCGGGCCAATCGATCCCATCGACCATCGCATAGGCACGCTCTTGCGCTTCGGCCAGCGTGGCCCCGCGTGCGGTGACATTCAGCACGCGCCCGCCATTGGCCAAGATCGCCCCGTCCTGCGCCTTGGTGCCCGCGTGGAACACCATATTCGCGCTGTCCTCGGGCAGGGCGGAGAGGCCATTAATCTCACTGCCCTTTTCATAGTCACCGGGATAGCCTTTGGCGGCCATCACCACGGTCAGCGCGTGATCTTCGGCCCAGGTCACCTGCATATCGGCCAGCGTGCCCTTGGCGCAGGCCTGCATCAGGTCGAAAGCCTGCGCGCCGAGGCGCATCATCAGGACTTGGCACTCCGGGTCGCCGAAACGCACGTTGTATTCCACCAGCCGCGGCTGGCCGTCCTTGATCATCAATCCAGCGTAAAGCACGCCCTGATAGGGCATTCCGCGCTTGGCCATCTCGGCCATACAGGGGCGGATGATCTGATCCAGCGCGCGTTCGGCGATCTCGTCGCTCAGCACCGGGGCGGGGGAATAGGCGCCCATGCCGCCGGTGTTGGGGCCGCTGTCGCCTTCGCCGACGCGCTTGTGATCTTGGGCCGTGCCGATGGGCAGCACCGTCTCCCCGTCGCAAAGCACGAAGAAAGACGCCTCTTCGCCTTCCATGAACTCTTCGATCACGACCTCGGCACCCGCGTCGCCAAAGGCGCCGTCGAACATCTCATCCACGGCGGCGAGGGCTTCGGCGTCACTCATGGCGATGATGACGCCCTTGCCAGCCGCCAGACCGTCTGCCTTGATCACGATGGGCGCGCCTTGCTTTTCGACATAGGCGCGCGCGCTGGCGGCATCGGTGAAATGGCCATAGCCCGCCGTGGGTGCATCGCAGGCGTCGCAGATTTCCTTGGTGAAGGCTTTGGAAGCTTCCAGTGCCGCCGCTGCTTTGGAGGGGCCAAAGACATCGAAACCCGCCGCGCGCAGATCGTCGCCCACACCCGCGGCGAGGGGCGCTTCGGGGCCGATGATGACGAAGTCGATGTTATTGCCCTCGCAAAAGGCCACAACCGCCGCGCCATCCATGATGTCGAGCTTGGCGCATTGCGCGATGGCGGCGATGCCCGCGTTCCCCGGTGCCACGATCAGCTTGTCGCATTTGGGGTTCTGCATAACCGCCCAAGCAAGTGAATGTTCGCGGCCACCGCTGCCGAGGATCAGGATATTCATGCCGCGCACTCCCTTGGACTTCGTTGCTCCGCGTTCTAAGCTGGGGGGCCCACAGACACAAGGTGCCCAGATGGATCTGTTCGACGACCCCGCCCCCGGTGGCAACAGCCCCGAATTCACGGTGACCGAGCTTTCGGGCGCGATCAAACGGGTGATCGAGGGGGAGTTCGGCCATGTGCGGATTCGCGGTGAAGTGGGCCGCGTTAGCCGTCCGCGTTCGGGGCATGTCTATCTTGATCTCAAGGATGACCGCTCGGTGATCTCGGGCGTGATCTGGAAAGGCGTGACCGCACGGCTTGAAACCCAGCCTGAAGAGGGGATGGAGGTCATCGCCACCGGGCGCATCACCACTTTCGGGGGGCAGTCGAAGTACCAGATCGTTATCGAGGATATCAAACCGGCGGGCATGGGCGCGCTGATGGCGCTGTTGGAGAAACGCAAGGCGGCGCTGGCGGCGGAGGGGCTGTTCGCCCCCGAACGCAAACGCCCGCTGCCCTATTTGCCCGAGATCATCGGCGTTGTGACCTCGCCCTCGGGGGCGGTGATCCGTGACATCTTGCACCGGCTGCGGGATCGTTTCCCGCGCAAGGTGCTGGTCTGGCCGGTCGCCGTTCAGGGCGCGAAATGCGCGCCCGAGGTGGTGCGCGCGATCCAAGGGTTCAACCAGCTCACCCCCGGTGGCGCATTGCCCCGGCCTGAGTTGATCATCGTGGCCCGTGGGGGTGGCTCGGTCGAAGACCTTTGGGGCTTTAACGAGGAAAGCGTTGCGCGTGCGGCGGCGGCTTCGGACATTCCGCTGATCTCTGCCGTGGGGCATGAGACGGACACGACGCTGATCGACTATGTCTCAGACAAACGCGCGCCCACGCCCACGGCGGCGGCGGAACTGGCGGTGCCCGTGCGGCATGAGCTGGCGGCATGGCTGGAGGGGCAGGGCGCGAGGATGCGTCAGGCGCTGAGCCAAGGGTTGACCCGTCGCAGCCAGCGGATGCGGGATCTGGCGCGGGCCTTGCCCCGGGCCGACACGCTGCTGGAGGGGCCGCGCCAGCGTCTTGATCGTGGGGGGGAGAAACTGGCCCCCGCGCTGATCGCAGGCGTCCAAGGTCGCCGCGTCAAGCTGGCCGATATGTCGGGTGCTCTGCGCCCCGGCACCCTGCGCCGCCAGTTAGAGGCGGATCGCCAACGTCTGGCGCAGCTCTCGGCGCGGCTCGACCCGGCGTGGCAACGCAATTTGGCCGGACAGCGCGAGCGGCTGGCCGCGCGGATTGACCGGTTCCACCCCGAGGTGCTGCACCGTCAGATCCTCCGCCGCCGGGAGCGGCTTTTGGACCGCACGCAAACCTTCCGCCCCGAGGTTCTGCGCCGCGACCTCTCGCGCCAAGACCAACGGTTGAAAGAGGTGCTGGCCCGGCTGGCGCGCGCAGGCCGCGCCGATCAGGACCGCCGCCGCCGCCAGATCGCCGCGATGGGCCGCACGCTCGGCACGCTCGGCTATCGCGAAACGCTGGCCCGTGGTTTCGCCGTGGTGCGGGGCGACGGTGATGTGGTGACCAGCGCGGAGGCTGCCAAGAAGGCGGCGCATTTGGAGATCGAATTCGCCGACGGTCGGCTGCCGGTCAAAGGCGAGGGCTGAACCCGCTTAGACCCCGACTTCCGGCCCGAGGCAGAGCAGCGGATCGGTCCTCTCTCGTGCCTCGTAAAGCTCGGTCCGGGCCGGATCATTCTCGAACCGCGCCACCAGTCCGGTCGGGCTTTCGGTAAAGCTCCAGCATTGCGGGGTGGGGTCGTCTTCGTAGACAAAGCAGATCAGCCCATCGGCCTCATACCAGCGCCCCTCTTTGCAGTGGCCATCGAGAAAGGACCACTGTACGCGCCGGTCCTCGTGGTAGATTTCCGCCCCATAAGGCGCGCCGGATTGGCCGAAGTAGAGGGTTTTGCCCTCAGTATAGTCTTCGAACTCCGCCGCCGCCATCTCGGCCAAGGCAGGCAGGGGAAGGAGAGTGCAGATCAGGGCAAAGGCATGTCTCATGCCACGAGCCTGCCAGAAGCGCGCGCCCCGCGCCAGTGGGGTCAGCGCTGATGCCACCGCGCCACGCGCCGGTCCATCACCCGCCGCCACAGCGGGGGGACGAGGGCGATCACCGCCATCACGGGCAGGGAATAGGGCAGTTTCGGCATCTCTGGCGTCACCTCCAGCGCCGGGAAGGCGCGGGCGGGGCGCATGTGGTGGTCCGAATGGCGCGGGGCGTTCAGCATCATCGCGGCGGAGTACCATTTCGGCGCGTTCCAACTGTGCAGCGGGCCCATCGGCTCGAACCGGCCATCGGGGCGCTGCTCTCGCCGGAGCCCATAGTGCTGCACATAGTCCGACAGCAGCAGTTGCATCTGTGCATAGGCTGCCAGCCCGATATAGGCGAGCAGCCCGGCGACCCCGCCCAGCAGCAGCGCCGTGAGCAGCGCCAGCGCCGCGCCAGTGAGGTAGAGCGTGTAAGGGTGCAGCCCCTGCGGCCCCGTCGTGCGCGCCCGCTGCGCACTGTCGGCCTGCCACCCGGCGCGAAACTCCCCCCAGCTTGCGCTCAGCAGAAACCGCCAGAACCCCATGCCCTTGGGGGCGGAGTTGGGATCAGCCGGGGTGGCGGCGGCGGGATGATGCACCCGCAGATGGGCAGAGACGTGATGCCCGTGCAGCAGCGAGATATAGATCGCCGTGCCGATCCGCCGGGGCAGGCGGCGGCTGGCGTGGATCAACTCATGGGCGTTGGAATTGCTGATCTGGCCCAGAAACAGGCCAAGGGCGGCAAAGATCAGGGCGCGGTCCAACGCCTCAAGATGCGGGGCTGCGCCAATTGCCCAGACCCCGAGCGGCAGCAGCAGGAAATGCGTGGCGGCCAAGGTCAGCGTCAGGGCGCGGCCTGAGCTGTCGGAAAGGCGCAGGGCGCGGCCCAACCGGTCCATGAAGGCCACATGCACCGTGATCGACAACAGTGCCAGCACGGGCCAGACCCCGCCCCAGAGGGCGGCGGCGGCGATCAACACCGCCGGTGTCAGACTTGCGATCACATACCACAGCATGCGTTTTCCCCTGCGACCCCGGCCAATCGGCTCGGCCCCCGTATTCTGCCCGCCGCAGGGGCCGCGCACAACGCAAACACCCGCGCGATTGTCGCTTTTTGATCGCGCCTAGGGCTTTGGATTTGTTACCAAGGCGGAAAGCAAGGCGGGGGAAAGACATGGCGCTGGACGATCACGGCAAGGCTGCGGCGGGGGAGCCGCGAAAGGGCGTTTGGAAATCCGGCAAGGGCAAGGGGCGGCATCACCCCAAGGGGCGGCAGTTGCAGGATACGGCGTGGGATGAGGTCCGCGCGCTGCTGGGCGACCGCCCGCGCGCCCGCGATCTGCTGATCGAGTTTCTGCATCTGATCCAAGACCGCTTTGGCCACCTGTCGGCCGCGCATCTGCGCGCCTTGGCCGAAGAGATGCGCCTGTCGATGGCCGAGGTCTATGAGGTCGCCAGTTTCTACGCCCATTTCGACGTGGTGAAAGAGGGCGAGACCCCGCCGCCCGCGCTGACCATTCGTGTTTGCGATTCTCTGTCTTGCGAGCTGGCCGGGGCGCAGGCCTTGAAAACCGCGTTGGAGGAGGGGCTGGACCCGACAGAAGTGCGCGTCCTGCGCGCGCCCTGCAGGGGGCGCTGCGACACGGCGCCGGTGCTGGAACTGGGTCATAACCATATCGACCACGCGACGCCCGAGAAAGTCCTCGCGGCAATTGGCGCCGGAGATACCCATGCCCAGCTGCCCGACTATGAGGCTTACGAAACCTACACGGCATCAGGGGGTTACGACGCGCTGTTGAACCTGCGTCAGGGGGGCGATTGGGAAGCGGTGCAGGAGCAATTGTTAGAGGCCGGGCTGCGCGGTCTTGGCGGGGCTGGTTTTCCCTCGGGCAAGAAATGGGGCTTCGTGCGCGGCAATCCCGGCCCGCGCTATCTGGCGGTAAATGGCGATGAGGGCGAGCCGGGCACCTTCAAGGACCGCTGGTATCTCGAACGCAGGCCGCATCTCTTCCTCGAAGGCATGTTGATCGCCGCTTGGGCGGTGGAGGCGGAGAAAGTCTTTCTCTACATGCGCGATGAATACCCGGCGGTGCTGGAGATTCTGCGCCGTGAGATCGCCGCTCTGGAAGGTGCGGGCCTCATCGCGCCCGGCTATGTCGATCTGCGTCGTGGGGCGGGGGCCTATATCTGCGGCGAGGAAAGCGCCATGATCGAAAGCATCGAAGGCAAGCGCGGCTTGCCGCGCCACCGCCCGCCCTATGTGGCGCAGGTCGGTGTCTTTGGTCGCCCGACCTTGGTGCATAACGTGGAGACCCTGCATTGGATCGCCCGCATATGCCGCGAGGGGCCGCAGGTGTTGAACGGCGTCGAAAAGAATGGCCGCAAGGGGCTGCGGAGCTATTCCGTTTCGGGCCGCGTGGCGCGCCCGGGGATGTATCTGCTGCCCGCAGGCTCGACCATCACCGATATCATCGCCACGGCGGGGGGCATGGCAGAGGGCCATCTGTTCAAAGCCTATCAACCGGGTGGCCCGTCCTCGGGGCTGTTGCCCGCGTCGATGGCGGATCTGCCGTTGGACTTTGACACGTTGCAGCCACATGGGTCTTTCATCGGCTCGGCGGCGGTGGTTGTCCTGTCAGAACACGACAGCGCGCGGGCCGCCGCCCTCAACATGTTGCGGTTTTTCGAGGATGAAAGCTGTGGCCAATGCACGCCCTGCCGGGTCGGCTGTGAAAAGGCGGTGAAGCTGATGCAGGAGGACCGCTGGGACCAAGACCTGCTGGAGGCGTTGTCGACCGCCATGGTCGATGCCTCGATCTGCGGGCTGGGGCAGGCGGCGCCGAACCCGATCCGGCTGGTGATGCAGCATTTCCCCGATGAAATCTGACCCCGCCCCCTCCCGGCGGGCTTGATCTGCCCGGGCGCCCTTCCATCTGCGCGGGCAAGCCTATAGATCAAGACGAAACTGCATGGGAGACGCCGATGGCCTTCTTCACGAAGCTCAAGGACCGCTTGTTCAAATCCTCGTCCAAACTCGACGAGGGGTTGGAGGCAATCGTCAGCGATGGCGGAGAGGCGGAGGCCGAAGCGGCCCCCGTGGATGCGGTGATGGACCAGCCCGGCGCGGCCTCTGACGTGATGCCCGACGGGCAGGAGGACAGCGGCCCAATGTTGGCGGCAGAGCGGGAGGCGGAAGAGCCGACCCCCGCGCCTGAACCCGCCCCGGAACCCGAGACGCTCCCAGAGCCCGAGCCGCAGCCTGCGCCTGAACCGCAGCCCGAACCGACCGAGCCCCAGCCGGACCCCACGCCCGCGCAGGCCCCCCCCGCCGCTAATCCTGAGCCCGCCCCGACCCCGGAGGAAGTTCCCGCGGCGACCGACCTGCGCCAAGCGATGACACCCGTCGCCCCGGCGCTGGACGAAACCCCAGCCGAGGCCGCCCCCGCCAAACCGGGCCTTCTAGGCCGTCTCATGGGCCGCGGTGCCGCGCAGCCGGTGGTGCGCCGGACGCTGGATGACGAGATGCTCGAACAGCTCGAAGAGCTGCTGATCAGCGCGGACATGGGCGTCGACACGGCGCTGCGGGTCACCGCGAATATGGCCGAAGGGCGCTTTGGCAAAAAACTCTCGGTGGCAGAGATCAAACAACTGCTCGCCAGTGAAGTCAGCCGCATCATGGAGCCCGTGGCTCGGCCCCTGCCGCTCTATGCCAAGACCCCGCAGGTGGTGCTGGTGGTCGGCGTGAACGGCTCGGGCAAGACGACGACCATCGGCAAATTGGCCTCGCAATTCCGTGCGGCGGGCAAGAAGGTCGTGATCGCCGCGGGGGATACCTTCCGCGCCGCGGCGGTCGAGCAGTTGCAGGTCTGGGGCGAACGCGCAGGCGTGCCCGTGCTGACCGCGCCCGAGGGCAGCGACCCGGCGAGCCTTGCCTTTGATGCCATGGGCCGCGCGCAGGAAGAGGGGGCCGATCTGTTGCTGATCGACACGGCAGGCCGTTTGCAAAATCGGGGCGACCTGATGGAGGAATTGGCCAAGATCGTCCGCGTCATCCGCAAGAAGGATGAGAGTGCGCCGCATAACACCCTATTGGTGCTGGATGCCACGACGGGGCAGAACGCGGTCAATCAGGTGAAGGTTTTCCAAGAGATCTCAGATGTCAGCGGTCTGGTGATGACCAAGCTTGACGGCACCGCCAAGGGTGGCGTGCTGGTGGCGCTGGCGGATCGCTTTGGCCTGCCCATTCATGCCGTAGGCGTGGGCGAGCAGATTGACGATCTGTCGCCCTTTGACCCGGATGAATTCGCCGCCGCCTTGGTGGGCACGGATGGCTGAGAGTACACTGGCCGCCGAAAGTGGCGGCCCTGTTCAGTCATGGGTGCCAAGCTTTCGTTCGATCCAGCGCAGAACGGTCAGAACCAGCACCACGACCCCTGCGGTCAGACAGGCCAGCAGGATTTGCCCCGCGCCGCAGGACAGGCCGATGGCACCGGCCAGCCACATCGACGCGCCGGTGGTGATGTTGCGCACCTCGCCGTTCGAGGTAAAAATGATCCCCGCCGCAAGGAAGGCGACGCCCGCGGTCACCGCTTCGATCAGACGCAGCGGATCAAACCGCATCTGGTCACCTTCGCCGAACTCCAAACTGCCCAGCTCTTGCCCGATGATGATGAAGAGACAGGCGGCGATGGCCACCATGATATGGGTCCGCAGCCCCGCAGGCTTGTCGCGCCGCTCGCGCTCATATCCGACGATACCCGCGAGAAAGGCGGCCATGAGCAGCCGCGCCGCGGCCACGGTAACCGGCACTTTGGAAAAACTGTGGGTGAGATCCGCGATCAGGCTTTCAAACATGGAAATTCCGTTGGTGATAGAGGCTTTGAAGTATAAACCTCTCGCCGCTGTGGTGGTTCCGGGATGACCGACTGGATCCTGTCGATCGAAGGCACCCCCGCGGGCCATACCGCGGCCCTGTGGCTGGCGCTTTCCGCAGCCTTCCTGCACGCGGTTTTCGGCGCCCTGCAAAAGGGGCGACATGATCCTTGGCTCACGCGCGGGGCGATTGATGTCTCCTATGGCGTGATGGCGGCACCCTTCGCGCTTTTTGTCGTGCCTTGGCCCGAGCCGCATATGTGGGTGATCTTCCTCGGCGCTTTCGTGATCCATGTGATCTACAAGCTGTTGCAGGCATGGGCCTATACCAAGGGCGCTTATACGGTGGTCTATCCGGTGGTGCGCGGGACGGGGCCGCTCTTTGCCGTGGTGGGGGCCTATCTGATCTTTGGCGAGCGGTTCAACGCGGTGCAATGGCTGGGCGTGGCGGTGCTGCTGAGCGGTATCTTTGGTCTGGCCCTCTATAACCTGCGCAATTTGGTCGCCGCGCGTGATACGCTGCACGCGGCGCTCGGCCTGGCGGTGCTGACGGGCTTGTTCGTGGCGCTTTACACCACATATGACGCATACGGCATCCGCGCCACGGCGGATCCTTTCACCTTCCTTGCATGGTTTTTCATGATCGACGGGTTGGTGATGCCGGTGATCGCATGGCGGCGCTGGCACGCGATGGAGAACCCGCCCGAGGTGGCGCCGCTGATGCTGCGCGGCTTTATCGGCGGGATCATCGCTTTTGCGAGTTTCGGGTCGGTCATGCTGGCCACGCGGCTCGACAAGGTGGGCGAGGCGGCGGTGCTGCGCGAGACCTCGACCGTCTTTGCCGCGCTGATCGGGGTGCTGGTGCTGAAAGAAACCGTCGGCCCGCGCCGCATCGCGCTGATGGCGCTGATCGCAGCCGGGGCGGTGATTGTTGAAATGGGCGGCTGAAGGAACAGGCATGTCAGAACCAAGAGAGATCAACCCAATGCTGCGGGCAGGCTTGGAATACGGGCCGGTCTTGGCCTTCCTCGTGGCCTATCTGTGGCTCAAGGATAACACCTACACTTTCGGCGGGACGGAGTATGACGGCTTTATCGTCGTCACCGCGATGTTCGTGCCGCTGCTGGTACTCTCGACCGGCGCGCTTTGGGCGCTGACGGGCAAGCTCAGCCGGATGCAGGTCGCCACCGTGGTGCTGGTGGTGATCTTTGGCGGGTTGTCGGTCTGGCTGAACGATGACCGCTTCTTCAAGATGAAGCCGACGCTGATCTATGTGCTTTTCGGCGGCCTCTTGGCCGTCGGCCTGCTGCGCGGGCAATCCTACCTGAAATACGTCATGGAAGAGATGATGCCCCTGCGCGATGAGGGCTGGATGCTGCTGACCAAACGGCTGATGTATTTCTTCTTTGGTCTGGCGCTGGCGAATGAGGTGATCTGGCGGTTCTTCTCGACCGATACTTGGGTCTACTTCAAAACCTTCGGTCTCACGGCGGCGATTTTCGTTTTCTTCATGGCGCAGGGCAAGCTGTTCGAAGCCTACGGCGAGAAGAAAGACCAAGGCTGATCCGCTCAAATTTAACGAAGGCCCCGCGCGAAACTGTTGACCTGTAGCGTCGCGCGGCGTAATCCACCCCGCGTGGCGATTTGTTACCGGATTGTGGGCCACGTTAAACATGCCGCTAAAAGGTCAGGATGAAAGACCCCTTTCGCTTGGCCGCGTCTGGGGTTTTTTTATGCCCGCGAGGTCGGGCCGGAAGGATGAGATTGATGAGCAACGACCGTCACGCGCGCACCCAAGCGATCCACGCAGGCACCCGCCGCAGCCAATATGGCGAGGTGAGCGAAGCGATCTACCTGACCCAAGGTTTCGTCTATGACAGCGCCGAACAGGCCGAGGCGCGTTTCGAAGAGATCGGCCCGGATGAGTTCATCTATGCCCGCTATGGCAACCCCACGGTCGCCATGTTCGAGGACCGCATCGCCACTTTGGAAGGGGCCGAAGATGCCTTTGCCACCGCCAGCGGCATGGCGGCGGTCTCGGGCGCGCTGATCTCGATGCTAAAGGCGGGCGATCATGTCGTCTCGGCCCGGGCGCTCTTCGGGTCTTGTATCTATGTGCTGGAAGAGATCCTTGGCCGCTACGGGGTGGAGGTCACTTTCGTCGACGGCAGCGATCTCTCTGCTTGGGAGGCCGCGATCCGCGACGACACCCGCGCGGTGTTTTTTGAATCCGTGGCCAACCCCACGCTTGAGGTGATCGACATTGAGGCCGTGGCCAAGCTCGCCCATGCCAAGGGCGCGCTGGTGGTGGTCGACAATGTCTTTGCCACGCCGGTCTTCTCGCGCGCGATCTCGCAGGGCGCGGATGTGGTGGTCTATTCCGCGACCAAACATATCGACGGGCAGGGCCGCGCGCTTGGCGGTGTGGTGCTGGGCAGCCGCGATTTCATCCGCGGCACGCTTGAGCCTTACATGAAACACACCGGCGGCTCGATGAGCCCCTTCACGGCTTGGATCATGCTCAAAGGGTTGGAGACCATCGACCTGCGGGTGCGGGCGCAGGCGGCCAGCGCACAGGAATTGGCCGAGGCGTTGGACGGTCATGCGGCATTGGCGCGGGTGCTTTACCCGGGCCTTGCGGGCCATGCGCAGAACGCACTGGCGATGCGCCAGATGGGGGCAGGGGGCACGGTGCTGTCCATCGACCTCAAGGGCGGCAAGGCGGCAGCTTTCGCTTTCCTGAATGCGTTGCAGGTGGGGGTAATCTCAAACAACCTTGGCGACGCCAAGACCATCGTCACCCATCCGGCCACCACCACCCACCAGCGTCTGCCGCAGGACACCAAAGACCTTTTGGGCATCACGCCGGGGCTGGTGCGGATCAGCGTGGGGCTGGAATATAGCGGCGATCTTAAGGCTGATCTGCTGCAAGCCTTGGATGCGGCGGCGCAAGCCTGACCTGATGAGTCGCGGGCGCGGTGGCATTTTGGCCCCGCGCATCATACATTGAGAGCGACAGACCGGAGGGCCGCGCAATGAACATCGTGACTGAGATGTCCGAGACACCGGACCGGGAGGCGGCGCAATCCGCGCTCGCCACGCTGCGCGCTTGGGCCGAAACGGCCACCCCGGCCGAGATTGCGGCGCTGGACCCGGCCATGGCGCGGATGCTGGCTCCTGCCGAATATCCCGCCCTCAGCCGCGCCTATCCCGAAGATTTCACGGCGGGCGACAATTACCGCGCCAGCCTGCCGGATCTGCAAAACGGCCCCTCCAGCCTGATCCGCGGCGCGCAACAGTTGATCCAGCATGTCGGTATCTCGAACTTTCGCCTGCCGATCCGCTATCGCAGCCGCGAGGGCGGGGATCTGCGGCTTGAGACTTCCGTGACCGGCACGGTCTCGCTCGATGCGGAGAAGAAGGGCATCAACATGTCCCGCATCATGCGCAGCTTCTACCGCCACGCCGAGGCGACCTTCAGCTTCGAGGTGATCGAAGCGGCGCTGGACGATTACAAGGCCGATCTTGAGAGCTTGGACGCGCGAATTCAGATGCGCTTTTCCTTCCCGATGAAGATCGGCAGCCTGCGCTCGGGCCTCACGGGCTATCAGTATTACGACATCGCGCTCGAATTGGTCGAACAGAACAGCGAGCGCAAGAAGATCGTGCATCTCGACTATGTCTATTCCAGCACCTGCCCCTGTTCGCTGGAACTGAGCGAACACGCGCGCCAGACCCGCGGGCAATTGGCGACGCCGCATTCGCAACGCTCCGTCGCGCGGATATCGATCGAGACGCGGGATGAGGGCGATTGCCTTTGGTTCGAAGACCTGATCGAGATTTGCCGCCGCGCCGTGCCGACCGAGACGCAGGTCATGGTCAAACGCGAAGACGAACAGGCGTTTGCAGAGCTTAACGCCGCCAATCCGATCTTTGTCGAGGATGCCGCGCGGCTGTTTTGCGAACAGCTTTTGGCCGATGACCGGGTGGGCGATTTCCGCATCGTCGCCAGCCATCAAGAAAGCCTGCACAGCCACGATGCGATCAGCGTGCTGACCCAAGGTGAGACCTTTGCCGCGCAGAGCATCGACCCCAAGCTTTTCAACACGCTCTTCCACGTCGGCTGACCCCGGACGGCGCGGCAATCGCGCATTGGTTGTTCGCAGCCCGCGCCGCGCCCCTTTGCGGGGCATTCCGCCTGTCTTAGCGCGGAAATGGTGAATGTCGCCCTGTCAGCCCTGCAAGTCCCGACCAGCGGCTATGCGAAAACGTCGGTTCTGCTGCGGCGCAGCATTGCCTATCTAACGGTCATCGAAATACTGGAAATTGCAAAGGCAATCAGATGACCTACCAGAGCACTGCTCACCCCGCCCACTCCGTCTCTCCCCTCGAAGGGCTGCGGCGCGCCGGCGCCGGTCTGCGCCGCTTTTTCGCGGGGATCGGCCATGGCATCATGATGGGCTCCACCGCCCAACGCCGTTTTGAGCAGGTCCAAGGCCTGCAAGCGAAAAGCGACGAAGAACTGGCCGCCATGGGCATCAAGCGTGACGACATCGTTCACCACGTTTTCAAAGACCTCTACTACATCTAAGACGACACGGACCGGGGCCAAATCGCGCCCCGGTCCCGTCTCGGCTTGACAGCGACGAGCGGCCAAGCCAACGCTGCGCGCATGTTGGATATACGACCTGTCGGATATGTCGTGGGCCTTTTGGTGGCCGTGCTCGGCCTTGCCATGATCATCCCGATCTTGGTCGATCTGGCCGAAGGCCGGGGCCAGTGGTGGGTCTTCGTCGAAAGCGCGCTGATCACGACGCTGGGTGGCGGTATGATCGCCCTCGCCAGCGCCAATGGAGTCCGTGAAGGGCTCACCATTCAACAGACATTCATGCTGACCACCGGCGTCTGGCTGATGCTGCCGCTCTTCGGGGCCTTGCCCTTCGTGCTTGGCGCGACCGAGGCCAGCGTGACCGACGCGATGTTCGAGGCGATGTCGGGGCTGACGACCACCGGGGCCACGGTGCTGACCGGGTTGGAAGACCTGCCCAAAGGTCTGTTGATCTGGCGCGGTATTCTGCAATGGCTGGGCGGCATCGGTATCGTCGTTGTCGCCATGGTCTTCCTGCCTGAGTTGCGGGTCGGTGGTATGCAGATCTTCAAATCCGAATCCTTTGACACTTTCGGGAAAATCCTGCCCCGCGCGGGGCAGATCGCAACGCAGATTTCGGTGATCTACCTCTGGCTCACGCTGGCCTGCATGCTGAGCTATCTGGCCCTTGGGATGACCACCTTTGACGCGACCGTACATGCGCTGACCACGGTCTCAACGGGTGGTTTTTCCAACTACGATGCCTCCTTCAGCACCTTTTCCGGCCCCGCCGAATATGTCGCCGTGATTTTCATGATCCTCGCCGCGCTGCCCTTCGTACGCTATGTGCAGCTGATCAACGGCAACCCCGTGGCCCTCCACCGCGACCCGCAGGTGCGCGGCTTTTTTATGACGATGACCTTTCTGGTGGTGATCGTCTTTTTCGTTCTGCGCAGCGGCACGACCTATGAATCCGAGCGGGTCTTGCGCGAAGCGCTGTTCAACATCACCTCGATCATTTCGGGCACCGGCTATGCCTCGGCGGACTATATGCAATGGGGCAGTTTTGCCGTGGCGCTGTTCTTTTTCATAGGCCTGATCGGCGGCTGCGCCGGATCGACCACCTGTTCGATCAAGATCTTCCGCTATCAACTGCTCTTTGCGTCGATCCGCGCGCAGCTGCGGCGGATCCGTTCGCCCCACGGTGTCTTTACCCCGCGCTACGATGGCCGCCCGGTGGGGGCGGACGTGCTGAGCTCGGTGATGTCTTTCTTCATGTTCTTCGTCGTTTCGCTCGGCCTGATCTCGGTCGCGCTGAGCCTGACGGGGTTGGATTTCGTCACCTCGGTTTCGGGGGCCGCGGCGGCGCTGGCGAACATCGGCCCGGGCTTGGGAGAGATCATCGGCCCGGCGGGGAATTTCAGCAGCCTTAATGACACGGCGAAGTGGATATTGATCATCGCCATGTGGATCGGACGGTTGGAGCTGATGGCGGTCTACGTCATGTTCACCGCCAAATTCTGGCGCGCTTGAAACGTAAAAGGGCGGCGCGGATGGCACCGCCCTTTGTCTTTGTCGCTAGGGGCTGATCCCCCCGCGTTATTCCCAGCAGCTGACCAAGACGGTCATGCCCTGCGCGCGCAGGGTCAGGTCGCGCGGCGCGATCGGGCCGGTGGCCCCCTGCGCCTGCTTGCTGGCCAGCCCGGCCTCCTGCGCTGCCTTGAGGATCACATCACCATCAAGGGCAAAGCTCACGTCTTCGGGCAGTTTGCGGTCCGCTTCCGTCTGGGGCAGCAACATGCCCACGACGTGGCCATTCTCATCAAAGACCGGACCCCCAGCATCGCCGGGCTGGGCCTTGACCGACAGGCGCTTGAGGGTCTCATCCCCGTTCAGCCCCTTGAGGTCCGACAGCGCGCCAAAGGTCAGTGTCGCGGCACTCAGCACGCCTTCGTAGGAGTAACCCGCGACGGAGATTTCCGATTGCAGGCGCGGGGCCGCGTTGCTGAACTCGGCCACGGCCAGCGGGGCGAGGCGGCTTTCAGGCTTGAGCAGGGCAAGGCCGCGCGCCTCATCGGTGGCGACCACCGTGGCATCGGTATCGGCGTCCAGCGTCACCCGCCCACAGGAGGCCACGACTTCGCTGGTGGTGACGACCGCGCCATTGCCATCAATGAAAAAGCCGCTGCGGGCGATCTTGGGCTGGCGGATTTGCAGGCCGGCGACCAGATCGATCGCCTGCGCGTCGCTGTTGCCTTCGGCAGCGTCGAGCACACCGGGCAGGCGCGTGAGGCTTTTCGACATCTCGGCCACCACGCGGCGGCGGCGGTCTTCGTCCCCGGCGGGCCAGATCAGCGTGAAGCCCTTGATCTGACCGTTCTCAAGCGAGACCTGCGTCTGGCTGATGATGCTGCCGTTCTCGCCGATTAACTCGAAGGAATTGCGCTTGCGCTCGCGCGGGCCATCCAAGGGGACGATCTCAAGCGTTTGCATGATGTCGTAGAGGCCGTAGAGCGTATCCTGATTGCCCGGCTGGCTGATCAACAAGACCCGCGCGCCGATGTTGCCACTGCTGTCGTAATGGGCAAAGGGCGGCTCGTAGCGGGCGAAGTCGACCTCGGCGGTGGGCATCATGATCTCGATCCCGGCCTTCTCGTCGCGCACCAGTTGCAAGCCCAGCCCGTCGAGCACGGCGTTATACTGCGCCATCAGAGCCGCCCGCTGGCGCGTGGTCAGCACACCGGTCTGCTCATAGCTGTTGGCGCCCTGCCACGCGCGCATGGAGGCACGGGTGCCACGGCCGAAGGCACCGTCAATCGCGGCATCATAAAAGCCCGCCCATTGCAGGGCGATTTGCAGGTCTTTGCGCTCCTGCGCCGAAAGGGCGCGTTCCGAGCGGCGCGCCTCTGCCGGGGTCTCATCTGGTTCGGGCGGGGTGGGGGCCGGGGCGGTCTCGGCCTCTGCGGCTTCGGTTTCACCCTCCGTCCCTGCGGGATCAAGCGGGGTTGTCGTGACATCGGGGGTGCTGCTGCCCGCGGCGGTTTCTTCTGGCGCACCGCCATCCACGCCCACGGGTGCGTCGATCACGCCGGTTTCCAGAACGTTGTCACCCACGGGCCAGAATTGCTGCTGGAACCGGCTGGATTGCTGGATGAAGCTGTCGCGCGGCACCAGACCGTCGCGCACATAGCTGCGCAGCACCAGTTCCGCATCCTCGCGCCGGTAGGGGCCCACGGCGATGCCGTACCAACCGCCGCCCAAGGCAAAGCCATTCACGTCATCCAACAGGGTCTCATAGGCGCGCGCCCGATCCGTGGCCTCGGCCAAGGACGGCTGCGCCTCGATCTGAACCCAAACGACATCCTCTGCCGATTGCGCCCGCGCAACGCCAGCCCAGATCAGGCTCAGGGCCAAGAAGATCGCCACGGGGGCACGTAGAATTCGCTTCATCGTCACTCAACTCTCGCAAAACCAAATCCGAGCCAGATTACGCCGGAAAGCGGCGCGAATGCCATGCCAAAGGGGGCGAAATTCTGATAAAGCTGTGATTGACCCCCATGGCTTGCAGACGTAGGAAAGGCGCGCATCATTAAGGGGCAATCACCATGTCTGACGCAGCGCAGAAACCACGCTCTTTCCAAGAGATCATCCTTGCTTTGCAGAGCTATTGGGCGCGGCAGGGCTGCGCGGTGCTGCAACCCTACGACATGGAAGTGGGCGCGGGCACCTTTCACCCGGCCACCACGCTTCGCAGCCTTGGCACGCAGCCTTGGGCTGCGGCCTATGTTCAGCCCTCGCGCCGCCCCACGGATGGGCGCTATGGTGAGAACCCGAACCGTTTGCAGCATTACTACCAGTATCAAGTGCTGATCAAACCCAGCCCCCCCAATCTGCAAGACCTGTACCTCGGCTCGCTCGAAGCCATCGGCATCGACATGGCGCTGCATGACATCCGCTTTGTCGAAGACGATTGGGAAAGCCCGACGCTCGGCGCTTGGGGTCTGGGCTGGGAAGTCTGGTGCGACGGCATGGAAGTCTCGCAGTTCACCTATTTCCAGCAGGTCGGCGGCCATGACTGCCACCCCGTCTCGGGCGAGTTGACCTATGGGCTGGAGCGTCTGGCGATGTATGTGCTGGGTGTCGATCACGTCATGGACATGCCCTTCAACAGCCCCGACGCGCCGATCCCGCTGACCTATGGCGATGTGTTCAAACAGACCGAAGAGGAATTCGCGCGCTGGAACTTCGATACGGCCAACACCGAGGTGCTGCTCGATCAGTTCAACGAGGCCGAGGCGCATTGCAAATTCATCCTCGAACAGCCCGCCGAAGACCCAAAGACCGGCAAGCGCATCGTCATGGCGCATCCGGCCTATGACCAATGCATCAAGGCGAGCCATATCTTTAACCTGCTGGATGCCCGCGGCGTGATCTCGGTCACCGAGCGGCAGGCCTATATCGGGCGGGTGCGGGCGCTGGCCAAGCAATGCGCGGATGCCTTCGTGCAGACCCGCGCCGGCGGCTGGACGCCCGAGGCGGACAGCGCGGCATGAGCGGCAAGATTGTTGGCATCGTGATCCTCGTCTCCGCAGTGATCGCCGGTGCGGCGCTCTATTACCTTCAGATCTACGGCTTTTATCACGATGTGCCCGAGGCTAAGGTTGAACTCGTCTCTTTGACGACGGAGGAGCCGGAGGGGATCGCGGCGGAGAACCTACAGGCCATCGACGCCGACAGTTCCCCGATCCGGTTTCGCGCCTGTTTCGAGCATGACATCAGCCTCGCCATGGCGACCGAGACCTATGAGATGACCGACCATACCGATCCGCGCAACGCGCCAGGCTGGTTCGATTGTTTCGACGCCCCCGCCATTGCGGCTGAGATCGAGGCGGGCAGCGCGCTGACCTTCCTCGGCGGCAAAAACGTGCACTACGGCGTCGATCGGATCGTGGCGCTGACCGACGACGGGCGCGGCTATATCTGGCATGAGCTGAACGACTGCGGTGAGAAGTCCTATGACGGCACCGTGGTGGGCGAGGCCTGCCCGGAACGCCCCGCCGACTGATCTTATCCCCGCGCGCGGACCCTTTCGGCGGAACCTTTTGACGCTGCCGAACGCTTGTCCCCACATAGAACGGGGGCAAAAATGTCAGAGAAAACACATGAGGGGCTGAAATGGGTGATGCGCGCGGGCTATGGCGCGCGCGGGGTGATCTATACGATCATCGGGGGGCTGGCGCTTTTGGCCGCCCTGAAACGCACCCAAGCCTCGGGTACGAAAGACGCCCTCGCGGCACTGCGGGATGAGCCCTATGGCATCCCCGCGCTATTTGCCATCGGCATCGGGCTGCTTGCCTATCTGGTCTGGCGTGTGGCCGCGGGTGTGAAGGATGTCGAAGACCACGGCACCGACGCCAAGGGGCTGATCGCGCGGCTGGGGCAGATCACGACCGGGCTGATCCACGGCGGTATCGGCGTCTCGGTTCTCGCTCTGGCGATGAGCGGCAAGAACTCCGGCGGCAGTTCCGCGCAGGACTGGACGCAAAAGCTGATGGCCATGCCCGCCGGGCGCTATATCGTGGCCGCGGGGGCGCTGATCCTGCTGGGCGCGGGGATTTACTACGCCTACAAAGGGCTGAGCGGGAAGTATAAGGGCCATCTGGCGCGCACCCATTTCACCGAAAGCATCGACCCCATCGTGAAAATCGGCCTTGTCATCTATGGCGGCATTCTCGCGCTCGTCGCCTTTTCGCTGGGCTATGCGGCGCTCACGGCCAACCCCGAACAGGCGGGCGGTCTGGGCGAGGCGCTGCAAGACCTGCGCGGCATGGCCTTTGGGCGCTTCCTTCTGGGCGGGGCCGGGCTGGGGCTGATCGGTTTCGCGGTCTATAACTTCGTCGAAGCGGGCTACCGCGTGGTGCCGAAATTCTCCGACCCCGATATCCGCACCTTGTTGGATTAAACGCGGGGCGGGGGGCTAGACCCTCCGCCTAGCACTCGTTATCCAAGCCCCCGATGAGACGCCGCCGTCGCGGCAAGAATTGGGGGCCGCCCGTGCCAGATCTGCTGATTGAACTTTTTTCCGAAGAAATTCCCGCGCGGATGCAGAAACGCGCGGGCGAAGACCTGCAAAAGCTGGTGACCAACGGTCTGGTCGAGGCCGGTCTGACCTATGGCTCCGCGGCCGTTTTCACCACCCCGCGCCGGTTGACGCTGGCGCTTGGCGACATGCTTGCCGCCAGCCCCCGACAGGTGGAAGAGCGCAAGGGCCCCAAAGCCGACGCGCCCGAGAAAGCCATCGAAGGCTTTTTGCGCGGCGCGGGTCTGACGCGCGACCAGCTAGAGGAGCGTGACACACCCAAGGGCAAGGTGCTCTTTGCCAAGATCGAGAAACCGGGCCGCCCCGCCGCCGAGATCGTGGCCGAGGTGCTGGAGCAGACCATCCGCAACTTCCCCTGGCCCAAGTCCATGCGGTGGGGCAGCGGCAGCCTGAAATGGGTCCGCCCGCTGCATTCCATCCTCTGCGTGATCAGCGATGAGGCCGGGGCCGAGGTGGTGCCGCTGACCATCGACGGGATCACCGCCGGGAACACCACGCGCGGGCACCGTTTCCTCGCCCCCGACGAGATCGAAGTCGCGGG